>CADCPA010000273.1 GCA_902803135.1 uncultured bacterium
CCGTCCGCCAACGCCTCGACGAGATAGTGCCCGGTCGCAGACTTCGTGAACCGCACGCCGGCGGTCGGCGCGTTCCCCTCCCACGCCATGACCTTCTTCCCGACCTGCGCGTCCGCCGCCTTGAGGTCAAAGGCAATCGTACCGGACGTCACAGTAGGAAGGTTCAGCGTCCACAGCCCGTCCAGGGAAACGGATGTCGTCAGCACGTGTCCGCCCAGGTCGAGGCAACCGTCCGCGCCCGTCCCGTCGCCCATGACGAAGTTCCCCGACACCTCCAGACGCGAATCGGAATCAAGCGAAATGCGGCGGAACGTGTTCGTGGGCGCGTCTTCCGTCGCCATCGCGCAGCGGAGCGTGCCGCCGTCGAGGCGGACCGGGTAGTTCCACCAACCGCCAAGGCCGTTCACGTCGAACGTGCCGCCCGCGCAGACGATGACGGAGGAAGAATCGTCGTCCGTGTCGTTCAGGCCGCCCAGCGGCGCGGCGCCGCCCGCCAAGCCGGCGACAAGCGTGCCGTTCGAGACCACCGTGCCGCCAAAGTACGTCTGGTTCGCGCAGGCGGCCGTGAAGCTGCCCGCGCCGTCCTTCACGAGCCGGAGCGCACCGTCCACCGAGATGAACGTGTTCGTCTGCGCCGTTCCCGCAGGGACGTCCACGTGCAGCTCGCCAATCTGCCCGCCGAAGAACTCGGCCTGGTACATTTCAAGATACGAATCCCAAGTTTCTGTGAGCTGTAGGCGGTAATAACGGTAGTCGTGCGGATTGACGAAAGTGAACTCCAGGGAACAGGGTGGCTGCGTCCAGGCCGTCACGTTGTCCCGGCTATCGAGCGTCGTCCACGCCGTGCCGTCGTTCGACCCCGCGAAGTTCCATGCCCGCGGCGCACGGTTGGTGGTGCTCGAAGCGGACTGGTAGTAGATCTTGTAGGCGGTCACGTTTGTGCGCACGTCGGCTCCGAAGTCGTAGACGATGTTGAACGGCAAAGCCGTTTTATGAACGAGGATGCGGTGGTCGTTGACATGAGTGCCGTCGTACCTGTAGCTGAAATTGTTGTCGAAGAGGTGGCTCACGCTGCCGTACATGGGCGCCGAGGACAAGGACAGGTGATCGTTTCCCGGCTCCGTGAGATCTGCGCCCTCCGCGCGTGGCGTCGAGAGGATCGCCGGCTTCGAGAAATACTCGAGCTGGTACAGCTCCAGGCAGGAGTCAGGCCCGTGTTTCGTCACGTGCAGGCGGTAGTATCGCCAGGGCGTCCCATTGGCGAAAGAGAACTCGCGCACGCACATCTTCGTCCAGTTCGTCACGTTCGCACGGAAATCGAGAGTTGTCCAGTTCGCGTTGTCGTCCGATCCCTCAAACCGCCAGTCGAACGGAGCCCGTATGTTTTCCTCAGTACCGCCGCTGCAGCTGTTGAAGTAGATCTTGTAGCCGTTCAGGACCTTTTCGCCTCCCGCGCCAAAATCGTAGACGACATCAAACGGCATCGCCGTAGCACAGACCCGGTGGTTCTTGTTCGTGTTGGTCCTGTCGTTCGCATCGACCGAGTACTTGAACTTGTTGTCAAAAAGGAACGAGGCGTGTCCGGAATAGAGCGTGGATGACGTCACGCGCTCCGGTTCGGGCACAGTTACGTCGAAATACTCCGCCGGGAACGGGAAATACTCCAGCTGGTACAGTTCCAGGACGTTGCCGTTGACGACTTCCGAAACGGAGAGTCGATAGTACCGGTAGCTGGTCAAGTTGATAAAGGAAAACGTGCGCGCGTCAGGCTGGCTCCAGTCGGTCACGTTACTGCGCACGTCGAGGTCGATCCAGTTTGCGTTGTCGTTGGAGCCGGCGAACGTCCAGCTTTTCGGCGCGCGCACGTTCGAGTGCATCAGGCTGTCATAGTACATCCTGTAACTCCGAACGCACGTCTCGTTCCCCTCGCCGAAATCGTAGACGACGATGAACGGAAATCTGCCGTTGACGCAGACCCGGTGGTTCAAGCTCGTGTTGCCCGTTTCGGTCGTGCTCCACGTGTAGACGAAGCGGTCGTCGAACAGGAACTCCGCCGCCCCAGAATAGATGGTCGAGGCTGTGACCGCACCGGCGCTTGACGTGAGGTCCGCAACCTCTTCCGTCGTCTGCGCAAGGCCGTCCACCTTGAGCGTGTGTCCGGCGAGGTCGATCGAGGCGCCATCCGCCATCGTCACGGGCCCGAGTCCGCGCCAGTCGGCGTCGGCCGCCAGCACGACCCGCTCCGTGACGTTGGTGGCGCAGACGCCCGCCAGAGAGGCCATCATCGCGCCCACAAAGGCTATCTTTCTCATTTCTCTGCGCTTCCTTTCATCGGCGCACACCGCTCACGCGGCGCGCAGACATTACCTTCCTACAGTTTTACGCACGGCTATCATATCACAATCCAGCCTTTTCCCGCAATCCGAAATTCAGCCCGTATGGTGAGCCGCCAAGCCCGCCACAATAGCCATTCTCTTCATCTGCCACTGCTTTCGCTTGTTTAGTGGTTATAATTCCCCGCACTACTTCAGGAGCATCATCGTCCCGACTAGCGCGCCGAAGTTGTACGTGCCGTTGCCCTTGCTTATGAGCGCCCATTTCGTGGGTCCGTGTTCGCCCTCGAACGCCAGGACGGGCGTACCGCTTACCGACTGGGCCGTGAACGCCACCACGGAGGCCCGCTTCGCGTATGTCTCCAGGTTCTCCGCGTCCGTGATCGTGAACGTGGCGCCCGGCGCAAACGTCAGGCTGCCGCCGAACGTCGCGTACCTGTTCGCAAAGAGATCGGCGCATGACGCCTTCACGGAATCCGTCACCGTCACGTTGCCGTTCGCCGCCTGGCCCGGCCCCGCGAACGACGCGATCGTGGCGGCGTTGCCGTTGAAGTTCGCCGTCGCGCCCGCCTCGACGCGGATGGCCGAGTTGGACGGTACCGTCCACGGACTGCTGAAGATCAGCCGCCCCTGCTCGATGATCGTGCCACCCGCGTACGTGTTGGTGGCGTAGAGATAGAGATCCTGCGCGCCGCGCTTGATGAGCGGGCCAGCATGGCTCGCGTTGTCGGAGAGCGTGAACGCGCACGCGTACCGCGCCTGGCGGTTTGGACTTTCAAGGTACACCTTCGTGTCGTCGCCGTAGTC
>CADCPA010000274.1 GCA_902803135.1 uncultured bacterium
ATCAACCTGCCGGACCGCAAGATCATCACAGTCGAAGATCCTGTCGAATACCAGATGAGCGGCATCAACCAGGTGCAGGTGAACCGTGACGTCGGGCTCGACTTCTCGGCGGCGCTCCGCTCGATTCTGCGTCAGGCACCGAACATTGTGATGATCGGCGAAATCCGCGACTCGGAAACGGCCGACATCGCCATGGAAGCGGCTCTCACGGGCCACTTGGTGTTCTCCACCCTGCATACGAACGACGCGCCTTCGGCCATTACCCGTCTGACGGATATGGGCGTGAAGCCGTTCCTCGTCGCCTCGGCCGTGCGCGCCTGTCTGGCGCAGCGTCTCGTGCGCGCGATCTGCGTGAACTGCAAGGAAGAGTACACGCCGACCGAACGCGACCTCAAGATGCTCGGCTCGATCGCGAAGACGATTCCGGAGCACATGTACGTGGGCCGCGGCTGCGCGAAGTGCAACAGCGGCTATAAGGGCCGCAAGGGCATCTTCGAGATCTTCGAAGTGGACGACACGATCCAGCGTCTCATCTTCGACCACGCGCCTTCGACCGTGCTCCGCCAGCGCGCCCGCGAAATGGGCATGCGCACGCTGCGCGAAGACGGCATGCTGAAGGTGGCGTCGGGCATGACCTCCCTGAGGGAAGTCCTGCAGGCCACGATGGGCGACGCCGACTGACGGCGTCTCCCCGCACGAGCATTGAAACGATCTAGAATTGGAGGAGAAGAGAGATGGCAACAGAAATTACGATGCACGACCTCCTGCAGGCGACGATCGACGAAGGCGCTTCCGACCTTCACGTGCGTGCCTTCATGCCGCCGGAACTGCGCGTGCACGGCGAACTTGTGGCGATCGCGGACGAACCGTTCGACGTGGACGACACCTACAAGCTCTGCACGGAGATCATGTCGCAGGAGCAGATCCAGGAAGTCGAGACCCGCGGCGGCGCCGACTTCGCCGTCGCCCATGAGGACGGCACGCGCTTCCGCGTCTCCGTGTTCAAGGAACGCAAGCGCTGGGGCTGCGTGCTCCGCATGATTCCCTCGGGCCTGCTGACGCTCGAGCAGATCGGTCTTCCCGAGACGGTGAAGGAACTGCTCTTCAAGCCGCGCGGCCTCATCCTCGTGACGGGCCCGACGGGGTCCGGCAAGTCCACGACGCTCGCCTCGATGATCGACGTCATCAACCAGGAACGCGGCGTGCACATCATCACGATCGAAGACCCGATCGAATTCTACCACACCTCGAAGAAGTCGCTCGTCACGCAGCGCGAAGTCGGTGCCGACGTGCCGAGCTTCGCCGAGGCCATCCGCCGCGCCCTGCGTCAGGACCCGGACGTGATCCTCGTCGGCGAAATGCGCGACCTCGAGACGATCGGCGCGGCCATCACCGCCGCTGAAACGGGCCACCTGGTGTTCGGCACGCTGCACACGACGGGCGCGGCCGAAACGATCGACCGTATCGTCGACGCCTTCCCGACCGACCAGCAGGAGCAGGTGCGTACGCAGCTCTCCGTCGGTCTGCAGGCCGTCATCTCCCAGATCCTGCTGCCGAAACTCGACGCGAACGGCGAGGTCCACGGTCGCATCGCGGCGTTCGAGATCATGCTGGCGACGCCGTCCATCCGCAGCCGCATCCGCGACAACAAGACGTTCCAAATCCGGTCCGACATCCAGACCGGTGCGAAGTTCGGCATGGTCACCCTCGACTCGTGCCTGATGCAGCACTACCGCAGCGGTCTCATCTCCTACGACGAGCTCATCACGAAGTCTCAGGATCCTGACACCGTCGTCGCCAAGCTCAAGGAAGAAATGGGGCAGAGATAATGGCCGAACAATTCGATCCGCTTCTTGATTTGTTGATCCGCAACGGCGTCCTCGACGAGGCGGGCGCGCAGTCCGTCCGCGACGAACAGGCGCAGAACGCCGGCAAGACCACGCGCGAGATCATCATCAACGGCAACTATCTCGACGAAGATTCGCTGCTGGGCATGATGGCGGCGTACCAGGGCTGCGAGGTCGTCGACCTCGCCAGCATGGAGCTCGACGACGACACGGTCAACGCGATCCCCGCCTCCATCGCCCGCATGTACACGGTGCTGTGCGTGGCGGCCGACGAGACGTCGGTCACGCTGGCGACCTGCAATCTCGTGGACCCGCGCGTGTCCGACGAAGTCGCGTTCTCCCTCTCGAAGGAAGTGCGCTTCGTCATGGCCCGCGAGAGGGACGTCGTCGAGCGCATCGCGCAGCACTACGGCGACGCGAGCGACTCCGTCGCCGACATGCTCAAGAACCTCGGCGAGGACATGGACGGCGACGAGGCCCTCAAGAGCGACCCGAACGACGTGGCCGCCCTCGAGGGCGCCGCGAACAACAACGCGGTCGTCAAGTTCGTGAACATGATTCTCTACCAGGGCGTCGTGGACCGCGCGGCCGATATTCACATCGAGCCGTTCGAGCACGACTTCAAGATCCGCTACCGCGTCCACGGCGCGCTGTACGAGGTGAAGGCCCCGGACGTCTCGATGGCCCCCGCCATCATCTCCCGCGTCAAAATCATGTCGAACCTGAACATCGCGGAACGCCGCATCCCGCAGGACGGACGCATCGCCATCAACGTCGCCGGCCGCCCCGTCGACTTGCGCGTGAGCTGCCTGCCCACGACGCACGGCGAATCGGTGGTTATGCGTATTCTCGACCAGAGCGCGACGTCGCTCGACCTTGAAAACGTGGGCCTGCCGGAAGACGTGTACGAGCAGATCACGATGGACATCGAAAAGCCGAACGGCATCATCGTCGTGACGGGCCCGACGGGCTCCGGCAAGACGACGACGCTCTATTCGGTGCTCCGCCGCATCAACACGATCGACTCGAAGCTGCTTACGGCCGAGGAACCTGTCGAATACGACATGGACGGCATCGTGCAGGTGCCGATCAACCATGAAGTGGGCAACACGTTCGCGAAGGTGCTCCGCGCCTTCCTGCGTCAAGACCCGGACATCATCATGGTCGGCGAAATCCGCGACTTGGAAACGGCGGAAATCGCCATCCAGGCCGCTTTGACGGGCCACTTGGTGTTCTCGACGCTCCACACGAACGACGCCGCCGGCGCCGTGATGCGTTTCGTCGATATGAACGTCGCCCCGTACATGGTGGCCTCCACGCTCGAAGCCGTGCTGGGGCAGCGTCTGCTGCGTACCTGCTGCAAGGAGTGCAAGGAGGGCTACGAGCCGGACGACGAAACGCTCGACCGCATCAACCTCGCCCGCGACCAGATCGGCGGTCGTCCGTTCTACTTCGGCAAGGGCTGCAAGACCTGCAACGGCACGGGCTACAAGGGACGCAAGGCGATTTTCGAGTATCTGCGCGTGTCCAACCCGATCCGCGAACTCATCAACGCCCGCTCCCCGACGCTCATCATCCGCGA
>CADCPA010000275.1 GCA_902803135.1 uncultured bacterium
CGTACGACCAGTCCCACGTCCACGGATTGCGGAAGAAGCGGCCTTCCGGCAGCACCTCGAGCTGAATGCCCTTGTAGTCGGGCCCCAGCGCCAGAATCGCCTCGGGCGGCAGGTTCTTGCCCGTTTTCTTCATGAGGACGGCGATTTCACCGTTCGACGGCTCGATGCGCCAGCCGTACCACACCCACGCGCTTCCCGCAAGGGCGAACGCCAGCGCGGCGAGGACCCATCCTCCCGTATTCCCAAGCTTCATGTCAACATCTCCTCATGTCAGGGAACCGGGATTTCGTTGAGGATCTTGTCGATGACGAGGTCGCTTGTCACGTTCTCGGCTTCGGCCTCGTAGGTGAGAAGAATGCGGTGGCGCAGCACGTCGTGCGCGACTTCCTTCACGTCCTGCGGCGTCGCGTAGGCGCGGCCGTGCAGGAGCGCGTTCGCGCGGGCGGCCTTGTTGAGGCAGAGGGTCGCACGCGGCGAGCAGCCGACCTGTATCTGCTCCTTGAGGCCGGCGAGGCCCTTCACCTTCTCGGGCTCGCGGGTCGCGAAGACGATGTCGAGGATGTAGTCGCCGACCTTTTCGTCGCAATAGACGTCCTTGAGCGTCTCGCGCAGGGCGAGGATGTCGTCCATCGTGCAGACGGTCGTGGCTTCCGGCGCCTTCGCCTGCTGGGCGAAACGCTCCATGATGCGGCGCTCGTCCGCGCGCGAGGGCGTCTCGACGAGGCACTTGAACATGAAGCGGTCCACCTGGGCTTCCGGCAGCGGGTACGTGCCTTCCTGTTCGATCGGGTTCTGGGTCGCGAGCACGAGGAACGGCTTCGGGAGCGCATAGGTCGTTTCGCCGATCGTCACCTGCTTTTCCTGCATCGACTCAAGCAGGGCCGACTGAACCTTCGCCGGGGCGCGGTTGACTTCGTCCGCCAGGAGCAGGTTCGTGAAGACCGGGCCCTTCTTCGGCGCGAACTCGCCCGTCTTCGGCGAATAGATCAGCGTGCCGACGACGTCGGCCGGCAGCAGGTCCGGCGTGAACGAAATGCGCTTGAAGTCAAGGCCGAGCACCTTGGCGAGCGTGTTCACGCTCAGCGTCTTCGCGAGGCCCGGCACGCCTTCGAGGAGGATGTGGCCGTCCGTGACGAGCGCCAGCACGAGGCGGTCGACGAGTTTCTCCTGGCCCACGATCACCTTGCCCACCTCGTTCTTGATCTTCGTCACCAGCTCGCCCTGGGCGGCGATGCGGTTCGTTGCGTTCTGCAGATCCATTCTCTCTTCTCCTTTTCTTCTGAAATCGACAACGTCTAGTATAGCTCTATTTGGTTAGCGCTTCATTAGCGCGCGGCAGGAAAACGGTTTTGACCTTCAGCGCCTTTTTCATCGCCGCGGCGACCGCCTTGACGCCGAACGTCTCGGTCGGATAGTGTCCCGCGCAGATCATCGGCATCCCGATGTTCTCGGCGGCGATCGTCTCGCCCCAGTCCGCCTCGCCCGTGATGTAGAGGTCGCAGCCGAGCGCCTTGGCGTCCGCCGCGAAGCAGCCGGCGCCGCCCGAGCAGACGCCCACCTTCCTGCCGTTCGGCAGCGTGCCCACGACGCCGATCGTCTCCCCGTGGTAGACGAAGGCGGGCGTGAGGCCCTTGAGGCCGAGATAGCGTGCCAGCTCGTAGTTGTTGCCGTACTTGGGATTCGCGTCAAGCGGCAGATGCACGGCGTAGAGCGCGAGATCGGCGTCCATCGCCGTCTTCACCACGTTGTAGACGCCGTCCGTCAGGCGCTGGATGCCGCCGCCCCACGAGATGCCGTGGTGCACGACGAGGAGCTGCGCCCCCGCGGCGACCGCGTCCTCGACCGAACGTACGCTCGCGTCGACCGCGAAGGCGACCGTGGTCACCTGCGTCCCGCGGCGCGCAATCTGCACGCCGTTGTTGGAGACATCAGAAAACGACCGGACGTCAAGCGTCCGGTCGAGCCAATCGGCGATTCGTGTGAGCGTCATAAACCGGTCGGGCCTTTCATTCGTCGAGCGTGCCCTTGTAGGCGACGCGCCGCACTTTCTGGATGGAGGTGCGTTCAAGGGGTTCCTTCACGACCACCACCTTGCGCACGCGTTTGTAGTCCGCCAATTCCTGGCACTGCTTCTGGACGGCGGTCTTGGCGATCTTCTCGATTTCGGCCCACGACAGCTCCTTGCCGCCGTTGCGCGCGGCGAGGAGCTCGACGTTCGGATGCACAACGCAGCCGACCTTCTCGCCGGGGAGGCCGCCGGTCGTATAGCCGACGACCACGCAGTCGGAGACGACCGGGTCCGCACCGATGCGGTTCTCGACTTCCTCCGGATAGATGTTCTTGCCTTCGCGGTTCACGATCAGGGCCTTCTTGCGGCCGCGGATCGAGATGAGGCCGAGTTCGTCGATGGACGCGAGGTCGCCCGTCTTCAGCCATTCGCCGTCGAAAGCCTCCTTCGTCGCCTCTTCGTTCCGCCAGTAGCCCTTCATCGTGATCGGGCCCTTGATCTGGAGCTCGCCCACGCCCTGCTCGTTCGGGTCCGCGAGACGCACCTCGACGTTCGAGAGCTTGACGCCGATCGTGCCGATCTTCGCGCACTTCGGCCCCGCCACCGAGACGACGGGCGAGCACTCGGTGAGACCGTAGCCTTCGAGCACCGCGATGCCGAGCTTCTTGTAGCCTTCGAGCACGTGCTTCGGACACGGCGCACCGCCCACGATCATGAAGCGAAGCTTGCCGCCGAGTCCCTTGACGATGTTCCTGCGCACGATGCCGCCCAGGCCGACCTTCAGCAGGATCTGCGCAACCTTCGACGACTGGATCTTGGACTGGATCTTGTCGAACATCTTCTCGGCCAGCAGCGGCACGCTCATCACCACGGAGGGCTGGAGGATCTTCACGTCCTCGCCGATCGTGTAGAGCGAGCGCACGAACTTCATCGCGCAACCCTTGTAGAGGCCGAGCACGAAGTTCGTGCAGAACGAGAACGCGTGGAAGAGCGGCAGCACGACGAGCAGCGAGTCCTTCTGGTCGATCGGCTCGTCGAACGCGCCGAGCGCACCGTCGATGTCGTGGATGAAGTTGCCGTGCGTGAGCATCGCGCCCTTCGGCTGGCCCGTCGTGCCCGAGGTGTAGATCACCGAGGCGACGTCCTCGTCGCGGGCGACGTGCGCGTCGTACCAGCCCTTGTCGCCGTGGGCGTCCAGCGCCTTCCGGCCTTCGCCCTTCAGCGCCGTGTAGTCGTAGACCTTCACGTTGCCGACCGGGGCGAGTTCTTCGCCGCCGCCGTCGAGAACGACGATGGCGCGCAGGTCGGGGAGTTCGGGCACGATGGCCTGCATCATCGGCAGGTGGGCCTTGTCGGTGGTGACAACCACGGCCGCGGAATTCCTGAGGATGTACGCCACCTCCTCGTTGTGGAGCTTGGGGTCGATCGGAACCACGCTCACGCCGGCGCCGCTGCACGCCAGATAGACCGTCATCCACTCCGGGCTGTTCGGCAGGATGCACGCCACGTTCTCCGCGCGGGCGCGGAGGGCGAACGTCGTGCCGTAGGCTTCCGCCACGGCGCGCACATCGGCCAGGAAATCGGCCCACGTCCGCGTGAACCATTCCTTCTTGACCGCAAACTGGAGTGCCACGCCGTGCGGCGTCTCCTTCGCAAATTTTTCAAGGTAAGATCGGATTGTCATCTCTGACTCCACGTTGCAAAATCGATTATAGCACAGGTCCAGCCTTTTCTCAAGCGGTTCGCCCGAACCAGCACAGCGGATCACGGAAACGGTCGAGGAAACGGCCCTGGGAACGGGCCACGAGAACCTGCGCTTCCAATGTTTCGCAGGCCGATTTCAGTTCGCGCGCCCCGAGCGCGAGGGCGGCCGTCGACAGCGCGTCGGCCACGGCGGCGGTACGGGCGCGGCTCCAGCTCTGCGCCCATTTGACGGCGGCTCCGCCATGCCGCACGTCGCGTACATGCTCGCCGCGCAGCTCGAAACCGCTGCCGGAGAGCGCCCCGTCCGAAAGCCGCAGCACGGTCGGGAGCTTCGTGCGGTTCTTCCACACGCCGCCCACGCCCAGCGGCCAGCCCGTCTCCTCGGATGTCGGGGAACCCGAGGCGAGCAGCGTGGACGTTCCGCCGTCCAGCAGCCAGTTGTTCAGCTCAAACTGTTCGGAGCGGAGGATCTTCGCGCACGCGTCGAGCGCAGACCCTTTGCCGATGCCGCCGAAATCGAGCGCCACCGGACCCTTCTTCACGCCGACGCGGAAATGTTCGACGTCGAGGATCAGCTCGCCGAACGTACGCGCCTCGACCGTGGGGTCGAAGGCGCCGCCCGTCGCGGCGCACACCTGCGCGCTCGCAACCAGCGCATCCATCGTCTCCGGCGCCACGAGCGCCGTCTCGCCGTCCTTCAACGCACCGATCACCGCAACGTCGCTGGTGTCGTTGAATTTCGTCAAAAGGGTCTCGATTTCGTCGATTCGGGCGAAACAGGCGGCCGCGGCCGCGCCACAGAGCGCGGGATCCTCATTTAAGCCAAAGGACACCGAAAACTCGGTGTCCATGGCACGATGGGCGTATTTAATCACTGCTTTTTCTGAAGGAGGCGGCAAAGGATGCAGCTCGAAGCCGCAAAGCAGAGCGACACGCAGCGATGGCTCCACAGGAGAATCTCCTGGCCGTGCGAGCCGAACACCGTCATCATCGGCATCACCGCCGTGAAGATCGTACCGGCCGCGAACAGCACCCAGAACGCCCATGCGACGCCGCTCCAGAGCTTCTCCGTCCGTTCCTTGGCGCGCAGGGCCGCCAACAGCACCGCGCAGCCCGCGAAACCGCCGCCGGCGACCATGTGGAACATGAGCGCCCAGCCCGTCATGCCGCCGCAGAGCCAGCCGATGACGCCGCTGAGCAGGAGGTAGGCGAGGCAGACCACGAGGCCCATGTCGAGCACCCACTTGATCAGGCCGCCCATGAATTCCTTCGAAACCGCCTGGAACCAGCCGCCGAGCCGGGTCAGCGCAATTCCGGCCGCCGCCGCGAGGAAGAGGCACATCAGGCCGAAGATCGTCCAGAGCGTCACCTTGAGGAGCGGGCGCATCGCGAACGTGGAACCCAGCGCCGCATGGTAGCAGCCGCACACCTTCAGGAGCTCCGCCGTGGCGATCGCCGGCGCCGCGGCGTCCTGCACCGGACCCTGCGGCCGGACTTCGCCGAGGAAGAACTTCGAGTCGGACGTATGGCAGTCCGCGCACTTGACGGGCGCCGCGCCGCGCGCCTGGCGGGCCGGACGCACGTCGTGGGCGATCGGCCAGGAGACCGGCTGCGCCTCGGGCGCGCCGACCGTCTCGACGAGCTCGCCCTTTTCGTCCAGGGAGAAGACAAGACCGGCCGAGAGGTAGCGGATGTCCTTGCCAGCGTTCGCCAGCGCGCGCTTGACCATCTCCTTCGTCAGCGGCTGTTCGGCATCCTTCACCTTGAAGTACTGTTCGATCGACCAGCGGTCGACGAGCGGCAGGAACGTCTTGCCGTCCTTGGAGATCGTGCCGACCGGCCATTCCGCCGCCGTCGGAGCCGGCACGCCCTCGACTTCCGAGATCGTGCCCGTCGCGCTGATCGTGAAGACCTTGCCCGCGCGGCAGGCGGCCACGCGCACGCCCCAGTCTTCCTTCGTCTCGGTCTTGTCGATCTGCGCGTTGAAGAGCGTCACGAGGAGGTTGTTGAATTCCTTCTCGACGCGGTCCTCGGCCGTGACATAGGCCACTTCGTTCGTCTCCGTCTTGTAGACGATCGTACCGTCGTCCTTGAGCGTCGTCGTGCCGAGCACGCCGTCCGTATCCTTGAGGACGTCGAGCGCGGCCTTCACGCGGTCGACGACCGTGAGCGCGTCGCCCGCGAGCGTCATCGCCTCTTCCGGCGGAATCGGGGCAAGGGCGCCCTCCTTGTCCGCACGGCGGAAACCGCTCGGCCACATCATGCGGCGGGGTTCAACCACGCCCTTCGCGTTCTTCACGAACACGGGTTCGACAATGTACGGGCAGTCCGTCGCCCACTGGGCGCGGCCGTAGATGCCGATGCGGTTCGCGCGCGAGGTGCGCACGAGAGCCGGCTCGCCGTTCGCCGTCACGCCGGAGTGGCAGACCGTGCAGGCGACCTTCTCGAAGTGCACGAGCGGGATGCCGGCGTGGACCGGCTTCGGACCCGCCCCCTTCGCGCCCGTATGGCAGTCGGCGCAGCCCGTCGTCGCCACGCGATGGTCCATGCCGTTCGTGTGGCAGTCGATGCAGGCCATGCCGCGCTTGAGGTGCACGTCGCCCTTGATCGCGTACGACGGCAGGCCCTTCTCGCTCGCGCCGTGGCAGGCGAGGCAGTTCTCGCTCTTCGGCTTGCCGACATCGAGCACGCAACGGTCCTTCTTGTCGAAACGGGCACGGTCGTAGACCGTCTTCTCCGGCACGCGGAAGAGGTGGTCGTCGGCGTTGTCGCCGCCCATGACGGTATCCCACGTCTCGTCCAGACGCTCGTTCATGCCCTCGACGAGGGCGAGGCCCGAAGCGGCCGTCGCGGCGCCGCGCCAGTTTTCACGCAGCACCTGACGCGCCCATTCGCTGGAGTCGTAGCCGCTCTGCTGGTGGCACGCGAAGCAGTTCGGCTCAAGACCGCCCGTCACGAACCAGCGCTGCTTGGCGCCGTCGGCGCTTTCCATCGCGCGCGGGTCGCAGCCGATGCCGCCGCCGGGGAAGGTGCGGCCGAAGAGCTTCGTCCACTCCCAGCCCGTGAGGCCGAGCGCGGCGGGCGTGTAGGCCCCCTCCTGGCCATGGAGCGTCAACGGAATCGCCGTGCCCGTGCGGTCGTCGGCCCAGAACCAGGGTTCCACCGCCACGGAGGACGGCGCGTCGTTCGCGTCGAGGCCCGTGCGGAAGTGGCTGCCGCCGTGCAGCGCGACCACGTCGTGGCACTGACCGCACGTCTGCAGCGTGGACATCGGACGCGGCAGCGCCGCGCTCGTCGAAATCGTCGTCCCCGCGTCGTCGCGAATCGCAAGACGGTGCACGGGCACCGTGCGGCCGCCGTTCCAGTGGGACGCGCCCAAAGCGGGGAGGCAGAGCAGGGCTAGCCAAAGGTTTCTCATTGAGGGCTCCTAATTAAAAGTCCAGATTTCAGTGGGCGGGTGAAATCATTTTTTCTCGTCATCCTGGGTGGCCAGCGAGAAATTCCACACGTCGGCCGCACGACAGGCGTCGATCAGGCCCATCAGCTTCTCGTAGGCGGCCGCCTTGTCCGCGCGGATCACCACCGGCTGTCCGGGGTAGAGCTTCGCGATGCGCGCAAGACGCTCCGTCACCTCGGGGAGGGTCAGCGACTGGCCGTTGACCGACACGTTCCCCTTCGAATCGAGATTGAGGATGATTTCGCCCGGCATGCGCCCCGGCACGGTGGCGCTCTTCGCCGTCGGCAGCGCGATGGCGACTTCGGTCTCCCACTGGGAGAACACGCTCGAGGTCACGAAGAAGCAGAGGAGCAGGAACACGACGTCCATGAGGGACGCCATCTGCACCGCCGGCGCGTGACTTCTGTTTCTACGACGAAAGTTCATTCGAACGCCCCTGCTTAGAACGCCTTCTGGAGAATGACCGCGAGCGTTTCGAGGCCGGCGATGCGCTTCGCCGTGCGACGGCGGAGGAACGCGTGGAACAGCAGGCAGGGAATCGAGACGACGAGACCGAAGGCCGTCGTGATGATGGCCTGCGAGACGCCCTGCGCCAGCACGACCGGACGCGCATTCGCCGCGAGGTCGTTCGCAATGCCGCCGAACGCCTGGTACATGCCGATCACCGTGCCGAGCAGACCCACGAGCGGCGCGATGGCCGCGAGGTCCGCCAGCCAGTCGACGGACGCCTGGAGACGTTCCGCGACATGGGCGCCCGCCGTTTCGACGGCGGCGGAGACGTCCGGACGCAGACCCGCAGGCGTCCGCTGCGCGACGTCGAGCGCCGCGAGCGCGATCGAGGCGAACGCGCAGGGGCGGCGTTCGCAGAGACGGCGCGCTTCGCCGTGGTCGCCGGTCTGAAGCTTGCTGAACACGTCGCTCAGGAGCGAACGCGGCGCGAGCGCCCCGCGGCGCTGCGCAAACAGCAGATAGAGAACGACCGCAAACGCGAGCACCGAAAGGCCCGCGAGCACCCACATGAGGCTACCGCCCGATTTCCAGGCCTGCAACAGCGTGATTCCAGCTTCCGACATGATTCTGACTCCTGTTACCTTACTTAGTTGAACAATTTCTCAAGCGTACCCTCGAAGGCCGTCTTGCGCACGACGACTGTCGCCGTCAGCTCCGCAATGCGCGTCTCGTAGAGGTCGTAGTCGAGCCCCGCGGTGGCACCCGCATGGGACTTCGCCGCCACGGCGGCATCCGGATCCTCGGCGGCTAGCGCCTCGAGGTTGTCGCGCACCTGGTGGTACGCTTCGCGCCACGGCGTGCCCGCCGCGACCTTGCGCAGGGCGACATCCGTCGCGAATACGCCCGGGATGAAGCCCGCGCGCAGCTTCGCCTCGTCCACGCCCATGCCCTGCACGAACTTCGCGAGGATGCGCAGCGTCGTGCGCGTGATCGCGAGGCCCTTCATGTAGAGGCCCTTGCAGTCCTGCAGGTCGCGGTTGTAGCCGCCCGGCATCGCATGCAGCATCGAAAGCGACGCCGTCGCAAGCCCCAGCACCTGCGCGGTCTTGGACCGCACGAGCTCGAGCACGTCGGGGTTGTACTTCTGCGGCATGATCGACGAACCCGTGCAGTACGCACGCGGCAGCGTGAAGTAGCCGAACTCCGGCATCGAAAAGAGGATCATGTCTTCCGCGAGGCGCGAGAGGACCGCCATCAGCTGGGCGAGCGCCGACAGGAGCGCCGCTTCGTCTTCGCCGCGGCCCATGGACGCGCCAAACACGTTGTGCAGCGGACGCGCAAACCCCAGCAGGTCGCTCGTGCGCTGACGGTCGAGCGGCAACGGCACGCCATAGCCCGCCGCGCTGCCGAGCGGACACGCGTCGTTCATCTTGTACGCGGCTTCGAGATTCGCCGTCTGGTCGAGGATCATCTCCGCATGGCCCGTCGCCCACACGCCCACCGAGCTTGGCATCGCCGGCTGGAGGTGCGTGCGGCCCACCATCGGCACGCGGTCGTGCGCCTTGCCGAACGCGACGAGCACGGACGCGAGGTCGCACACTTCCGCACCGAGGCCCAGCAGCTGGTCCTTGATGTGGAGGCGCACGTCGACCGCGACCTGGTCGTTGCGGCTGCGGCCGGTGTGGATCTTCTTGCCGAGGTCGCCCAGCATCTCCGTGAGACGCGTCTCGACGGCCATGTGCACGTCCTGGTCCTGCTCGCGCACGACGAACGTCTCGTCCGCGACAACCGAGGCGAGCGCCGCGCGCACACGCGCGGCCTCTTCCTTCGTGACGACAGGCGGATCGACGGGCATTTCCGAGAGCATTGTCACATGGGCCGCGGTGCCCAGGCAGTCCCAGCGCACGAGGGCCATGTCCAACACGGGGTCGTCGCCCACGGTGTAGGCGAGCACATCCGGATCCACGTCTCCTGTTATGGTCTTCTCTGTCTTCATCTGATGGGCTTGTCCTCTTGCGGGGCGGAGAGCGTCGTACTGCCGTTTTGACCGATTCCATTTCGGCCGTCGATCAACAGCGCCAGCTGGTACTCCGCCTTGTCCAGAAGCTCGTTGAGCTTCTCCGCCGACGCGCCGCGCGAGAGCATCACGAGAAATTCGCTGTACGCCTCGGAGACCGCGGCCATCTGCTGCCCGCGCCTCACGGCGTAGAGCGGCAGCTCGCGCATCTTCGCGAACGCGGCGGCGCGCACCGCCGCAGGCCGGTCGGCGAGAAGCTGGATGGCGTGGCGGAACGTGCAGGTCTGCGTGGCGGCGTCCGCCGGCTCGTCCTTCACGGGACGCACGTCGAGATGCAGCTGGCGGCGGAAGTTCTTCACGTCCCAGGCGCTCGCACGGCCCGGCGACAGCACGGCGCGCGACTGGCGGTCCAGACGGTCCTTGAACACGCGCGCCTGCTCCTCCGCCGTCGCCGCGCCCGTGAGCTGCGCGAGAAACGCCGCGACGTCCCATTTCCGCCCGGCCGCCAACTGCTCCAGCACCGCCTGGAACGCATGCTTCTCCTTCAGCCACGCGGCCAGGTAGCCCGCCAGAATCGCATCCTGCAACGAGGCGATCTTCTTCAAGTCGTAGACGCACTTCGGGAACGCGGGGAACTGCTTCTCGCTGTCCAGCTCCAACACCCCGCGAATGGCGGCATGCGCATCGTCGGCCGTCCGCGCGTTGAGCGCGCCGAACGCCAGCCACTTCGGCAGCTCGTCCGCAACCTGCGTCATCCCCTCCGGACGATGCCGGTCGATCCACGCGCGGAAATAGGCCTGCGCGATTTCAAACCGAAGCGCCTCGAGATTCGTATAGCCCGGCGACGGCAGCCAGAGACGCGTCAGCACATGGCCGTCGCGCTGCACGACGCGCGTGATGACCCGCACGTCGTTCGTCTCGCCGTCGAGCGCGTGGATCACCAGTCCCCGCCCTTCGACACGCGACATCTCGAGTCCGTACCCGTGCTCAAGCTCCTCCACGAACTGCGTCGTGAAACGCAGCAGCGGCAGACGGAAACCCATCGAATCGCCCGGCACGTCGGCCGCCAGCACCTCGATAAAACCGTCCGCGCTCGTCGCCGAACGCGGCATCTCCCGGGCGCGACGCTGCGCCAGGGACGTCGCCTCCTCCGGCGCGGCAACGTCCGGCGGCGGAGGCTGGACAAGTTGCGCAAAAGTGTCGCAAACCACTAGCAGAAGAGACGACAAGGCAACCGCCGCGCATCTCAAGACGCGCGACCGCCGATTTTGCATCGTTCCGCTAGTGTGCATAGGTACTTTTATTATATCATAAAATCGCTCGACAGTGGAAAGTAAAATGAGAACAGGGAAGAGGCGGAAGAGGGACCGCAGGCAAAAAAGAAAAGGCACGGCGGAGTGCCGTGCCTCTTCTGCTGGCGTTCGCAAAGACGCGATCAGGCGTTCTTGGCGATTTCGACGATCTGCTTGAAACCGGCCGGATCGTTGATCGCAATCTCGCTCAGCATCTTGCGGTTCAGCGTCACGCCGGCCTTGATCAGGCCCGCGATGAACTTGCTGTAGCTCAGACCTTCCGCGCGGGTCGCCGCGTTGATGCGGGCGATCCAGAGGTGGCGGAAGTCGCGCTTCTTCAGCTTGCGATGCTCGGTCGCAAGGCGCCGGGCGCGATCGACGGCCTCGGTGGCGGTGCGGAAGAGTTTCGAGCGGGAACCGCGAAAACCCTTCGCAAGTTCCAGGCGGCGGCGCCGACGGGCGCGGGAAGCGGGTGCGTTGGTAGCGCGCATTTTCTGTTTCCTCCTTAGGCGTAGGGCTGCATGCGGTGCATCGTCTTCTCGACGGACGCATCGGTGGTGGTGATGCCACGGAGATTGCGCTTGCGACCGCGGCTCTTGTAGCCGTTCAGGTGGGCCTTGCCACCCTGGGAACGCATAACCTTACCCGTAGCCGACATTTTCATGCGCTTCGTGGCGCACTTCTTGGTTTTCATCTTAGGCATTGTGCTTGTCCTTTTCTCTCCTTACCGGTCGGGCAGTCGGTTGTGAGCCCGATCCAGACGGAAAAACGGGCGTTAGTGTATCAAAAAGCGGGAACGGAAGTCAAGGTCAATTCGAAAATAGTTGTAATCGCGTGAAATGCAGGGTGGTCCCCGACGGGACGCGAGACGAAAGACGAGAGACGCGCTCGACAATTGGGGCCCCAATGCAGACCCTTTTTGCTAAATCCCCTCGGCATTGCCCGCCATCGTCGGCGCGTTGCCGATCGTCCGTGCGTTGTCCATCGTGTCGTAGGTCATATGATCACATTCTCGGTTTAAGCGATTTTATGCGCCGCCACTTCGCGCCTAGGCCGCGGCCTGTGCATTCAAAGCAGTCGGGGTTTCGTTTCAGCACGGATTTGATGGTCTCGCGGCTCACGCCGGCGCATTTGAACTCTATTTCGCGGATTGTGAACGGAACCTCCATCGCGTTCAAGACCGCCTCCACCGTCATGGTCTTGGCGCCTCGAGACATTTTCAATTTCGAGAACCGTTCCTCGAAATTGTCATACAGCTCGTCAAATGAATACAGCAGATAGTTCACGTACGGCCAGATATTGTGACGCCCCTCGTGCCATAGTGCGGACGACTTCTCGAGAGTTTCATAATATCGGTCCTTTGAAAGCTCGATAATCCTCTCCAGACTCACATAGCGGCCAGCCTCGTATCCAAGACGGTAGAGCATCAGCAGCAGCAGCAGCCGCGACACGCGCCCGTTTCCGTCCCGGAAAGGATGGATGCAGAGGAAGTCGAGATTGAATGCCGCAAGCGCCACAAGAGGCGGGATGCGTCCTTCCTCAAGCACGGCATTGTAGGAATTGATCAAACCCTCAAGCATCTCGGAAATCCGCCCTGGTGCCACAGCCTTGAAGCGGACACGTGACGTGCCGTCGGCATAAGTCTGCACGATTTCGCAGTCCTTCTCCCTGAACTTGCCAGAATCCCATATCGACGGACGCGAAAGCGCATGAAGGCGTTTGATCACATCCATCGACAGATCAAGCTCTGCCGCCGATTCATGTACAAGATCAAGCGCCTTGCGGTAGCCGCGCACCTCCTCCTCGTCGCGGTCGCGCATGATGCCGTTGCCGAACAGAACCGTGCCCACACGCTGTGCGTCAACGTTGACCCCCTCTATGCGGTTCGAGGCCACGGCGCTCTCGACCATCGCGTATTCGCGAAGCCTCTTCAGGGATTCAGGAGACTGGCGAGTGTACAAATCCTGATGTCCGCGCTTCTCCGCAATGCTCTGAAGCGTCCAGGTGACATTCACTGGCACGCTGTCAAGACATGGCAGAACTCTGGTAAAGCTATGCATGAATCCAATTGTACCAAATCTCCTCCTCCAAACTCAACCCCAAAATACCTCCATTAATACCCTTACTTGGAAATGACACCTCTATTGAACCGACCATGCCATCCATGTCGAAATGGCCATGGGGACAATCCCCTTGAAATGATATCTCGCACAGAGACACGGAGAAACACAGGTTTTATAAGTTTTGAATTGCGGGGGCCTGTCCCCCATACCTACAACAGGGTCTGTCCCCATGTACCCAACGGGGTCTGTCCCCGTGCCGAGCGGGGGACTGTCCCCTATGAGCGGGGGGCGTGAGACGAGAGACAATAGACGCGATGAATAGTTGGGGAGAATCCGTCGCTCGCCACCCAGGCATTGCCTTCGTATTTGTAGCCAACGGTGTCGCCCCACCAGAAGTAGTAGCCATACCCTTCTGGCTTATCCGCCCCGATGTTCGTCGTGGCCCTGCCGACGGCGGTTTCATCGAAACCGCCCTACCATCTCCCCCATCTACACGTTCTACATGTTCTACACGGTTAAAACAATCCGCCAAGTAGTCGTCGAGAGTCCGGCCGTCGATGTAGTCCATCACGAGGAACGGATTGCCGTTGTTCTCCTCGAATGCGCGAATCTGCACGATGTTCGGACAAGCTTCATCGCGACAAGCGCCTCGGCTTTGAGCTGGGCGTACGCGCGCTTGTTCGACACCAAAATCGAGGGCAGCATCTTCACGGCGAAGGGCTTGCCGTCGAGGAGGGAATCCTCCACCAGCCACACGCTGCCCATGCCGCCGCGGCCGAGCGGGCGGACGACACGGTAGCGCCCGGCAAGCAGAGTTCCCTTGCCGTTGCCCGCAATCGTCTGCGCGCTGTCTATCGTGTCGCATGTCATCTGGTTTCCGGTGGCGGAAACGATACCAAATCCAGTTCCCGGAGGCAATTAAAAAACTTAATGCTGGAACGAAACGAAAAAGGCGCGGAGCCTGCCGGTTCCGCGCCTTTTCATCCAGGTCTCGGACGGATTGCGCTCACAGGCCGCCGCGGCCGCGGAGCGAACCGTGGCGCAGGAAGCCGTCGTACTTGCGCACGAGGAGGTGCGATTCCATGATGCGCAGCGTATCGAGCGCCACGCCCACGATGATGAGCAGGGACGTGCCGCCGAAGAAACTCGAGATGGCCCACGGGATGTCGAAGGCACCGCTGAGGATCTGCGGCAGGAGAGCGACGATCAGGAGCCCCGTACCGCCGATGAGCGTGATGCGCGTCATGACGGCGTCAAGGTACTCGGCGGTCTGCATGCCAGGGCGGATGCCCGGCACGTAAGAACCGTCCTTCTTCAAGTTCTCCGAGATGTCCACCGCGTTGAACTGCGTGGCAACCCAGAAGAAGCAGAAGAACATGATCACGAGCGCGTAGATGATGAGGTGAGTCGCGGAACTCATTTCACTCAACTGCCGACCGAAGGACTGGCAGGGATCCCAAGGAATCTTCTTGAAGAGCCAGCCGA
>CADCPA010000276.1 GCA_902803135.1 uncultured bacterium
CCGGATAGGCCGAAGCGGCGCAGGAGCCTGTCCATGATGAACGCGACGCGCGCCATGTAGCCGCAGTCCTCGAGGAACGCGAGGAAGAGGAACACGATGAAGATCACCGGCACGAACCCGAGCACCGTCGCGACGCCGCCCCACGCGCCGTCTTTGACGAGAGAGGCGACCGTCTCGCCGACGCCCATCTTCTCGAGCGCCGCGCCGATCAGCGCACCGACGCCCGGAACCCATACGCCGAACGCCGACGGATCGGGCTCTTCCATTTCCTTCGCCGCCTTGTACGCCGCCTCGTCGACCGCCCACGCTTCTGCCGTTTTCCCCGTTTTCCCGTCTTCGATCGAAGCCGTCTTTTCGCCGGCCTTCCACGCCGCGACCGTCGCCTCGGCCTTCGCGAACGCGCCCTTCGCCTCCGCGAATTCCATGCCCTTGTACGCCCCGTCCTCCCTGCACGCGTGCGTCGTGAACGGCAGATGCCACCCGTCGCCGAGAAATTCGCCGTTCGCCCAGTCCGTGAGAACCGTGCCGGGACCGCTCTCGGCTACCGCGAGCCACCACATGGCGCAGAGCGAAACGGCGAGAATCGGAAGTGCAAGAATGCGATTCGTGACGATCGCGTCGATACGGTCCGAAAGAGACGCCTTGTTCCGCCTCCGCTCGCTCTTCGAAAGCGCCTTGTCCATCAGGTTCTTGATGAACTCGTAGCGCTGGCTGGTGATGATCGACTCCGCGTCGTCGTCGAGTTCCTTCTCGCAGTCGCGGATGTGCTCTTCGAGATGCTTCATGAGCCCGACGCCGATGTCGAGGTCCTTGATGACCTCGCGGTCGCGCTCGAATATCTTGATGGCGAACCAGCGGATCGACCGCACCGGCACCTTGCCCTGGATCGACTCCTCGATGTGTGCGATCGCGTGCTCCACGGATCCGGAGAACATATGCGGCACGTCGCCGGGTTTCTTCGCCGCGGCCGCGGCGCGCGCCAGTTCCACGGCCTTGTGCGCCGCCTCGAGCCCGCCTTCCTTCCTGAGCGCGGAAATCCCCGCGACCTCGCAGCGAAGCGCCTTTGCAATCTTCTCGAAGTCGATCGCATCGCCGTTCTTCTTCACCACGTCCATCATGTTGACGGCCATCACCATCGGCAACCCCAGCTCGGCGAGCTGCGTCGACAGATAGAGGTTGCGCTCGATGTTCGTGCCGTCCACGATGTTGAGGATCGCGTCGGGGGTTTCCTCGACGAGGAACTTGCGCGCCACCTTCTCCTCGAGCGAATACGGGGAAAGCGAATAGATGCCGGGCAGGTCCTGTATGACAACGTCCTTCGCGCCCGAGAGAAGACCGTCCTTCTTCTCCACGGTCACACCCGGCCAGTTGCCGACGTACTGGTTCGAACCGGTGAGCGCGTTGAAAAGCGTGGTCTTCCCCGAATTGGGGTTGCCCGCAAGGGCAATCTTGAGTTTTTCCGCCATTTTCAACTTCCCGCCCCTGTTTCCGAAATCAAAGCGGCTCCACCTGAATCCGCCGCGCCAAGTCCTCATTGAGCGCCAGGCGGCTATCGTGTACGCCGACAATCATGTTGCCGTACGAAATCTGGTAGACGGTCAGAACCGTTCCCGCCACCACGCCCAGCGCCCCCAGGTGCTTCTTTACGGAATCCGCACCCGACACGTTCGTCACACGCGCCCTTGCGCCAATCCCCATCAACGCCAATGACATCTTTTCGTCCTCTCTCCGGCCTTTCCTTGTTAACTGGCGCTAAGTTTACCATATCTAACTTACGGCGTCAAGGCCCTGGGCCGTTTTTTTTCGGAATGCCGAAAACATGCGCCTCCGCCAGCCAACCGGTGCGACGGTGCGATTGCCCCCAATGCGGCACTTGCCGCGCGCGCGCGTTATGTGGTATAATGTTTCTTATGTTCAAACGACTCATAGCCCTCGCATTTTTCGTTGCCTCCCTTCCCCTCGCGGCACAGCTTGCGTCCGCCCTTCCCGCGGACCGCCTGGCCCTCGCCAAGCAGCTCGCCAGCCGCGGCCTCTACGCGGAGGCGGTCAAGGAATTCGAAGCCATCCGCGACAACCCCGCCGTTCCCCGCGACGAGGTGTGCTACCGTCTCGGCGAAGCCTATCGCCACGAGAAGCGTTCCACCGACGCGCTCAAGGCCTACGAGGACCTGCTCAAGAACTTCCCGCAGTCCCGCTATGTCGACTTCGCCCGCCTCAACCGCGCGCTGCTCCTCGACGGCGAGGAACGCTCGAAGGAGCTTCGCGCGCTCAACCACAAGGGCGCCTCGGACCAGATCCGCGTGACCGCGCTCTACTGGCTGGGCGACCTGGCCGAACGCGCCAAGGATCCACGCTCCGCCCTCGTGTGGTATCAGGCCTCGGCCGCCCTGTCCCCGACCAACGACGTCGGCCGCCTCTCGCGCCTGCGCTGCGCCGCCCTCCTCTCCGCCTCCGAAGACGCCGCCGACCGCCGCAAGGCGCTCGAGATATATCTCGAAATGAAAAAGGAAGGCGCCGAAGCCGGCGTCGCCAAGGAGACGCTCTTCCTCGCCGGCATGCTCTGCTACCGCGAAGGCCGCCACGGCGAAGCCGCCTCGCTCTTCCGCGAACTGGCGGACCGCTTCCCCGACGCCGACCGCACGAAGGAGAGCACGCTCTACGCCGCGTGGTCCAACTACCTCTGCGGACGCTACACCGAGGCGATCAGACTCGCCACCCCGCTGCGCGAGGCGCAGAACGAAGACGCCTACTACCTCGTCGCCGCCTCGCTGCGCTACCTCGAACGCCGCAGCGACGCCCTCGACGCCTACGATGCCGCGCTCAAGGCCTTCCCCGCCGGCAAGCACGCCGACTCGGAATGGTTCGAACGCCTCGGCGTGCTCGCCGCCAACGGCGACCACAACGGCGTGCTCGCCGCGCTCGAGGCGCGTCCGCACCCGCCGGAAAAGACCGCCGACCGCGCCTGGAGCTACGGGTGCGAGTCCGCCATCGCCGTGACGAACTTCCCGCGCGCCATCGAATACGCCCGCCTCGTTGCGCAGCGCCCGAACCCCAAGACGGCCGCCAGCGCCGTGCACCGCCTCGCCTGGCTCTACGAGAAGACGGGCGACTGGCCGCGCGCCGCCCTCGCCTACCGCACGCTCGCCGAAAAGTGGCCGGAAGGCCCGCTCGCCCCGCAGGCGCTCTTCCAGGCCGGCGTGACCGAGACCAAGGGCGGACGCGGCGAGCAGGCCCGCGCCGACTGGACGAAACTCCTCTCCAAGTACCCGACCTCCCCCTACGCCGGCGAGGCCCTCGCCTCCCGCGCCATGGAGGAGCTGCGCGCCAAGGACTTCCACGCCGCCGAGCGTTCGATCAGCGAACTGGCCAACCGTTTCCCGGAACGCGCCAAGGGCGCCGAGATGGCCTACTGGTGGGGTGTCGCCGCGAATGGCATCGACGACGCGCCGGAAGCCGAAAAGCACTTCCGCGCCGCCCTCGCCGCCCGGCCGACCGCCGAGTTCGAGCGCGAGATCAAGCTCGAGCTCGCCTCGATCCTCCAGAAGCGCGGCGAGAAGAAGGAGGCTGCGGCCATCTTTGCGGGCCTCCTCGGCACGAAGGCCGTCGACCGCCTCGCCCCGGCGACGCTCGCGTGGGTGTCCGAATCGATGCTCGCCGTCACGAACTACCCGGCCGCGCTCACGGCCGCCAAGGTGATCGAATCGCGCCAGCTCGATGCGGACTGGAACCAGATCGGCGCGACGCTCGCCGGCATGGCCCACGAAGGCCTCGACGAACGCGACGCCGCCAGCGCCGCGTACGCCCGCGCGCTCGCGACCGGCGCCCAGACCGTGCGCGGCGCCCAGGCGGCGCTCGCCCTCGGGCGCATCGAGTCCGCCAACGGACTCTTCGACGCGGCCAAGGCCCACCTTTCGGACGCCGTGCAGCGCGCGGCACCGCAGAACCTGCTCGCCCTCCGCCTCCAGGCCTACGTGGCCCTGGCCGCGAACGAGGAGGAACGCGGCGACGGCGCGGCGGCCCTCGGCTACCACATGCTCGTGGGCACCCTGTTCGACGACGCCGAGCACGTGCCGCACGCCCTCGCCCGCGCCGCGGCGATTCTGCGCAAGCAGGGCCGCACCGAAGAGGCCGAGAAGATCGAGGCCGAACGCGCCCGGCGTTATCCCAAATCCCCGGCGGAGAATTGATCGGAGACCCAGCCATGGACACTAATTTCGCCATCGAGATTGAGGAGAAGGAAGCCGAACGCACCGAATCGAGCGGCTCCGGCGCATTGCTCGCCTTCGTGCTGATCATTTCCTGCGCCGCCCACGTCGGCCTCATGTACACCTGCTCCGACGTCGCGTTCGCCCCGCTGCCGGGCGACGTGAAGACGGACCGCAGGTGGACCAAGCAGCTCCCGACGATGCAGGTGCAGAAGCTGGCGGAAGACCCGTTCGCCCAGCGCCCCGTCGAAGCCCGCCCCGCGGCGGCTCCTGTCGTCGAAAAGGAAGAGCAGCGCGTCGAGCGCCTCGCACCTGTCACCGAACGCGCCGTCACGCCGGAGCTTCCGCGCTCCGCCGCGACGACGCCCACGGCCGACATCGCCCCGGCACCCGCCGCGGTCGATGCCGCCGCCTGGCAGCCGCGCCAGACGATCGCCGAAATCGAAATTCCCACGGTGCCCGACGATGCCGCCGCCCTTCCGCGCCTCGTGATTCCCAAGGTGGAGCGCGTCGCCAACGCGGCGGACATCGTACCGGCCTACGATCTGCTCAACGCGCCCGCCGCCCCGTCGCCCGCAACGGGTGCCGCGAACGGCGTCGGCGGCGCCAACGCCCTCGGCGGCGACTCGCTCGTCGCCGCGGTCGAAGCCGCCAACGAAGCGCCGACTGCGCCTCTCGCGCCGCCTGCCGCCGGCCTGCCCGACACACTCGGAAACGGCAACGCCGGCCTCGGCCAGCCCCAGTCCCTCGCCGTGCTGACGGCCGCCGAAGACGCCGCCCTCAACCGCGACGCGAACGCCGCCGACGCGCAAAAGGCCCGCGAAGCCGCCGAACGCCTGGCCGCCGAACAGAACAAGGCCGTGCCTCCGGCGCCCGAAGCCTCGTCCGTCGACGAAGCGGTCGTCGCCCAGGAAAAGGAAGCCGTCCGCACCCTGCGCGACGATACGACGGTGCGCGGCGCCCCCTTCGACGAGAACGTCGCCTTCGGCCTCGGCGCCTGGATCGATCCCGCCCACCCGAGCGAGAAGTACTTCCACTTGACGGTGTCCAGCCGCGGCGAAAAGCCGCTGCCGGTCATCTCGAAGGACATCGTCTTCCTGCTCGATGCCTCGGGCTCGATCGCGAACGACCGTCTCAAGAGCTGCCGCAAGGCGATTTCAAAGGCCCTCCGCCTGCTCAACACGGGCGACCGCTTCAACATCATCGCCTTCCGCGACAAGTTCACCTACGCCTTTCCCGAAATCGCGTGGAAGGACGTCTCGGAGGAAACGCTGAACGCCGCCGACGACTGGATGGGCAAGCTCACGGCCCACGGACAGACGGACGTCTTCCGCACCCTGCGCGGCGTGCTCGCCATGCCGCGCAACCCGACGCGCCCGGTCGTCGCCTTCGTCGTCACCGACGGCGACCCCACGAGCGGCATGACCCAGAGCGCGGAAATCATCTCCCGCTTCAACGAACTCAACGGCGGTCTCATCTCCGTCTACATGTACGGCGTCAAGGACAAGGCCAACGCCTACCTGATGGACATGGTCACGCGCGGCAGCCGCGGCAGCTGGGCGCGCCACGAGGGCGTGCGCTGGCTGGCCTCCGACGGCATCCCCGCCCTCGCAAAGAAGTTCGAGCGTCCGGTGCTCACCGACATCTCCGTGCTCTTCGCCTCGTCCTCCCGCGCCGAAGCCTATCCGCAGCTGGTCTCCAACCTCTGCATGGACGAAAACATCGAAATCTACGGCAAGTGCCCGGCGGACCAGAAGGAACTCGTCTTCTCCATGCGCGGCCTGAACGCCGCCACGGTCTACGAGAGCGTCTTCCGCCTCGACTTCGGCAAGGCCGAAAACCTGAAGGAGTCGACCCGCACCGAATGGGCGACGCGCCGCATGTACGCGCTCATCGCCGCCTATACGCAGAAACCGACGCCCGAGCTGAAGCAGGAAATCCAGCGTTTCGCGGTCCAGTACAAGATTGAAATCCCCTACGAGAAGGAAATCAAGTGACCCCGGACTCCCCCACGTTCGACTCGGTCGAGGACTGCCTCGCCGCCCTGCGCCGCGGCGAGATCATCGTGGTGACCGACGACGAAGACCGCGAAAACGAAGGCGACTGCATCTGCGCCGCCGAGTTCGCAACGACCCATAACGTCAATTTCATGGCGACCCACGCCAAGGGTCTGATCTGCATGCCGATGTCCGCCGACTGGTGTACGAAGCTCGATCTGCCCCAGATGGTGACGACGAATACGGACAACCACCAGACCGCCTTCACGGTGTCGATCGACGCGGCCACCACCACGACGGGCATCTCCGCCGAGGAGCGCTCGCAAACGGCGCTGGCGACCGTGCGCGACGGGACGCATCCGTCCGACTTCCGCCGTCCCGGCCACATGTTCCCTCTCCAGGCCCGCCCGGGCGGCGTGCTGAAGCGCGCCGGCCATACGGAGGCGACGGTCGACCTCTGCCGCCTCGCCGGCCTGAAGGAAGTCGGCCTCTGCTGCGAGATCATGAAGGACGACGGCACGATGGCCCGCCTGCCGGACCTCGTCGAATTCGCCGCCCGGCATCATCTGAAGTTCATGACGATCGCCGACCTGATCGCCTACCGCCGCCGCACGGAGAAACTCGTCGCCAGCGTCGTCGAGGAAGTCGACCTGCCGACGGACTGGGGCCACTTCCGCCTGCGCATGTACAAGTCGCTCACGACCGGCTCCGAACATCTCGCCCTTCTCAAGGGCGACTTCTCGGACGGCGCACCCGTGCTTGTGCGCGTTCACTCGGAATGTTTCACGGGCGACGTGTTCGGCAGCGAGCGCTGCGATTGCGGACACCAGCTCCACAACGCGATGCGCATGATCGAGCACGAGGGCCGCGGCGCCATCCTCTACATGCGCCAGGAGGGCCGCGGCATCGGCCTCCAGAACAAGCTGCGCACCTACCACCTGCAGGAAGAGGGCCTCGACACGGTCGAGGCCAACGTGAAGCTCGGCTTCGCGCCCGATCTCCGCGAATACGGCGAAGGCGCCCAGATGCTCGAGGACCTCGGCATCCGCAAGATCCGCCTTCTCACAAACAATCCGTGCAAGGTCAAGGGCCTCGCCGGCTACGGCATTGAAATCACCGAACGCGTGCCGATCGTCGTCCCCGCCAACGAATACGACCGCCACTATCTCGAGACCAAGAAAGAGCGCATGGGACACCTATTCTAGTGAATAGGTTAGAGTGAATAGTGAATAGTGAATAGGTTGTCTTTCACCTCTCGACCTCGATGCGATGAGACTCCGGCGCGAGAACCGTGCCGTCGGCGCAGGTATAGGGTTTCCGGCCGAAGTTGACCGTCACGATCCTGCCATTCGCGAACCGCGTCTGCTGCACCGTGCGGTCGGCCGTGAGGATCCTGTGCTCAAGCATTTCGCTGTAGCCCGTCGCACGGGCGACCGGCGAGGTCATTTTGTAGCTGCGCACAAAGCGGTCCTTGTTCTCCGCCCACTGCCGGTTGTTGAACATGTACATGCCCATCGTGCCGTAGAGCACGTTGAAGAGGTCGCGCTTGGACCACAGGGCCGGCAGCTTGTTGTTGTAGTCGCCCCAGTACCAGTGTGCGCACACGCATTCGTGGTAGACGAGTTCCCACAGGGGCAGACGGTACTTCTCGCCGAGCTGGTACTTCACGACGAGCGGGGGCGCATTCGTCCAGATTTCCTGGAGGTTGCGGCCCGATTCCGGCACACGGTAGGGTCCGAGGGACAGCATGCCCTCGTAATAGTCGCAGTAGGGCACGCTCGCATCATGGCCTGTCTCGCTGCCGACAACGAGCTTGAACTCGTCGCCGAGCAGGCGAAGGAGCTCCATCTTCCAGTGGCGGCTGTCGGAACGCGTCATCGGATGCGCCGGGTTCCAGCACGTCTGCCAGGGCGCGGCGACCGTCGTGTCGATGAACCGGGTGTTGTACGGCTTCGTCTTCAGCTCCTGCGCCACGTTGCGCCGCTCGTAGTACGGCGCCACGCTGTCGCACATCATCGCGCAGTACGTCCACGTTCCGTCCTTCGCCTTCACACCCCAGGCATGACGCCAGTCGTTGGAGTCCGCGCTGTTCCAGACGATGTCGTCCGGCCACGCCTCGGTGTTTGACCCGCTCTTCCAGCCGAGTTTCTTGAGCTGCTCGGGATGGTAGACGTCCTGGTACACGTCGTACCGGCCCACGAGCACGTCCGGCATCGCCGCCAGGAACTTGACCTGCTCCTCGTCGCCGCCCGCGCTCCACAGGAAGCGGTCGATGCCCGCCGCCTTCAGCTCCTTCGCGACGGCGATCTTGTCCTTCTCCCAGCACCAAATGTTCGGCGCGCCGAGCAAACGGTCGATCTCGGGACGCTCTTTGACCTTTTCCGCAAAGGTCATGAACTTGCCGACGTCCTTCGCGTAGGCACGATAGCGCTTGCACATCGCCACGTAGCCCCCCTTGTCGAAGAAGACATAGCGGAACTTGCGCGTGTAGCCGAATTGCTTCTTCTGATCGTCCCAATACGGACCCAGCGCCGCCAGAGGCGAACCTTCACGCGCGACCTTCAGCATGCCGGCATCGTCCGGCGTCTCGATGAGGCCCATCCAGCCCGCGCCCGTTGCATCCTCCTGCACGCCGAAGAACGCCATGCAGATGCCATGTCCGCCATAGGCGATGAGCCGGTCCGGCAGATCGGCCGCATCGTCCGCGGGGAAGGAAATGCCTTCGTTCATCGGTACGACGAGGCGGTCGCCCGGCTTCGTCGCAAAGGCGGCGGGGAAGGCGAGGGAGGTCGTCATCTCGCCCTCGCCGGCCAGCGACACCGACACTTCGGGACGGTCCGCCGCGACCGCAAAGGTCGCGGTAAAGGCACGCATCGACTCGGGATCGGCCAGGCGCGCGCGAATCGTCTGAGCCTCCTTTGCGACCGAAGAGACGACGAACCCGCCGGGCGCGTCTTCCGGCGCCCAGGTACGGTTCGTGCGACGGTCCGTCACCGTGAGCGCGCCGGTCTGGCCGGAGACGGTCACGCGCAGAGATTCCGTTTCGACGGATTGGTCCGCCGTCGCCCCGAACGCGTCGCGACGGGTCCGCACAATCTGCACATCGCGCACGGCGACACCGCAGGCGCCCGTGCCGACGAGACGTGGCTCGATGGTCGCGCCGCCCGGCGGCACCATGAACGAAAAATCGATCGGCCGCCCCGGCTTCGCCCCATGCGACGCATACGTCCAGGCGAGGACATCGCCCTTCTCGCCGCGCAGCACGACGCTCAGGGAATAGTCGTTGGACTCCGGCACATCGGCCAGCGCAGCCGACGAGCAGGAGAAGCGGAAGACGTCGCCCGCCTGGACCGTGATCCGCGGGATGCCCCAGACCGCCCAGTCGCGACGGCCGGTGTGGCGCAGTTCAAAGGACCCGCTGCCGTCGAGCGGCTTCAACGCCGCCTTCTCGTCGCGCGACCAGACCCGCGGGTCCGTCAGCTTCCGCGTCTCGGCCGCCAGGACGGCGAACGGCAGAACGACAGCGAGCAGGCAGGTGTTGAACAAGGACTTCATTGTGGACCTCCTCGGAAAGTTGGGAGTTGGAAGTTGGGAGTTGAGAGTTGGGAGTTGAAAGACAAGACGAACGTCGGACGTTGAAGGCGGTCAGGCCAGGGCGGCAAGGATTTCGGGGAGGAGCTGTTTCTTGCGCGAGAGAACGCCCGGCAGGAGCCAGGATCCGCGTTCGCCGCGGCGGTACGGCAGCGCGCGGCTGACCGATTCGGCGCCGCTGAAGAGCAGCTCGGAATTGCCGCGCACGGGATCCGTGACCATCAATGCCATGAAATCCAGCTTGTCGCGCGCGACCATCGCGTCCATCGCCTTCGTCAAGTCGTCGATATGGCGGTAGAAGACGCCCATGTTCGATTCTTCGATCTGCGCGACGACGAACTTCAGGCCGCCTTCGGCATAGGCCTTCGCATCGCTGGCAATCGCCTGTTCGGCCGTCATGGACGTGAGCGGCGACGCGACGGCGGAGAGGCCTTCGAAGATCGACACGGCGCTTTCACCGCAAATTTTCTCGAGCCACGCGCAGATGGACCGGTCGCCCTCCGTCGCGGTCGGCGACTGGAACAGCAGCGTGTCGGCGACGATGCCGGCGATCAGGACGCCGGCTGTTTCGCGGGTCGGGCGCTCCCCCGCCGCACGATAGAGGCGGGCGACGAGCGTGCAGGTCGAGCCGACGACATCCGCCGTGTACTTGATCGGATCTTTCGTCGCCGCAAAGGAAATGCGGTGGTGGTCGACGACTTCGACGACGGGAATCTCTTCCAGGCCGGGAATGCCCTGCGCGGTCTCGTTGTGGTCCACGAGAATCATGCGGAACGGCGGTTCTTCGGCGAAGGCGCGTTTGAGCAGCGTACCGAGGAGACGGCCGGATTCATCCACGACCGGAAAGTGGTTGTGCGGATTCTGCAACGCCGCCTTGCGGATGTCGTGGATCCGGTCCGTACCGAGCAGCGTCTGCGAACAGTGGTGCAGCGGGGCCTCGCCCACGGGCATCGCAAGGTCGGACTTCGCGATGAACAGCGACAGCAGCTTCGCGGGCGAGAGCATGCCCACGAACTGTCCGTTCGCGTCCTTCACGGGCAGCGACGATTCGCCGCTCGCCTCCAGGGTGCGCAGCGCGTCGACGAGCGGAAGCCGCGCATCGATCGTCGGCAGCGAGGCATCCATCAGGTCGCTCACGCGCACGTAGACGTCGCGCTTGGCCTTCACGCCCGGCAGTTGAAAGTGGTCGAAGACCCACTTCGCCTTTTCGGGCACGCGACCCGCGCAGATCGCCTCGATGTCGGCGACGCCGGTGCGGCGCCGCAGGTCGGCGAGCGCATAGGCGCTCATCACGGAGTCTGTATCGGGATTGCGGTGCCCGCACACATAGGTTTTCATAGGAGAATCTTTCCGCGACAACGCTTATTTCCCGTCAAGGGAGAGAATCTGTCCGTCGGCCAGCAGCCGGATTTCAGATTTTCAGCAGGGCGTAGGCTCGGACGAGAATCTTCCGGGCCTTTGCCGTGAGGACGGAGAGTCCGAAGATCTTGACGACTTCGCGGAAGAGCTCGTCTTCCGGACATTCGCCCAGGTCCTGGAGGAGTTCGCGCATGGCGTTGGCCAGCTCTTCCGGCGGAATCTCCTCCAGCGTGCGCCTGGAATCGACCTCGGCCGTCGGCACGCGGAAGCCACGGTATTCGGACGGCATCACGCCCTGCGGCCAGAACACCTTCTCCCCCTCGTGCTCGGTCTTCGGCCAGTCGTTCGGCGTACAGGCGGCGAACACGTCCTGCGCGCTCTCCGTCATCCGCGTCACGCCCCAGGCCTTCGCCACGCGGCGGCGCAGCACGTCTTCGCAGATCGGCCCTTCGACCTCGATGACCTGCTGCAGCAGCTGCGTGATCTGCGGACGTGCGGCCGGATCGTAGAAACGGTCGTGCTTGAAGTTCTTGCGGATCGTCCAAAGCTTGTAGGGCGGATAGGTCGGCTGCACCGGAGCGGCGGCCGGCGGCGGCGCCTTCGTCGTTTCCGCGGCTTTCGGCTGAAGACGCTCCTCCCGCGCCTTCTCGGGCGCCGTGCGGGCCTTCTCCAGGGCTTCGAGCAAACGCTGTTCGGCGCGGGCCCGGTCAAAGGCCCAGTCCACGCTCCACACGCGGCACATCTGCCAGCCGAGGCCTTTCAGCACGCCCGCGCGGTTGACGTCGCGATCCTGCACCGTGCGCTGTTCCGCGTAGGCCGGACCGTCGCACTCGATGCCCATGAGATACCGCGTGGCGTCTTCGGGATGGCGCACCGCCACGTCGATGCGGTATTCGCCGCAGCCGACGTTGCGCTCGACCGCAAACCCGCGGTCCGTCAGGAACTGCGCGACGACCGTGCCGAAGCGTTCGTTCGACGCGCCCGCCTTCACCGGCGCGCCCGCGGTCGTGCCGCGCTCGGCATAGTCGAGGAAGGCCTTGAGGTGCACCGCACCCACGGCCTTCGTGCGGCCGTCTTCGCCCGCGTCGATCTGCGAGCCGTGGATGGACGAGAAAACGACCACCTGCTCCTTCGCGCGTGTGACGGCCACGTTGAGGCGCCGTTCGCCGCCCGTGAGATTCAGCGGACCGAAATTCATCGTGAAGCGTCCGTTTTCGTCGGGCGCATAGCCCACCGAGAACAGAATGACGTCGCTTTCGTCGCCCTGTACGTTCTCGAGGTTCTTGACGAAATACGCGCCCTCGCCATCTTCCGGCAGCAGCTTCTCCAGCACGGGGTCTTCGCCGAGCCGTTCTTCGAGCAGGTCGCGGATCAGCTCCTGCTGCGGCTGGGAGAACGTCACGATGCCGATCGAGCGCTTCCGGTAGTCGGGCTTGCGAACCTCCGTGCAGATGTAGTCGACGAGCGCCTTCGCTTCGATCTCGTTCACGCGCGGACCCTTGCCGGCCTTGACGAACCGGCCGTCGGGCACGAACTTGAACTTCATGCCCAGCCGCGGCGAGGACGACGCCGCCGGGAAGGTGCAGAGCTTGTTCGAATAGTAATGCTCGTTGCTGAACGCGATCAGCGATTCGTGGCGGCTGCGGTAGTGCCAGTTGAGGTAGGTCGAGAACACGCCGGCGACGAGACATTCGTCAAGGATGCTCTCCTGGTCGGCGATCGCCTCCGCCTCGCCGTCGTCGTCTTCGTCTTCGATCTCGCCCTTCTGGAAGAAATTCGTCGGCGGCATCTGCTTCGGGTCGCCGACGACGACCAGCTGCCTGCCGCGGGCAATGACGCCGACAGCGTCCCAGACCGGAATCTGCGAGGCTTCGTCGAAGACGATCAGGTCGAACGGCTGCGCGTCGATCGGCAGGTACTGCGCGACGGAGAGCGGACTCATCAGGAAGCACGGTTTGAGCGTCGGGAGCAGCGTCTTCGACTCGGCGAGCATCTGGCGCACGGCCTTCTGCCGCGACTTCTTCTCGCACTCGCGCTTGAGCATGCCGAGCTCGGAGCCGTCGGGGCACGGACCGTTCCGCCGCCGCGGAAGCGTCACCGCCAGCTTCGCGTAGACGACCTGTTTCGCCAACGACGTATACTTGCGGTCGAGTTCGCGGAAACGGTTGATCCGTTCGTCCTGGCCGAGTCCGGTGAATTCGGCGAGCACCGGCGTCCGGGCGAGAATGGCGTCCAGCATCTTCGCCGCATAGGCGTCGTCGAAGACGCCGGACACGTCGAGGCTGCCGTCGTCGTATGCGTCCAGATAGGCGGCGAACGCGCCGACGGACCTCGCCTCGGCCACCGTCTTCGCCTTGCGGTAGCGCAGCACGCCGCGCAGCTCGCCGATGTTTTCGACCAACCCCTGGCACATCTCGTCCAGGGCGTCCAGCGTCAGCGCGGGCGCCGGCTCCTCCACGACGTCGAGGAACTTCTCGAACGCGGCGCCGAAGGCCGTCCAGCGGTCGAGGACTTTCGCCATCGCATCCTTCGTCTCGGCCGCCAGCGGGACCAGCTCTTCGGGTCCGCAGCCCGCCTTCTCCGCGAATGTCAGCCCGAGCTCAACATACTCGCGCATCTGCGGCAGATCGGCCGCCAGCTTCGCCACGGTCAACTTCGCCGCGCCCAACTTCAGCAGACCCGACATTTCCTTCACCAAGGCGGCGTTCTTGAAAAACCGCACCAGGAAGAAGGAGCGGGCGTTCGCGGCGAGGCGCTGTTCGAGTCCGTCGAAATCCAATTCACCGATCTGCTCGAGCCGATACGCGCCCAGCGTCCGTTCGAGCTCGCGCCGGCGCGCCTGCATGCCCGTGAGTTCCGCAAGCAGGTCCGGCGACGTCGCCTTGCCCTTCTCGTAGAAGAAGCGACCGACCTTGGCGGACCCCTTGAGCGGGACGAGGACATCGACCAGCGTACGCACCGACGGACGCGTCCAGGGGCCCGTGACAGACGTCGCCGCGCCGAGCTCGGCGAGCGCCTGCAACAGCGCTTCGTCGGCCGCGGCCAGTTCTTCCGCCGACTCTTTGAGCTGGCGTTCCGCCACAGGCGTCCAGACCTCCAGACGGAAGGCCGGCATCGTCTTGACCGCGGTTTCCGAGACGTCGCGAAACGCCGTGGAAAGTTCCTGGACCGCCTGGCGCGCATCGCGGTAGTCGATGCGCGACTGCTGGAGGCAGTCGATGCCGATCAGTTCCGGATGGGGCGCCGACGTGCCCTGGATCGCACGCGAGAAGCACATGTAGGCGGAAAGTCCATTGGGATAGACATGATGGAGGGCGCGAATGTAGCCGTCGAGCTCGAGCCGGCACTTTTCGAGGTCGGCGACGACCTGTTCCCATTCGGCCGGCGACGCGGCCTCCGGTACGGCCAACGCGGCCCTGATCTGGTCGTAGAACCGGCTCTTTTCCGTCTTGTTGGAATGCAGTTCAAGGCAGAACGGCGTGAGGCCGATGCGGTCGAGACGCTCCTTTACGACATCGAGGGCCGCCTTCTTCTCGGAAACGAACAGCACGCGGCGGCCTTTGGCGAGATTGTGCGCGATGATGTTGGTGATCGTCTGGGACTTGCCGGTGCCAGGCGGACCATGCAGCACGAACGACTTGCCGCGTTCGGAATAGAGGACCGCCGTCAACTGCGACGAATCGTAGCTGACAGGGCAAAACAGTTCAGCGGGTTTGAAATGCCGTGCCACCTCGTCCGCCGGAAACACCTCGATGCCATCGTCGAAATAGCCGCCGCCGCCAACCAGGTGGTTGACGAGCGGACACCGCTTCAACTCGTCGACGCGGTCCGTCATGTCCTTCCACATGACAAACTTGCCGAATGAGAAGCAGCCGACCGTCGCCTCGTCGAACACCTCCCAGCCGTCCTTCTCCTTCACCGCCTGGCGGAAGATCTGCAGCACCCGCGGCACGTCCACGCCCGAATCGTCGAGCGGCAGCGGATCGAGGCCCGGCAGCGTCAAGTTGAACTGCACGCGGAGAAATTCGATGAGGGTCGTGTTGAGCGCCGTTTCCTCGTCGAGGCGGTACATCTTCACGCCTTCGGCCATCGACGGACGCTCGAGGCGGACAGGCACCATCAGAATCGGCGCGCGGTACGCCTTGCGCGACGCGCCCGTACCCGGCTCCATCCACTGCAGCTCGCCGATTGTCAGAAAGAGCGTGTTGACGCCGGACTCCTCAAGGTCCGTCCGCGCGCTGTGGAGGAGGTCCGTCAGCCGGCGGTGGACGTCGCGGGGCGGCAGCATCACGCAGAGACGTCGGTGCGCCAGTTCCGCATCGACGATCGATGCGCACTGCTCCTTCTTCATCCGACCGTTCAGCAGGTCGTCCAGGGCCTTCTCGCCCATCGAATCCTCGATCGAGCGGATCGTAACCGTCTCGTCCGCGGCAATTCGGTCCTCGAGATCGCCGACGTTCGAACACATCAGCCGGATGATCTGACGCGAGGTGCGCGGAATGTTGAGCAAACGGTTGCGGGCGGAGAAGTCCAGCAGTTTCTGCGTCCAGCGCGCAATGCGGTTCTGCGTCGTCTCGGCCTGCTTGAGCGTCGAAAGGTCGAGGCTGTCCGCCACGTCGCGCACCGCGCGGGACAGGACCTCGACCTCCCGCCCTTCCGCCGTATAGTCGGACGCGAAACCCGACCCGAACGAAAGTGCGCGGATGCCGTTCTCGCGGCTGCGCACGACCTCGACGGCGCAGACAAACGAATCCTCGTCGTCCAGACGTTCGCGTCCCGCCCGTTCCGCCGCGTTGAACGGCGCATTGCCCGTCACCATTGTCGTTTCAATGGCGACGAATTCGTCCAAATCAGCCAGCTTGCGCAGCGGCTGCAGCTTGTTCACGACGACACCCTCGAGCAATTCCTCGACCAGATGGCAGCCGACGTAGCAATGGTCCTTCGTCAGCAGCAGCACAGGGTGAAGACCGCACTTCTCCATCACGCCCGCCATGAGCAGCGACGTCTCGATGCAGGTGGCCAGCTTGAACTTCTCGATTTCGGCGGGGAGGCGGATCTTCTGGCCGGGCTGTCCGAACGACGACGGCGGATTGCAATAGCGAAGGCCCACCTTCTGGATCGTCGAGTAGATTGCCGCGCAGATTTCCAGAACGCGCTTCTTGCCGCCCTGATAGCCTTCCAGCGAGGCCGACTTCGTCATGCACTCGATTTCCACCGCGGACTCGGCCTGCAGGCGGCACACGAAATCGTCGTTGGGCAGCACGTAGGCGGCGAGCAGCTCGGGGTACGGCGCCGCGCCGAGCCACTGGTCGACGGCCAGGATCGTGAGCGGATACGACCGTTCGAAGACGACCTGCCCCGCCACGGAGACGGACATCTTCACCGCCCCGACAGCCGGTTCGCCGGTGACTTCCAGCACGCGGCGCTGGTTGAGCAGCACGTCGACGTTCGGGCGGCGCACCGTCTCCTTGGCCCCGATTTCGCGGAACGAAACCTGGCTCGGCACGATGAAGCCTTCTTCGGACGAGAACGCGCAGACGACATCCTGCAGCGGCTCGTCGCATGTGTTCGACACGGCAAGGCCCTGAACGACGGGAAGGCCGTTCTGCATCAGCGCCAAATTGACATGGGGCAGCACGGAGACCTCCGCCTGTACCTTTGCGTTCGCCGGCATCTGCTCTTGAGTCGTCATCGTCTTCTCCCTCTCATGAGAGTCCCGCACGTTCCGGGGGACTCAGGTCCAACTCATGTCTTCACCCGTTCCCCGTTTCAGTCGTCGCCCTTCGGACACGCCCATGTACGCAGGTAGTCCACCCGGAACTTCGCGGGCAGGTCCTTCGGGTCGGGGCGGCCGAACCAAGACGCAAACACCTCGCTGTCGAGCGTGATGTGGAGCGGACGGTGGAAACGGTCGTTGTCGCGCGTGGCAACCGGTTTGCCGTCGAGATACCACACGAGCTTCTTCGGCGTCCACAGAAAACCGTGCGTATGGTAGTCGGCGCCGAAATCGAAATCCGTCTTCGTCTTGAACGCCCGGTTCGGCGGCGCGAGCAGCTTGCGGTTGACGATGCCTTCGAGATAGGGCGTGCAGTACCAGTGCACCGTGTTGTAGTAGGTACGCGTACAGTCGCGCCGGCCGAAGAAGTCGGGACGTCCCGTCACTTCGAAAATGTCGATCTCCTCGGAGATTTCACCTTCCGAATACTTCGCGTCGAAGTTTTCCGAATGCGGGTCGTAGAGCCAGAAGGCGTTCGACACGCAGGCGGACATCGTCTTGGCGCGGATTTCAAAATAGCCGTAGCAGATCTTCCGCCGGCTCTTCACGATCGACGTCGCATAGGGCGCATAGCGCATGTAGGCATTTTCGCGGCTGGCCTTTTCCCGTTCGTTGAGCAACCGGGCCGTGAGAACGAGTTCCCCGTTCTCGACGGCGACGTTGTCCGGACGGAACCAGAACCCGTTCTCGCACGGCGAGCCGGCCGGACCGGCCGCACGGCGGCCCTGGAAGGTCGCACACCAGTCGTCCCACTTGGCGGCATCCAGACGCGACGCCTCGAACTCGTCGCTGAGCGCCGGGACGAGGGGCCAGGTGCGCGCCTCTTCGCACTGTGGGACGATTCCCCCCCCCTGCGACGCCGCAGGCGGCGTCGCCCCGCAGGGCGGATTGCCAAAGGCGGATGCCATTTCGAGGGACAGCAGAAAGACGGCCAGACATTTTTTCATGACGACATTCCCAGACTCTGTTGCGAAAAGCGGAATCAGGCGGGCACCAGCTCGCCGAGCTTCATGCCGTGCGACGCCTTGACGAGCACAAGATCGCCGGGGCGGACCTGCGCGGTCAGCGCGGCACGGGCCGCGGCGAGGTCGGGAGCCCGGCAGAAGGCATTCGTCTTCGCCGCGCAGGCGGCGGCCATCGAGGCGCAGGATTCGGCGCCGACGAAGATGCGCGCATCGAGCGGCAGTTCGCCCGCCCGCGCACCGACTGCGGCGTGGAATTCGGCCGCACGCCCGCCCAGCTCGAACATGTCGCCCAGCACGGCCAGACGGCGGCCGGAGGTCTCCAGGCCCGCAAACGTCTCGAGCGCGGCGATCATCGACGTGGGATTGGCGTTGTAGGTGTCGTCGATCCAGGTGACGCCGTCGCGTTCGACGACGCGCCAGCGTCCGCCCGGCAGCGTGAAATCCTTCAGCGCGGCGAGGCACTGCTCGAGCGTCACGCCAAACTGCCGCGCGCAACCGAAGGCGATGAGCGCATTGGAAATGTTGTGGCGGCCGGGCAGGCGCACGCGCAGCGCCGCCTCGAACGCGGCCGCTTCGGGGTCGGAGCCGGCGACCGTGACGACCGGCGCCTTGCACAGGCCGACCAGACGGTCGTACCGGTCGTTCTCGCGGGCGAGCACCGCGAAGGACGGATGGGGGACTGTCCCCTTGCACAAGCCCAGATTCGCGAACAGCGTGCCCTTTTCGTCCGCAATGCCGTCCTGCGTCTTGAAGAATTCGATGTGGGCCGTGCCGATTGAAGAGATGACGCCCGCGTCGGGCAGCGCCAAGTCGACCAGGTACTTGATTTCGCCCGGATGGTTCGTGCCCATCTCGACAACGAGGAAGTCGGCGTCGGACGGCGCGCACAAGAGCGTGATCGGCACGCCGAGATCGTTGTTGTAGTTGCCCTCCGTCGCATGCACGCGGAAGCCGCCCGCGCGAAGGAAGGCGGCGGTCAGCTCCTTGGTGGTCGTCTTGCCGGCGGACCCCGTGACGCCGATGACCGCACCCGCGAGCGTCTGGCGATAGGCCTTGGCGGCGACGGGCAGCGCGGTCTTCGGATCGGCCACGCGCACGAGCGGCTGGCCGGGCTCGGCGCCGGACCAGTCCGACCGCACGAGCGCCGCGGCGGCGCCCTTGGCGAGCGCCTGCGCGACAAACTTGTGTCCATCGCACGTGGCGCCCGGGAACGCCATGTAAAGGCACCCAGGCGTCACCTTGCGCGAATCGAAGGTCACGCCCGAGAAACGCTCGGGCACGGGACCTTCGCACGTTGCACCCGTCCACGCCGCGAAGTCGGCGAAACGGATGCCCTTCGACGGAGAGACGGTGTCGGACATCGCACGCTCCTACTTGCTGAACATGAACTCGACGACGTCGCCGTCCTTCATCTCGTACTCCTTGCCCTCAGGCCGGAGCACGCCGTGTTCGCGGGCGCCGGCTTCGCCGTTGTACTTGACGTAGTCGTCGAACGCGACGACCTGGGCGCGGATGAAGCCCTTCTCGAAGTCCGTATGGATGACGCCCGCGCACTGCGGGGCCTTCCAACCACGGCGGAAGGTCCAGGCGCGCACTTCCTTCGGACCCGCCGTGAGGAAGCTCGCGAGGCCCAGCGTGTGGTAGGCGAGCTTGATCGTGCGGTCGAGGGATCCTTCCGTAAGACCGTAGCTGCCGAGGAACTCCTTGGCCTCCTCGTCGGAAAGGCCGGCAAGGTCGGCCTCCATCTGCGCGCACACCGTCACCATCTCGCAGCCCTGCGCGTCCGCGTAGGCCTTGAGCGCCTGCACGTGCGGATTCGCCGTGGGATCGGGGAGGTCGTCTTCGGCGACATTCGCGCAGTAGATCGTCTTCTTGTCCGTGAGGAAATGCAGATCGCGCAGCACGGGCAGAATGGGATCGCCTTCGGCGCGCGGGAACGTGCGCACGGGCTTGCCTTCGCCGAGATGGGCGAGCAACGCGGTCATCGCGTCGAATTCGGGACGCTTCTTCGGATCGCTCTTCGCCTCGTTGCGCGTCTTGTCGCAGCGCTTCTGCAGCTGCTCCATGTCGGCGAGGACGAGTTCCGTCTCGATCACTTCCGCGTCGCCCGCCGGATCGATCGGGGCCGCCTTGTTGCCGCCCTCCTGCACGTGGATGATGTCGTCGTTCTCGAAGCAGCGCACCACATGGAGAATCGCATCGCACTCGCGGATGTTGGCGAGGAACTTGTTGCCGAGGCCTTCGCCCTTGGAGGCGCCCTTCACGAGGCCGGCGATGTCCGTAAACTCCACCGTCGCGCGGATGATCTGCGCGGGATGCACGATTTTCGCCAGCGCCTCGAGGCGCGGATCGGACACTTCGACGATGGCCGAATTCGGCTCGATCGTGCAGAACGGATAGTTCTCCGCCGCCGCCTGCTGGCGCTTTGTGAGCGCGTTGAAGAGAGTGGACTTGCCGACGTTCGGCAGACCGACGATACCGACTGAAAGACTCATGAGTAGACCTACTTGCCTTCTGTTGATCAAGACACGTATATTCTACCAAAAACCGGCCTTCGTGAGAAGTTGAGAGTTAAGAGTTAAGAGTCGGGATGAAGAGTCGAAGGTTGAAGCGGGCTCAGCGGACGAGGAGGAGCATCGGCTCGCGGGCACGGGTCCACGTGAGCTGAACGTCGTCGACGCCGAGGGCGGCGGCGTTCGTGACGTGGGTGCGGCGCCAGCGGATCAGCAGCAGCTCGCCCGGCTCCACCCGCACGCCGTCCAGCGCGCCGGCGAGGCGCGTCTCGACGGGCGGCGCGACGCCGCTCACCAGCTCGTCGCCGCGACCGATGGCGGGCGTCGTGAACGTCAGCGACGGCACTTCGTTCCAGGCGCCGACCACATCGACACCGACGAGGGTGTTCGTCACCAGCCACTCGACCGACACCGTCTGCGCGGCCGTGTTGTGGAATCCGAATTGGCGCCCCGTATAGCCCAGCGAAAACTCCTTAAGCCTGCGCACGGTGTCGTTCGCAAAGACGACGCCCCACATGCAGGCCTTCGCCTCGCTGCCGACGTTCATGCCGAGCGCATAGGTGCGCACGACCTCGTTCGACGCCCAATAGGCATAGAGGCCCACGGAAGCCTTGCCGCCCTTGTTGCGTGCGAGCGTCGTCGGAGCCTCGCCATCCTGGAACGCCTGCCAGGGAGGCAGCGTGACGCCGTTCGACCAGGCGCAGGAGTTGGCCGTGCCGGGGAAGAGATTCGTGCAGCTGTCGAAGGTTTCCTGCCAGGCTCCGGGCGGAACCGTCGACAGGCGCAACGGCGGCGGAATCTGTTCCGGAAGCGGAGGCGGCTCGGGGTCGGGCGGCAGACCGAATCCCGCGGCGACGACAAACGGATTCGTGCGGTCGTTGCCGTTGCGGTCCGCGACAATGCGCAGAACGCGCACCTGGTCGGCTTCGGCAAAGGAGAAACGGTTCGTCGTGAAGAGGTTCACGATGCGGTTGGTCACGACGTCGACTTCGCCGAGGTGCTCGTCGTCCGGCCCCGCAAGAACATGGAAACGCGGCACGGGCGCATTCGAGACCGTGAACGAAACGACCACGGTCGCCGAGGTGACGGCGGAAGCAGCCGCCGGACTCGTGATCGCGTCGCCGTCCGCAACGAACTTGCGTCCGCGATCCCTGTTGTAGACAGTATTGCCCAGCTCCCATCCCTCGGCGGTCCTGTCAGTGCGGAAATCGACGAAATCCGTACCCCCGAACAATGATGCGCCGACGATGCAGGAACAGGCAACGAGAAGTTTCCTGTTTCTCATGCCGAAGATTTTAGCACAACAAACAGGATTGAACAAGAGCTAAATCTCTCCAAGGGAACGGATGGAGGTGTAGTTGCCGTCGCCGAGGACGAGGTGGTCGAGGAAGCGAATTTCGGCGATCTTGGCAAGTTCGACAAGCCGCCTCTTGTCCTACACGCCCGCCAAGCGCATACTCTTTCTCGTGGATCGCAACAACCTCGGCGAACAGGCCTTGAACGAGTTTTCCACCTTCCGCCTTACGCAGAACGGTGCGCCGCTTACCGACATCTTCATCACAGAACGCCTCAAGGGGAATAATGCCAATCCGAACCAGCGCGGATATTCGGCTGGGATGAGGTGCGCGTAGTTGGCGGCTTGCCCTCCGGCGGCGGATTCAAGGTCGATGTCGCTGCGCTTCGCCTCAAGGACGCCGACAACCTTGCCGTCCACAAACAGGAGATAGTCCGCCTCCTTGTTGCCTTCGAGCAGCCCCTCGACAAGGGCAATGGCATTGTGCTCGTAGGTCACGCCGCCCCGGTCGGCGATGTGCCAGCCTGCATCGGCGAGCTGCTCGTCGATTTTGATTCTGGCGCGTTCTTCCGGCTTTAGTTCGTCAGCCATGCGAGGATGCCTTTCTGTAAACTTATGTGCGCGCTCCTACTTGCAAAGTTTTCGTGAATAACGCATTTCAATGTAACTTTTAGATTCTCCATCTTTAGCAAAGTGAATATCTATCCAAGTCCCGCTTATGGGACCGCCCCAAGAATACAAACCACTGCCCGATCTTGGCTGAAAGCGAATATTGAATCGATTTTCAACTTGATGGATAATCTTCTGCTCTTCGTCTGTCGGCTCAAATCTGCCACGAATAGTCCTTACAGCAGAATCCGTAACGACATCATTCCTCGTAAGGCGAATCGACTCGACGAAATTGTTTCCGTCCACAGAAACCGTCAGATTGGTGAAGCCAGAAAACACCTCTTCACATGGGCGATTCTTTTCTCCTCCATCCCATGCCGAGCCCAATGTAATTCCACATAACTGATGTACGTTACACTCGTACTCGTACAATCTGTGCGACATCTGCTGAAGTCCAGCTTCCGCAACGCTCGCACGTTTCTCCGTA
>CADCPA010000277.1 GCA_902803135.1 uncultured bacterium
GCCGTGGCGATTCTCGCGCGGCGGCCCGACGGGAAGTTCGTGTTCGTGAAGCAGTACCGCAAGGCGGCGGAAGAGGCACTCATTGAGGTGATAGCCGGAGGGCTCGAGCCGGGCGAAGACCCGATAGAGGGCGCGCGGCGCGAGACGTCCGAGGAGACGGGCTACGAGGTGACCTCGATCAAGTTCCTCACGACGATCATCTGCACGCCCGGCTACTGCGAGGAGCGAATCCACCTCTACTTCGCGGAAATTTCCGACCAGGCCCGTGCCCAGAACCAGGATCCGGACGAGAACGTCTATCCCGTCGTTCTCTCCGAAGAGGAAGTCGAACACGGCATCCGTGGCGGTTCCATCTTCGACTCGAAGACACTCTCCGCATGGCTCTCGTGGAAGATGGCGAAGTAACAAGGAAAACAATGGATGATGTACACAGTTTAAACGGGCACATTGGAGCCAAAAGGAATTAATTGGGATGAAAACCGATAAAAGACTTGTGCAATTCTTGTTCGACACGTGGTACGGCGCGTTCGTCGTATTGTGCGGCGCGACGGCTCTGCTTGTCGCTGTGACTATCCTCGATCGCTTTATTGCGTGGACGATGCTGATGCATATTGTCGGGTTGTCGTCGTTGGCGTTGCTGCTGATTGCGGGAATCGTGTTTTTTGTCGCATGGGTTGTTTCGCTTTTCAAGCGACGGTGGAAACGGGCCTTGCTGCAGGCGGCACTTGGGGTTATATGGATGGTTGGCTTCCTTTGTGGTGTTGCGATGCTGTTTATCGGGGCGATGTTTGGCCCAAGCGAGGACCACTTTGCCGACGAGCTGACGATTCCGCCGGAAGTCGAGGCGACGATCGTAACGCCCGAAAGCGGGTTCGAAGACTGCCATTTCAGCACGGCCGATGTCTATGACGACGATTTCGCCCTCAGCGTTTTCAAAAGCCTCGCAAAAGACGGCGGCGAAGATGCCACGGTGACGTGCGATCTTTCCGCGCTTGCGGATTTAGTGCACAATCGGCGTGACGAACTGATGGGATATCTCGCCCGCCATCCTGGCTGGTGGCTGCACGAAGACCGTGGACATCTTTATGCGACGCGCCGCTTGCGTGTGCGCGGAGTCTGGAACCATCCTCTTAACGGTTACTATTCGGGCCATTCGCGCCCGATGCGTCCCGGCGAGGATTTCGAGGTCCACCGGAGAACCACGCGCTTTCAAACGCGGACGACGCTCGGCTTCCCGTATTCGCCATCCGGGCGGGAAAGAGGCGCTGAGCATCCGGCGACGGCCACGGTCGTGGCTGGGTTGCGCGAGTGGGGCGGTTCCACGGTTAATCCCGGCGATTTTACAAGCAGCGAGTGTTTTGGCGACAAAGACTTCTGCGTGGAGGTGTTTGAGCAGACAACGGCGCGCGAAAGACGCATCACGAATGCGGCGTTGTCGTTCCTGAAGGCGGAGTTTGCCGAGTTCAAGCTGCCGGCGGATGCGGCCAAGCGCGGGCCTGAGGAATTTACGCTGCGCAACGGACTGCAGCCCGGCATCTACAATCTGACGTTGCGACTCAATCCGGGTGAACCTGGCGTGGTTTATCTGAAGGCATACGAGGTGACGAAGGAGACGCGTCTGTCGGAAAGACGTCTTTACGGCAGCTCCAACGAGCGTATTGGCTGGTCGCAGGATCCGGAAGAGAAGTTCCTCTACGAAAACGAGTTCACGATCTACGAAGGCGACTGGGGCAAGCCGTATGCGACGCGAATGGAAGTGTGGTTCAAGCCAGACTCCGGCAAGCCCGAACGCAAGCTGGCAGAACGCATCTGCAAGATAGAGGGCTGGCAGCGCTGAAAAGGACCATGCAAGACCGCACTCCTGGGCGGCGACGCGCCTGAAGTCATACATTGACCGGTTCAACCCGCGCAAGGCGCTGCGAGTGTCGATGTCAAAACGGTCGTCCGGCAAACGAATCGACGATTACTATTCCTGTCCAATCCTCGGCGAGGCGTATCAAATTCAGCGGCTCTTGGCGAAGGCGGCTATTGCGAAGTCGATGTCCTCGGCCGTGTGCGCCGCGGACATCTGCGTGCGGATCCTGGCCTTCCCCATCGGCACGACGGGGTAGAAGAACGCGGTCGCGTAGACGCCGTTCTTGTAGAGGTTCTCGCTCATCTTGACGGCGGCAACCGCGTCGCCGAGCATGACGGGGACGATCGGATGGTGGCCCGGAACGAGATCGAAGCCGAGCTTCGCCATTCCCTCGCGGAAACGCTTCGCATTCGCATTGAGCTGCGCCCTCAGCTCGGGCCTGGTCTTCACGAGCTCGATCGCCTTGATCGACGCGGCCGCGACCGGCGGCGGAACGGCGTTCGAGAAGAGATAGGGCCTTGCCTTCTGGCGAAGGATGTCGACGATTTCCCGACGCGCCGCGACATAGCCGCCCGACGCGCCGCCGAGCGCCTTGCCGAACGTGCCGGTGACGATGTCGACGCGGCCCGTCACGCCGCAGTCCTCTACGGAGCCGGCGCCGGTCTCGCCGAGAACGCCGACCGCGTGCGAGGCGTCGACCATGACGAGCGCTTCGTACTTGTCAGCGAGGTCGCAGATCTCCTTGAGAGGCGCTATGATGCCGTCCATCGAGAAGACGCCGTCGGTGACGATGAGCTTGAAGCGAGCCCCCGCCTCGGCCGC
>CADCPA010000278.1 GCA_902803135.1 uncultured bacterium
GCCATCAATCCGGAGATGAACCTCTCGACAGGCGCGATCACCATCGCCTCCGGCGCGACGCTCGAAGTCGCGCAGTCCGGAACCGTGGCGCTCGGCGGCGCGCTGTCGCTTGCGGACGGTGCGGTGCTCGGTTTCAACTTCACCGGTCCGGCGGCACCTGTTCTCGACCTGACGGGCAAAAACGTGATACTGGGCAGCCAGAAGAACGTCGTCGTCAAGATCTCGGCGGCGGAAGGGGTCAGGTGCTACGACGACCAGTGCACGCTGACGACAGGTTGCGATCTCACGGCGGCCAACGTCGCGCTTGGAGCATCGCCGTTCTGGGTGAAGGGCGTCGCCGTCGAAGACGGCAACATCGTCCTCTACCTGAAATCCCCAGGTTCGATGATCTATTTCAGATGAGCGGGGGGCGGCCCGGAGCGCCCCTCCGGGCCTTTGGGGCGCAAAAAGCCGTCGCGCGCGAAAAGTGAAAACTTTTGATTTACCCCCTTGCCCGAAGGGGCGGAATTCGGTATAATATCCAAACATTTTTGGAAAGGCCAGAGACATGAAAGAAGGAATCCATCCCCAGTACGGCGACGCGACGATCACGTGCGCGTGCGGAAACGTCATCCACACCCGTTCCACGAAGCCGGAGATGCAGGTGAACACCTGTTCTGCGTGCCACCCGTACTTTACGGGCCAGAAGACGATGGTCGATACGGAAGGTCGTGTCGACATGTTCAAGAAGCGCTATGCGAAGTTCGCCGGTGCGCAGAAGAAGTAAGTTCGAGCTTGTTCTTCGATTGGAAAGTTGAGAAGTTTCTGGATCTGATGCCAGGGACTTTTCAACTTTTTCTTTTGTCACATGGTCGAGAAAAGCCAGATCAAGTCCGTACTGGACCGCCTGACGGCGGTCGAGGCCGCCATGGGCGACCCGGCCGTGCTGGCGGATGCGAAGCGCTACCGCGAGACGGTGCGCGAGCATACGGCTTTGCGGAAGCTCGAAGCGGCGGCGAAGCGCTACTTCAAGCTGCTCGACGACATTGAAGGCAACGAGTCGCTGCTGGAGGATCCCGATTTCGCCGAGGAGGCGAAGGCTGAGATCGCGCAGCTCAAGGCGGAGATTCCGCACGCCGAGCGCGCCGTGCTCGCGGGCCTGCTGCCGCCCGACCCCCTGGAGGGGCGCAACGCCGTATTTGAAGTGCGGGCGGGCACGGGCGGCGACGAGGCCGCGCTGTTTGCCGGCGATCTGTTCCGCATGTACTCGCGCTACTGCGAGGCGAAGGGCTGGAAGGTGAACGTGATGAGCGCTTCGCCCACATCGTTGGACGGCTACAAGGAAGTGCTGTTCACGGTCGTCGGCGACGGGGCGTACGGCACGTTCCGTTTCGAGTCGGGCGGGCACCGCGTGCAGCGCGTGCCGGTGACCGAGGCCCAGGGGCGCATCCATACGTCCGCGGCGACGGTGATCGTCTTCCCGGAGGCGGACGAGACGGACGACGATTTCGAGATTCCCGACAAGGATCTGCGCATCGACATCTTCTGCGCGGGCGGCCATGGCGGCCAGGGCGTGAACACGACCTATTCCGCGATTCGCATGACGCATCTGCCCACGGGCCTTGTCGCGCAGTGCCAGGACGAACGCAGCCAGCAGCGCAACAAGGAGAAGTGCTTGGCTACGCTCAAGGCGCGCATCCTCGACCAGAAGCGGCGCGAGGAGGAGGCGAAGGCGGGGGCGTCGCGTCTGTCGCTCCGCGGCAGCGGCGATCGTTCCGAGCGCATCCGCACCTACAATTTCCCGCAGAACCGCCTGACCGACCATCGCGTGGATCTCACGCTCTATTCGCTCGACCGCGTCATGGAAGGGGAGCTTGAGGGCGTTTTGTCGGCGCTGCACGAGAAGGATCTCACCGAGAGCATTTCCCTTGCGCTGCGCGCGAACGCGAAGGCGTGAGCGAGCGGCTTGCGAAAGCGTTTGCAGACCGGCGTCTGGAGTTTCAGGGCGGCGGGAACGGGCGGCAGCTGCAATTTCATGTGGACGGGTGATGTTCGTGCGCGTGCCGGGGCGAAGAAAAGGATTCGCGGGAAAATTTCAGGAAAAATCCAAGGACGGCCGTCCAAGGCGCATCCAACTGAATGCAGGGAGAGAATCAGCCATGAACGAAACCAAACACAGAGAGGCGGAATTTGACGCGTTCGACGCGGCCCTCGCATCGGCGCTCGCCGACGAGGCCGCATGGCCCGCTCCCGGCGCCGGATTCGAGGAGAGATGCACGGCGCGCGTGGAGGCGATCATCAAGGAGAAGAGGGCGAGGCGCGTACGCTGGTCCTTCGCCAAGATACCCGCCCTGATGAAGTTCGCGGCGGCTCTCGCGGCGATGCTGGCCTTTGCCTCGCTCGTGTTCGACATCGGCCTCGCGCTGGAGCCGCCGTCGGAGCAGGGCGGCGTAGATGGCGCGCCCCGCGTCAGGGCCGACTTCGGCAGCAAGTGCGAATTCACGGCGAGGCTTCTTGAAAAGGAAGTGTCGCGAAAGGCGGCGGTGCAGTTCCTCGCGAACGTCTGCATGGCGGGCGGCATCTGATGCCGCGACGCCGACAGAAACCTGTCTGGCACAGAGACGCAAAGACGTTGAGTTGTTTTGAGACTGAGTCCTAAAAGCAAGGAGGCAACCATGAAGAACAAGATGAAAATGCTCAAGTGGACGGTGGCGGGCGTCGGCGTCCTCCTCGTGGCGGCGGCGGCGTACATCGCGCTCAATTCCTTCGACTGCGAGCCGCCGGACCTCTCGAAGTTCAAGAACCCCTTCGAGGTGCCGGCCGAGGCCGACAACGTCTTTTGCGCTCTGGCGGCCACGACAAACGTCATCAACGAAAAGACGGGCGTCCCCGTGTTGACAAGCGTGTTTGAGGAACACGAAAAGGCTTTAATGAACATGAACAACCCCAAAATGGAGGGAATGGCGGCGGAGGAAAAGGACGCGATCCTCGCCGAATCCGCGAAAGTCCTCTCGCTTTTCCACGAGGCTGCGCAGCGAAAGACATGGTGCGCGCTCGACCCGTCGGGGAAACGCGAGCCGTTTCCCCAGCTGACTCCCTTCATGCGCCTGAGCAGGTTGGCAGACCTTGAGGCCAGGCGGAATCTGGAACTTGGCAAGACGGGGGCGGCGATAGAGGACGTGCGCGACATGATCCTGCTCGTGCGCAAAATCGAGCAAGACGCAGAGTCCGCCGTCAGATGGCTTGCGGCGGGAGGGACCCTGAAAACCGCAGACGGCGCAGCCCTGAAAATCATCAGGTCCGGGAAGGCGACGGACGAAGAGCTTCTCCGCCTCCAGGACGCCTTGCGTCCGTTCGACCTCGCGTCCCGGACCGGCCGGGCGGAGAGGATGCTGAACAACGACTACATGGTGTTCTTTGGGCAGATGACGGAGAAGCTGAACACCTCGGAGGTCTTTGAATGCCTGAAGTCCTTGGACCATTCAACAGGACTGGCTGCAGGGGCGATGCGGATCATGCTGCTGTTCAAGCCCTATGCATACCAGCACAACCGCACGTGGACGACATACGCCTGTTATCTCGAAAAGATGAAGGAAGGGTATCGCCGCGGCTACGACAAGGCGGCCTGGGACAAGATCGAAGACGAGCACCGCGAGATATGCGACGCCGGCTGGCGCTTCGGGCCGAACTTCGCGGGGAGAAAGATCCTGTTGGCCAGCCTTCCGGCGTGGCGTTCGATCGGCGAGTCCATCCTGACGTCCAGCTTCCAGCACAGCGCCGTGGAGACGGTCGTGGCTGCGGCGCGGTTCAAGCGCAAGACGGGCGCATTCCCCAAGAATCTGGCGGAGCTTGTGCCGGAATACCTTCCCGCCGTGCCGCGCGATCCCTTCACGCAGGGCGCGGAGATGAAGTACGACGCAGAGCGCGGCATCATCTGGACGGTGGGCAAGGACGGCACGTTCAACGGCGAGACGGTCAAGCCGCGCGCCAACGGAAAGTACGACATGTGGGGAAAGTACGGCAAGGAGAACAGCCGCTACGTGTTCAACATCGACGGCTCCCCGACCAGGTGACGCGTCAACCGGCGTAGAGCCTCGCCCCCGAGACCGCGAGAGCATGGCCTCTCTTCCTGACGGATCTCGGGGGCAGATGTCTTTCCCCCTTGAGCGCCGAACGTTTGAATCGCGGCGCTCGATGTGCTATACTAGGCATGACGTTCCAAACGAGGATCTGCCCATGAAGAAAACGATTGTCTCCTGTCTCCTGTCGACCTTGGCCTGCATGCTCGTCGCCGCACCTGCGACAAAGGCGCCGGCGGGGTTGCCCGAAACGGCTTTCCGCAAGACGCCGTACGTGGGCGCGATCGCCGTCGACGTGCAGACGGGGCGCGTGCTCTTCGAGCGCAATGCGGACCAGGTGGCGCGTCCGGCCTCGGTGACGAAGCTCATGACGCTGCTCCTCTGCCTGGAAGACATGCACGCGATGAAATACGACGTGACGACGCGCGTGACGGCCAGCGTGCGGTGCAGCCAGGAAAAGCCGAGCAGCGTGGGCCTCAAGGCCGGCCAGACGATGACCGTCGACGATCTGCTGATGTCCATCATGGTGAAGAGCGCCAACGACGCGGCCGTGCTGCTGGCCGAGAACTCCACGGCGCGGAACGCCGGGCGCGAAATCCGGCCGGGCGACCTGCAGGCGTTCGTCGTGCGCATGAACAACAAGGCGAAAGAGCTGGGCATGGCGAACACGCATTACGAGACGCCGAACGGCTATCCGCCGAAGCCGGGCTCGAAGCGTCCGTTCGACACGTCGACGGCGCGCGACCTGGTGAAGCTCGCGAGGGCCGTGCTCCGCTATCCGGAGATCTTCCGCTACACGAAGACGAAGCTGACGACGGTGACGGACGGTGCGGGAAACCCGCTCAAGATGGTGAACCACAACAACATCCTCGTGAAAGACAAGCAGAAGATCCTCAACGAGAAGGGCGAGAGCGAAGTGGACGGCCTTAAGACCGGATACATCGACGCGGGCGGATCCTCCATCGTCCTCACGGGCCAGCGCAACGGCAAGCGTGCCGTCGTCATCGTGCTCGGCAGCCAGACGTCGAAGCTGCGCGACAGCGCGGCCCGCCAGCTCATGGTCGAGGCGCTGGACCGGATCGCCGAGTAAATCAAGGTCATTCCCCATGCTGGAGGGCGTGAAGCGGGCGCTTGTGCTCGGCAACGGACGCAGCGGCAAGGCGGCGGCGGAGCTTCTGCGCCGCAACGGGGCGGAGGTTGTCGTGCTGGACGGGGACATGCCGTTTCCCGAAGGATGTTTCGACCTCTGCGTGACGTCGCCCGGCATCGCCCTCGACCATCCGTGGCAGAAGGCGGCGCGGCAGGTCGGCGTTCCGGTGGTCTCCGAGCTGCAGCTCGGCGCCGAACAGTGGCGGGCGAAGGGCGGCCGGATGCTTGCCGTCACGGGTTCGAAAGGCAAGAGCTCCGTGGTGAAGCTCGTCGCCGACGCGCTCGGCGGCGTTCCGTGCGGCAACTACGGATTGCCCCTGTGCGAAGTCGTGACGACAGCCGGGACGAACGGCGGCGAACTGCCCTGGGCGGTGGTCGAAGTGTCGTCGTTCCAGCTGGAGACGACCGAGCTGCCGGCGGACGCCTTTGTGTCCGCGGCCGTGCTGAACCTGCAGGAAGACCACCTCGACCGCCATGGCAGCGCGGCGGTCTACCACGGCCTCAAGCGGCGGCTCCTGGCGATGACGGCGCGTCCCGTCGACGGCACGGCGCCCGGACCGGTTCCGGCGGCTGACGCCGATCTGCTGGCCCATTCGTATTTCGACAACGAAATCCTGCGGGGCAACGGGGTGTGCGCCATCCGTCTGCTGCGGGCGGCGGGGTTGGCGGATGTGGCCATCGCGCGGGCTTTTGCCGCCTTCGAGCCGCTGCCGCATCGCATGCAGCTCGTGGCCGAAACCGGGGGCGTCAAATGGGTGGACGACTCCAAGGCGACCTCGCTCGCGGCGCTTGCCGCGGGCGTGGCGATGTGCCGAGACCCCGTCCGGCTCGTCGCGGGAGGGCTTCCGAAGGGAGATAATCCATTTTCTGTGATTCCGCTCTTGCGTTCCGGGGTCAAAAAAGTGTATCTTATAGGGTGTTGTGCAGAACAGTTCTTCGACGCGTGGCGGGAAACCGTGCCGTGCGAGATCTGCGGGACACTCGACCGGGCGGTCGAGGCGGCCCGGCGCGACGCGGTTTCGGGCGAGGTGGTGCTCCTCTCGCCGGGGACGGCGAGTTTCGATCAATTTAGAAGCTATGGTGCCCGTGGCGACGCATTTGCGGCCCTCGTTCGTGCGGGGGCGTGAAGGCGGCGGCAGGGATCCAACAAAACAAGAGGTAGAAGAAAATGAAGGCGCAGAAACTCGGACTGGTTCTGGGTATGAACATGGCGGTTGCCTGCATGATGATGCAGGGCTGCAAGGCGAACAAGGCGCAGAGCGATTTGCCGCCGGATACGACAACGGTCGTGGCGACGGCTCCGGCCGATGCGACGGCGGCGACGACGGCTCCGGCCGACGTGGCCCCCGGCGTCGCGGTCGATACGACGGCTCCGGCGGTCGGCAACTCCGTCGCGGGCACGGCTCCGACGGCGAGTTCGGGCGTGGTGATCGAGAAGCCGACGCATGTCGAGCCGCCGCCGCCGCCGCCTTCGCGCGTGCCGACGGTCGGCAAGCTTCCGCCTGTCGGCTCGAAGCCGGTCGCGACGACGAAGCCGGTTGCGACGGGTTCCTCCGCGGGCACGGCCCCGACGGCGTCGGCGCCGACGGAGACGGGCTTCGTGTACACGGTCAAGCCGGGCGACCAGCTTTTCGCCGTGAGCCGCAAGTACAATGTGCGCATGGACGCGATCAAGAGGGCCAACCCCGGCCTCAACCCCGACAAGATCAAGATCGGCCAGAAGATCACGATCCCGGGCGTGGCGGGTCCGGCGACGGCGGTTGCCGGCACGTCTGCGGCGGGCACGGCGCCGACGATGCAGGCTTCCGCGACGGTTCCGACGGCGGGCGCCGCGAACACGACGGCTCCGGTGAAGACGAAGCCGGCGTTCAAGGCCTATACGGGACCGACGAAGGAATACGTGGTCAAGAGCGGCGATTCGCTCGGCAAGCTCGCGTATGACAACGGCATCACGATCCGCGCGCTCCAGGAACTTAACGGCATCCCGAAGGACAAGGTCGGTCTCCGCATCGGCCAGAAGCTCCTCATCCCGGCCGAGAAGGTGGTCGCCGAGACGAAGGCCGCCGCTCCGGCGGCGAAGACGTCCGACGTGCCCAAGATCGCCCTCTCGAAGACGGTCGAGCCGGCTGCCGGGGTGAAGGGCGAGTCGGCCGAGGCGAAGCCGGCGGCGGCGCCCGAAGTGAAGGCGCCCGAGGCGAAGGTCGACGAGCCCGGAAAGAAGGCCGAGCCTGCGAAGGTTGACGACGAGAAGGCCAACGAGCCTGAGCCCAAGGTCGAGACGCCCGCAGTTGAAACGCCGGCGCCCGCGCCGGCGGCGGGCGGCAACACCTACACGGTGAAAGAAGGCGACGACCTCGTCTCCGTCTCCATCACGTGGGGCATCAGCCCGAGCCAGCTCATGGACCTCAACGGCCTCAAGGCCGGCGACGCCATCAAGCCCGGTCAGGTTCTCAAGCTGCCTGCCAACGCCAAGGCCGTTCAGTAAGAAGACAACGCCCGGCTCTTTCCTAGGACATTCACGTGCATCGCGTTGTGTCGTGGCTGGGCGTTTCCGTTCTCGTCTTGCTGGTGGTGGGGCTCTTCGTGCTCTCCTCCGCCAGCGGCGCGAACGGAATGCGTCTTTATCATAACCCCTACCACTTTATCAGTCGACAGCTCATCTGGCTTGCGGTCGCCGCCCTCTGCATGGTGGCGGCCATTCGTTTCGACTATCACAAGTGGCGTGAGCTGCCGTGGCTGACGTACCTCTTCTATTTCGGGGTCGTCGCGCTCATGGCAGCCGTTTTCTTTTTCCCGCCGACCAAAGGCTCGCGCCGGTGGATCGTGCTGGGACCGCTCCGCCTCCAGCCCAGCGAACTGGGCAAGCTGGCGGCGGTCATCGCCTCGGCCGTCTTTCTCGACCGTCTCGGCTGGCAGGTCTCCAAGTTCTGGAAGGGGGCCGTGAAGGCCAGCCTGATCGGCGGGGGACTGATGGTCCTGGCCGTCCTTGAACCCGACTTCGGCGCGACGTTCGTCATTGCGTCGACGGTGGCCGTGCTGTTCCTCATCTCCGGCATGAAGCTCCTGCACATGGTCACGCTGGGCGTCTTCGCGGCGGTACCCGTGGGCATTCTGCTGGCGCTGAACAAGAACCGCATGAACCGGATCTTCTCGTGGCTGAAGGGCATGTTCGGCCAGGCCGCCGCGGACGGCACGCTGGCGGTGATGTCCGACAAGGAGCGCGCGGCCGAGTACCAGGTGAACAACGCCCTCATCGCAATCCAGCAGGGCGGCCTCACCGGCGTCGGCATCAACAAGTCGCGCCAGAAGCTCGAGTACCTGCCCGAGGCGCACACCGACTTCATCTTCGCCATCGGCGCGGAGGAGATGGGGTTGGCGTTCTCGCTGGGGCTGGTCATTCTCTATCTGCTGATCTTCGTCTTCGGCCTCATCATCGCCGCGCGCGCCGCCGACCGCCTGGGCCGCTTCCTGGCCTACGGCATGACGTGCCTCATCGTCTTCCAGGCGTTCTTCAATCTGGGCGTCGTCACGAAGTGCCTGCCCACGAAAGGCATCGCGCTGCCGTTCATCAGCTATGGAGGAACAAACCTCATCTCAGCCTTGGTTGCGGTCGGCGTGATCATCAACGTCGGCCGACAAATTGAGTTGCCAAAACTCCGCCCAAGGAGTACAATATCACCAGTCTTCAACAACGAAGTGGAGTAATACATGTCTCGTGTCTACAATTTTGCGGCCGGTCCGGCCGTCCTGCCTCTTGAGGTCCTGCAGAGCGCCCAGGAGAATCTCGTCGATTACAAGGGCTGCGGCATGTCGGTGATGGAAATGTCCCATCGCGGCAAGGACTACGACGCCATCCACCAGGAGGCGATCGCCACGTTCAAGGAACTCTGCGGACTGGGCGACGAATGGGCGGTCTGCTTCATCCAGGGCGGCGCTTCGCTCCAGTTCGCGATGATTCCGATGAACTTCCTCGGCAAGGACCAGGTCGCCGACTACGCGAACCAGGGCACCTGGTCGAACAAGGCCCTCAAGGAGGCCCAGGCGATGGGCACGGTGAACATCGTGGCCAACTGCCAGAAGGACATCCCCACGCGCATGCCGAAGGCCGACGAGTGGAAGTGGACCCCGGGCGCCGCCTATTCGCACATTTGCTCGAACGAGACGATTTCGGGCGCGGAGCTCAAGGAGTTCCCGAAGTCCGGCTCGCCGCTCATCTGCGACATGTCTTCCGACATCCTCTCCTGCGAGCGCGACTACAACCAGTTCGCGATGTTCTACGCGGGCGCCCAGAAGAACCTCGGGCCGTCCGGCATGGCCGTCGTCGCCGTGCGCAAGGAGCTCGTCGAGAAGGGGCCCAAGACGATTCCGACGATGCTGCAGTACCGCACGTTCGTGGACAACAACTCGCTCTACAACACGCCGCCGACCTGGGGCATCTACATCTTCGGCGAGACGATGAAGTGGGTCAAGAAGATGGGCAAGGAGAATCTCTTCAAGCTCAACGCCGAGAAGGCGCAGAAGATCTACGACGTGATCGACGGCTCCGGCTTCTACCGCGGCACGGCGCTCAAGGAATTCCGTTCCAACATGAACGTCACGTGGCGTCTTCCGACGGAAGAGCTCGAAGCCAAGTTCATCGCCGAGGCGAAGGCCGCCGGCATGAGCTCGCTCAAGGGCCACCGCTCGGTGGGCGGCATCCGCGCGTCCATCTACAACGCCTTCCCGATGGCGGGCATCGACTGCCTGGTGGACTTCATGAAGGAATTCGAGAAGAAGAACGGCTAAACCCGGTGGTACGCGTTCATCCCTGCAGGGGTGGACGCGTTTCCCGTTTCATCAACAAGGAGAACGCAAGATGCAGAAGACGTACATGCACACCGGCATTCCGGTGGCCGCCAAGCAGGACGGCATGAACTACATGGCCGGTCTCAAGGTCTGGATTGGCTACAACAAGGACTACGACATCGAGTATCTCTACTGGGAACAGAACACGACGTGCGCGTGGCGCATGGTCGCCGAGCCGCACGTCGCGTACAAGGTCGCCGACGTCCAGGCCGCGGTCGACGAGGCCGTGAAGGAAGGCGCCGAGATCCTGCTGCCGAAGTATTCGCTTGGCGGCACCTGCGCCATCGCCTACGTGGGCTACAAGAACGGCCCGCAGGTCGAATTCTTCCAGGACTGACCCGTCCGCATCCCTTTCACCTTCAAGAGATGGAGCTGCTGCCATGCCGATGAAGAAGTTTATGAACGATCCCGCGAACCTCACGAAGGAACTCCTCGAAGGTCTCGTCGGATGCTATTCCGATACGCTCGCGCTGGTCAACGAGAAGATCGTCGTGCGCAAGACCCCGAAGGCGGCCGACAAGGTCGCGCTCGTCGCGTTCGGCGGGTCGGGGCACGAGCCGGCCATGCACGGCTTCGTCGGCGAAGGCATGCTCGACGCGTGCGTCGCGGGCGACATCTTCGCCGCGCCGGGCGGCGAGAAGGTCTACGAAGCGCTCGAGTACGTCAAGCGCGACGCGGGCACGCTTCTCATTACGCTCAACCACAACGGCGACCGCATGAGCGGCTCCAAGGCCATGCGCAAGGCGCAGAAGGCCGGCCTCAACGTGGTCGAGATCGTGATCCACGACGACATCGCGCAGGGTCCGGACGCGCCGATCGACGACAAGCGCGGCCTGGGCGGCGTGATTCCGTTCATCAAGGTCGTGGGCGCCGCCGCCGAGGCGGGCAAGAGCCTCGACGAGATCGTCGCGCTCGCGAACAAGTTCAACGAGGGCATCGCGACGCTCTCCGTCGCGCTCAAGGTCGCCACGCATCCGCAGAACGGCGGCGAGATCGGCGCGCTTGCGGACGACGAGATGGAAATCGGCATGGGCCAGCATGGCGAAGGCGGCGGCGGCATCTCCAAGATGTGCACGGCCGACGAGACGGTCGAGAAGATGCTCCCCCCGCTCGTGAAGGCGACGAAGCTCGCCGCCGGCGACAAGGCGCTTCTCCTCATCAACGGCTCGGGTTCGACGACGACGATGGAAATGCTCATCTGCTACCGCAAGGCGAAGCAGATGCTCGAGGCGATGGGCGTGACCGTGCTGCCGGGCAAGTGCGACGAACTCCTCACGGTGCAGGAGATGGCGGGCTTCCAGATGATCCTGTGCAAGTGCTGCGACACCTGCGCGGCGTATCTGGCGGCGCCGGCGAACGCGCCGTACTGGACGACGCGCTAACGCGTCCGCGACGGTTGGTTGGCTGTTGTACGAATCCTTTCCATTGTCCGGTTCAAAGGGTAGAGGACCATGACTTCAAATGACGAATATGTGTTGCAGATCCTGCGCGAGCGCGGCTATCTGACGGCAGAGCAGCTCGAGGCCGCCTCGCAGGCGATGCGCGAGGGCAATGAGACGACGCTGGACGTGCTGCTGGCATCGGGGGCGGTGACCGAGAACGACGTTCTCGGCACCATTGCCGACGCGTTCGGCCTGAAATATGTGAGCATCGATCCGTCGCAGATCGATGTCGAAATCGCGAAGCAGATCGATGCCGAAGTCGCGCGCAAGTACGGCGTCGCGCCGGTCATGGCCGACGACGATTCGGTGACGGTCGTGCTGTCCGACCCGATGGGCATGGACGCGGTCGACTCGCTGCGCTACGTGCTCCACGGCCGTGACGTCCAGGCGGTGCTGGCGCCGTCCGAGGAAGTCAAGGCGCTGATGGACAAGCTCTATCCCACGGGCGCCGAGGAAGTCACGACGCGCAACGACGACGGCTACGGCGGCGACGACGACGGGGACGACGAAAGCGCGCCTGTCATCCGCCTCTGCTCGCTTCTCCTCTCGAACGCCATCAAGATGAAGGCGTCCGACATCCACCTCGAACCGATGGAGAAGGAATTCCGCGTGCGCTACCGCATCGACGGCGCGCTGCGCAAAATGGACTCGCCGCCGAAGCGTCTGCAGGGCGCGATCCTTTCGCGCATCAAGATCATGTCGAAGATCAAGATCTCCGAGAAGCGCATCCCGCAGGACGGCCGCATCCAGGTCAACGTGGGCGGACGCGACCTCGACCTTCGCGTGTCGACGGTGCCGACGAACCACGGCGAATCGATCGTCATGCGTATCCTCGACAAGCAGAACCTCGCGCTCGGTCTCCCGGAACTGGGCTTCCTTTCCGACGACCAGCAGAAGTTCGAGCAGCTCCTCGGCCTCTCCGACGGCGTGCTTCTCGTCACCGGGCCGAC
>CADCPA010000279.1 GCA_902803135.1 uncultured bacterium
GGCGAATTTGGGCGTCTTAGCCATGTCTCGTTTACTCCTTGCAGTTGCCGGGCACAGCCCCGGAAAAAAAGTTGGCATAGAGTTTACAATTTCGGGGCGATTTTTGCAAGGTTAAAACGAAAAAAAGAGCAATTTAACCTCGGCGGGCGCTTTCGAGCGTGTTCCAGAGCAGCATCGTGATGGTCATCGGCCCCACGCCGCCCGGAACCGGGGTGATGGCGGACGCCACTTCGGCGCAGGATTCGTAGTCGGCGTCGCCGCAGAGACGGTACCCTTTCGGCTTCGTCGCATCCGGCACGCGGTTCACGCCGACGTCGATCACCACCGCGCCGGGCTTGAGCATGTCGCCCGTCAGCGTGTGCGGACGTCCCGCCGCCACCACGACGATGTCGGCCGTCTTCGTATACACCGACAGGTCGGGCGTGCCCGTATGGCAGAGCGTGACCGTCGCGTTCGCGCTCCTGCCCTTGCGCGAAAGCAGCACCGCCACGGGCTTGCCGACGATGTTCGAGCGGCCAATCACCACCGCATGCTTGCCCTGGATGTCCATGCCCGTCACTTCGATGAGCTTGACGATGCCGTGCGGCGTGCACGGCAGGAAGCAGTCGTCGCCGATGAGCATCTTGCCCACGTTCACGGGCGTGAAGCCGTCCACGTCCTTCTCGGGCGCAATCGCGTCGATGACCTTCTTCTCGCTGAAACCCTTCGGCAGCGGCAGCTGCACGAGAATCCCGTGGATCGCCGGATCCGCGTTGAGCGCTTCGATCGTCTCGATGAGCCGGGACTCGGGAATGTCCACGGGGAAGCGGATCTCGCGCGAGAGCATGCCCGCCTCCCGGCAGGCCTTTCCCTTCGCCGTCACGTAGCTGACAGACGCGGGATTCTCGCCGACAAGGATGACCGCCAGGCCCGGCGTCACGCCCTTCTCCGCCTTCAGCGCGGCGACGCCTGCCGCGATTTCGGCCCGCATCTGCGCGGCCAGCTTCTTGCCGTCGAGGATTGCTGCGCTCACTTCTTCTTCTCCTTCGCGTTCCTGTTTTCCGCATCCTGACGGTAAATGACGATGTTGAGGCCGGTCTTGCGGTTCTCGCCCTTGTTGATGCGCGCCGGCGCGTCGGTCGCACGATCCCAGTACGCAAGCGAACCCGACGTGCCGTCGAAACTGAGCGCGTCCCACGCGCCCGCCGACCGCAGCAGACGCACAACGTCCGCCCCCACCGCGCCCGGTCCCAGCTCCGGTTTTCCGCCGTCGACCGCGAGCAGATAGAGGAACGTGCGGTCGCGCGAGAGGCCAAGCGCCAGCGCCGCGCCGAGCTTGGCGTTCGCGCTGCCCGCCGGAATCGCCACGTCTTCGCCGTCCGCCAGCAGCCGTCCCACACCCGCATGCGCAATCCACACGTCTTCCTGGAGGGCGGAGGAGATTTCGTCCACAATGTCGAGCTTGCCGTCTTTCCACACGACGAACGCCGGCGACGCACGGCCCCCCAGATTGATCTTCACGCCGTCGCTCACGTTGACGCCGAGCGGTTCGGCGAAATTGTGCTTCGCCTCCGGACCCGGCAGCCACGGCGCCGTGCTGAACCCGACAACCGGATGCCTGCCCGGCAGGTCTTCCGAGGTCACGCGCTGATTGCGGCGGCGGCGGTCCCTGCTCCACTCCTGCCGCGCCTTCGCCACGTCCGGCGCCAGGTTCTGCATGAACTCGAGCGGCGTCTGACGCACCGTGCACACAAACGGGCCGTCGTCCGGATCGCCGCCCGGCATCGCCCGACCCCAGCCTTCGGCCCGCGGCGTGCCGGTGAACTTGAACCCGGGCGTGCGCAGGTCGATGCGCACCAGATACGCGTGGATTGTCCGCTTGCCCGCAAGCGAAATCTTGTATTTCGCCTCGTTCGCCTTCTGGTCCGCCGGGTCGAGCGGCGTCGAAACCTTCTCGTCCAGCGTGAGCAGCTTCACGCCCTTCTGGATGGACTGCGCCCGGTTCCAGTCGAGCGTGCCGGCGTCGAGGTCGCGCGGACCGCGCGCCGCAAGCGACGACACGTGCGGCGCGCTCGCCGCGAGCTTTTCGACCTTCGCCACCCACTCGCGCGTGTCGGGCCGCGGCGGCAGGGCCAGATCGTCGCCGTCCGCCACGCCCGGCAGCGCCACGCGGCCGCGCACTTCGCCCGTGCGCGGATTGACCCACGTCGCCTCGTAGGCATGCGCGCGGTCGAACTTCTTGAAACCGCCCGAAACCCGGCCCTTGCCCGAAAGAGAGACGAGGAAGAGCGAATCGCCCCGCGCGGCGCACAGCGCCGTGACGCCCGGCGCGGCGCGGAAGAGGTCCGCCTCCGGCCTCAGCTCCCACCATGAGACGGAGGCGAACAGCTTGCGGAGCGGACGGCTCCACGCCGCAGTCCACGGCACGTCCGCATCTTTCGGCACCGCGGGATACGCGCCGAAGCGCGCGTCAAGATAGCGCGCGATCTTCTCGGAGGCGTCGTCCGTCGGATCCGGCAGTTCGTCCGCCGGCAGGAAGCCCGGATACGGACACAGCTGCCCCGCGTCGGCCCGTGCCTGGAAGAACTTGTCCGCCGCCTTCAGTCCCGCAAGGTCGGCCGCGTCTACCCGCCCGTCCTTCACGTTGAACGCGCTCTTCGCCGGTTCGGCGGCTCCGCCGGCGAGATGCAGCAGCGGCGTACCGTCCGCATGCACCAAGTAGCCATCCATCCCGCCGGCCTGCGGAAACCCGTGCACGAAGAGGTCCTGCGTGCCCGTGGAAGCTTCGACGAGAAAGCCGCCGCGGCGTCCGTTGAGCGCCGCATCGTCGTCGCACGCGCTTTTCCACGTCCAGCCGCCGGCCTTCGGCGGCGCGAACCGCACGCGAAACGTCTTGCCGCCGTCCCAGAAGCCTGCACGCACGACCATCTCGCCGCTCTTCGGATGCGAGAACGTCACGTCGAGCTTGACGGCATCGCCGCCGCCCGCCGCATAGTCCTGCGACGCCGTGAGCACGAGCTCATGCGCCCGCCACGTCTCGATCTTCGCCGCGCCGAAGGCGCCGGACGCGAGCAGCGCCGCAAGCGCCGTCCCCGTCAGTATCGTACCGTCTTTCACCGTCATGGCCGCAGGGCCTCCTTCTTACTTTTTCCCCAGATACGCATCCGGCGCGCTCTCGACTTTGCCGTTCGCATACCGATAGAGACGCTGCACCGCGTAGCCGCCGCCGGAATCCTTGCCCGTGCGGATGCCGGGTCCCCGGCCGTTCACAATGTGGTTGATGCCGACCTTCGGACCCTTCCCGTTCGCGATCTCCACGATGCACGCGTTCTCGACCACCACGCCGGGCGCATCCGGCACCTCGATGGCATCGTCGAGGAAGACGCTCTTGCCGCCCGTGTTGATGAACACGTCGTACACGCCGAGGCCGATCGCCCGGTGCTTCGTCACCTTCGGCGCGACCTTGTACGCCGCATAGCCTTTCTTCCGGCCGTCGTGCGACATCCAGGCGGCGTTCCCCGGCGGATCGTAGCACTTCTCGTTCTGCAGGAAGAACGTACGGCCGTCCTCGCCGTTCCACAGCACGTCGTATTCCTGGAAGTGCTCGACGAAGAGGCCGTAGCAGGTCACATGGTCGCCGTTCACGACAAGGCCGTTTTTGGACGTGTTCGCCGTCCAGCCCGTGTGCGCACCGTGGTCCGCGCGCCAGATCCACGTGTGGTCGACGATGACGTCGTTCGCGTTGATCTCCAGCGCGACTTCGGTCTTGCCGGGCTTGCCCGTGCCGCCCACGCGGTAGATGACGTCCGTCAAGAAGCTCGGATTCGCCGCATGGCGCACGGCCGTCTTGCGCTCGCCCATCACGAGGAAGCGGCGCGAGGCGCGCTCGGCGTCGAAGATGAGCCCCGCGATCGTCACACCGTCCACATCCGCGCAGATCAGGCCCGCCTCGGCGTTGTCCGGCACGATCGTCGCCTCGCCGAGACCGAGCAGGACCGTGTTCGCCTTCGTCACGCGCAGCGGCTCCGCCATGTGATGGATGCCCGGCGCAAAGAGAAGGTTCCGGCCCGCCGCGAGCGCGGCGTTCAGCTCCTTCGCCGGCATCCCGGGCTCCGCCACGAGGAAGTCCTTCGCAAGGTCGAGGGTCTTGCCTTCGCCCATGTGGCCCGGCGTCCAGCTCGGACCCGACGCGTTCCGGCGGAGCGCGGGCACGAAGACCTTGAACGCCTCGCCTTCGCAAAAGAGGAACGGCTTCTCGCGGATCAGCGGAGTCGGGCCCAGCACCGTCGTCGCCTTGCCCGAGCGCCAGTTGGTCTCGCCCGTCTGGCCGTCGCAGCCCTGGATCACCTTGTTCCAGTTGACGCCGTAGTCGCCCTGCTCGAAGGTGTTGTTGCGGTAGTAGTACTGCTGCTGGGAATGGGAACCGGCCGGCTTCTTGAAGACCGTATCCGCCACGTAGCCGCCCGAGGCCCAACCGTGGAACCAGTCGAAGGCGCTTTTGCGCTCGACGA
>CADCPA010000280.1 GCA_902803135.1 uncultured bacterium
GATGGTCGGGCGAGATGGCGCGTCCGTCCATGTTCGCGCAGGGCACGATGATGAAGCGGTACTTCGAGATGAGGTCAATTAGCTCGCGATGCGTCTTGCAGCGAAAGTCCTTGCCGGTCTCCAGCTCCTGGATGAGGTTCATCGTTCCGGCCACACATTCGGGCTCCGCGCCGTGTACGCCCGCGAGCAGGAGGAACGTCTGCTTCGCGGGGGGCGGGTTGCCCATGTAGTTCTTCCACGTCGTCGAGGAAACACCGGCGGACCAGTTCGTCTGCGGCGGCGCGTCGTTGAAGTCGCCGTAGAAAAGCGCATACACGGGATAGCCGAGCGGCGTATGGGCGATCACCTCCTTGCGCGAACATCTCGTCGCCCGCTCACAGATGTCGATGATCTCCTGCGGACGCACCTTCCAGAAGTCGGGACGCGGTTCGAGTCCGGGCAGCTCAATCGGCTTGAATCGTGTCGGACTGATCCCTGTATTGTTTTTGGCAAGGAGCGGCAGCGTCGCACCAACCGCCATACTGGCCATGAATTCTCTTCTGTTCATTTTTTCTTCCACGTATTATGCACTGTTTCAACTGACCTTGTACAGCTCCGAATAAATCTCGGGGCCCTTGTGGCCGAAGCACTCGAGCGGACGGACCGCAGAGCGGACCTCCTTCGCTCCCTTCAGCTCCGACACGGCAAACACGATGTGCCCCGACTTCGCCTCCCGCGTCGGCGGCAAGAAGTAGCTCTCGGAGAGGACGCGCTTCGTCGCCACCGGGTAGTCGACGTCCTCATGGTAGGCGAGCGCCGTCACCTCGTAATCGTGTACGCGCGACGTCGCGCTCGGACAAGCCGCCGGGAAGCGCACCGTGATCTGGTCCGTCGCCTTGCCGCTGCGGTCCTTGCCGTTCGCCCGCGACACTTCCACCTTCGCGCCAGACGGGAAAGCGGGCGCAATCACCCTCGCGCTCCGGGGCTCGAACGCCATTGGACAGGACCCGTCGAGCGGCACCACCCAATCCGGACCAAGGCTCTCGCCGTGCACGAACTCGCGCCGCACGAACACGATCCTGTCGTCATAGACCTTCACGAGCATCCCCTGCCGCCCTGTATGCTCGGGCAGCATCCTCATCTGCTTGACGACGCCGTTGTGGTTCTCGCCGTTGTCGCGCCAGTACTGCGAGAAGATGTACTTGAGTGACCCCGTACCGACGGAGGTGAACTTTCCCTGCCAGATGCAGCGCTCGTCGGTGATGGAGTAGTGCGAGTGCCCGGAGAACGACACGGCGTTCGGGTATTTCTCGAGCGCGCGCGTAGCGACGCCCCTGTCATTACCCCACGCCCACGGTCCCTGCACGGTGTTCGCGGGATGCGGATGCTGGGCATAGAAGAACGGCTTGCCGTTCTTGAGGTTCAGCCTATCGGCGTTCGCCTGCAGGAAGGCGTCGAGGTTCTTCTCGTTCCCCCAGTGCGCGCCGACAAACGTGTAGCCCTTGACGGTCTTCGCCCAAATGGGGCTGTACGGTTCGTGGAAGATTCGCTCCCACACCTCGGCGCGGTTGTTGCCATAACGGATTGCCGTGGACTTGAGATAGGCTTCGTCCTTGCCCTTCTGCCAGGCCCAGCCGCCGACATCGTGGTTGCCGTACACCCACAGCTGTTCCACGTGGCGGCCGTCCGGCGCCTTGCCGTCGGGGAAGGTGCTCCAGAAGCATTTGGCCGCGCGTTCAATCTGCTCGATGCGCCCCGTATCCGCGATGTCGCCGGCAATCATCACACCGTCCGCCCCGTTGTCGCGGAAGTATGCGAGCGCCTTGAGGAATGTATCTTCATCGCCTGGCCTGTTCAGGTGCACGTCGCTCAGCACGCCGAACGTGACGTTGGGCGTGCCCTTCGACGCCTCCGCACCTGCCGCACGCGTGGCCACCATGCCCACGCCAGCTACCGCGCCGGCGAGGAATGTCCTTCTCGTAATGTCCATTGACTAGTCTCCTTTATCAGAAAATCCCGCTCTGGGGCTGGATGGCCGTGGCGAACGGACGCAAGGGTGAATCCTTGCCGATGGCGATCATTCCGCCAACAGGACCTTCGCGGTTGAAAAGAATCGTGGCCTCTATGGAGGGAGGCAGCGTGACGGCCACGCCGTCCATTCCATCCTTTACGATCTTTCGCGTCTGCGGGGCGGACAAAACAGAAGAGTCTGCCGCCGTCAGAACGTGCAGGAACCGGTCATTTTGACGCGACGCGCCGGGCGCTACTTCGAGACGCCACGCGCCAAAGTAAGGGCCGCGCCCCGTGCGCTTCGCCTGGCGCGCGGCGGACGCGAGGAACGCCTCGTCCGGCTCCCAGTTCCTACCGTTCGACCAGAATTCCCTGCCGGGTCCGCCGATCTTCTCCAGCTTCGCGTCCTCGGGCAGGATCGTCTCGCAGAAAAGGCGTCCCTTGCCGCAGTCGGCGACGGTAAGCTTGCCGTCCATGCGTGGCTCGTTCACGAAATGAAGCAGCCATGCCTTGCCATCGTTTGCGTTCGCTGCGCCGACGCGGTCGTAGACGATGAACGTGTCGGGCGGGAGATAGACGAACTGCCGAACCGCTTCCGTGCACTTGCTTCCGTAGAGGGACGTGGCGTCCGAGGCGATATAGGTGTATGCGTCATTCGTCTCAAAAGCGAGGACCCTCGCGCTACCGCTGTACATGCCACCGTCGTTGAACTTTCCCTCGGGCCCGTCGTAGGCGGGTCCCCAGTAGGACGGGATGGGTTCCTTCGGGCGACGGATGAGGATGCAGTTGTGGGCGATTGTCTGCGAATAGTAGTAGCGCAGGTTCCAGTCCGTCTCCACGCCACGCGTGCCGGAGTCGATGGCGAGGAAGTCGTGCTTGTAGATTGTGAAGTTGTTCTCGTCGTAGTGCTTGTGCTGACGCATCTGCGCGCCGGCGGTGAAGGTGCAGTAGGTGGAGTCTGGTTTCCAGTCCGAACGCATGATGAACTGTCCGAGGCCCTCGAAGTGGCGCGCGTGGAAAGGAATGTTCGCAAGTTCGGCGTCCGAGAACGGCTTCACGCCGTCGTCCTCTCCGCCGAACAGGAAGGGATACATGGGCCAGGTTTCCAAGATGTACTGCGCGGGAGCGCGGTCGCGCAGCGAGGCGGCGAGGCGGGCGGCGGCGGGATTCGATTCGCGGAAGAAGTGAATGTACTGCGCCGTATGTTCGTAGAGACGCCCCACGTTGAGGGCGTTCTGCGAGTGTTGGTCGTCGCCGAATCCGCAATAGAGCGGCATCGAGGGGTTGGACGCGTTCTGCACCCACGTCCAGTAGATCCAGTTGGGGAATAGCGCGAGGCCGGGATACTTTGGAGCGAGGTTCTCGCCCGTGGCGGAGAGCCACGTGTGGAAGAA
>CADCPA010000281.1 GCA_902803135.1 uncultured bacterium
CGTCCTCGACTTCGAAGAAGAAGTTGGTCACGTCGTAGAACACCGTGCCGGTCTTGCGCCCCGTCCCGCGCGTGATGCACGTGTTCATGCGCCGCAGGATCTGGCGACGGTTTTCCTCGAGCACCGTCAGCGCGTCGTAGACGTTGTCGCAGTTCTTGCTGGACACGACGGGGGCGAGCCACTTCTCGTTCTGCGCCATGGTCGCGCACTTCGACGCGGGATCGAGGATCCTGCCGTACACGAGCAGCCGCACGATGCCCGCAAGGTCGTAGCGCATCTTCGACGCATGCTTGACGCTCGCGAGAAGCGCGCCCAGCCCGAGCGCGTTGAACACCGGGTCGAGGATCATCGCCGCCATTAGCTTCGGCTTGCCAAGGCACTTCTTGTTCCCGGCCGCGAACGTGACCGTCACCTTCTTCGGCTGCTGCCCGCTCACGAACCGCTGGAGCGCAGGGACGAGGGGCGTCCCGTCGCGGAACGACTGGCGCAGACGGTCGAGGTAGCCGGGCTTGCCGTCGTCGAGCCTGGAAAGCGGCCCGATGCACAGCAGCACCCTCTTCCCCGTGCGGATCTTGCCGTTGGGGGCGCGCATGCGCTTGCCATCGACCAGCCTCAAGTAGTCGATCCCGTTGTTGTTGTACTTCTCGATGTGCATCGCCGCTCCTTCTATGTAATTAGGTAACACGGCGATAATTATAAAATAGGTGGCCGAGATGTGCAATAGGGTATTGAGAATTTTCTACTTTTCGGGGTTACTCAAGTGGCAAACTTGGGTTATATCATACCCTCGCCTTTGCGTCCGATGCGAACGCCGACTTCTTGATGCCACGAATCGCGCCCGCGTCCAGTTGACTGATTACGAGAAATCGTTTGCGGGATTACGCAGAAACCGCAGAATCGTTTGCGGGATTACGCAGAAACCGCAGAACAGATTTCCCGGGCGGCGAGGCCGAGGGCGTCGCCGTCGGAATGGAGAAGCGACATCGCCGCGTCGAGGCGACGGCGGGCGGCCTGCCGGGCGGCCGTGTCGGTTAGAAGCGCGCGCAGCTGGTCGGCGACGGCCTCGGGCGTGAAGGCTTCCTGCAGCAGCTCGGTCATCGGCGGCTCGCCGGTGCCGCCGCTCTTCTCCCAGATGACATTGGCAAGGCCGATGTAGTGGATGCCCTTGATGACGCGCCGCGCGAACCACGCCAGGATTGGCGAGACCGCGTACACGAGCACGGTCGGGCAGCGCGCAAGCGCGGCCTCGAGCGTTGCGGTTCCGCTCGCGACGACGGCGCACGTTGCGTGCCGCAGCAGCTCGCGCGCGCCCCCCTGCTGCAAACGGAGGGTGGAAAACGGAAAATGGAAAACAGCGTCGTCGCCTTCCTCCAGACGACCTCCGGCCTCAAGGGCGAGGCGGCGGATCTCCGCGGCGGCGCGGGCGTTCGCCGCGGGAATGCGAACCACGAGGCGGGCGGCGGAAGTCGAGGCGTCTTTGGCCAGCAGCTCCAACGCCTTGAGGAAGCGCGGCAGATGGCGGCGGATCTCGCCGAGTCGGGAGCCGGGCAGCAGCGCCAGCACGGGACCGTCGGACGCCTGCGCCGCCGAACCCGGGGCCCGCGCCGCGTCCTCGGCCGTAAAGACGTCCACGAGCGGATGGCCGATGAACTTCGCATCAAGGCCTGTCTTCGCGAAAAGAGCCGGTTCGAACGGGAAGAAGCAGAGCAGCTTCGTCAGTACGGCGGCGATCTTCGGAATGCGGTCCTGATGCCAGGCCCACACCTGCGGACAGACGATGTGCACCGTCGGAATGCCGAGCGTCTTCGCGTACGCGGCGAGTTTGAGGTTGAGTCCCGGGTAGTCGATGGTCACGAGCACGTCGGGCTTCCACGTCGCGAGCACGCGCTTCATCGTCTTCGCGACGCCAAGGAAATAGCCGAGGCGCTTCAGCACGGGCCAGAAGCCCATCACGGCAAGGTCGCCGGTCTTGAACCCCTCCGTATCGTAACCGCGGAAAGCGACCTCGTCCCCCGCGGCCTTGCGAAGTTCATCCTTCAGGCGTTCGGCATAGAGAACGCCCGACTCTTCACCGGCTAGCAGAACGACTTTCAAGTTCAAGCGACCCGTCTTTTTGTTCCGCGCGCGACAGCCTTCGACGGCCGACCCGACGCGGTCGGCCGCCCAAGGCCCCTGTCAAGGCGGCTCGTTTAGTCGAGGTCGATGACGCTGAGCGTGTGGAACTTGTCGTTCGTCCGATTGACGAGCCCCGGGAAGCCGTTGTCGAAGTTCGCGACGATGAGCTTGCGCCGGCCGGTCTTCGGGCAGCGCCAGACCATCGGTTCGCACGGCTGGTCGAGGAGGCCCGTCGCACCGTCGTCGTCGCCGTTCTTCCAGAGTTCGCCGTAGGCTTCCTTGCCCTTGCCGGCGAGTTCCGCGTCGATCGACCACGTGTGCAGCGCGTTGAGGGCGCTGTCGCTCATGATGATGCGGTTCTCCGCCTCGTCGTAGCAGATGCCGTCGCAGCACGGGAAGACCTTGGGATCTTCGAAGATGAGCCGGGCGGGGCCGTACTTGCCGTCTTCGCCGCGCTTCGCCGTGTAGAAGCGGCCGCTGCCGAAGGTGCCGAAGTAGAGGTGGCCTTCCTTCGTGATTGCCAGACCGTCCGCACCGGAGATGTCGCCGCCGCGGCCGTCGAGCGCCTTCGTCTCGGTCGTGGCCACGAGGTAGGGATCCTTCGCGTAGTCGGGCTTCGGAAGAAGCTTCACGGGCTTGTCCTTGCAGTCCGCCAGCGGAATGCGGTAGACGCCGCCGACGCCGATGCCGTCCGCACGGTCGAGGTCGAAGTACGTATCGGTGATGAACATGTCGCCCTTGTAGAAGCGGATGGCGTTGGCGAGCTTGATGTTCTCGACGGCCGTCTCGATGCGCAGCGGCTCGCCCGTCTCCTTGTCGATCACGACGCGCATCACGCGGCTCGCGTAGTCCTTCGAGTCGAAATACTGGTTGTCGCAATAGTAGAGGTTGCCGTCTTCCTTGCAGTACTCGAGGCCCATCGGACGGCCCACGCCCGTCTTCGGCGAACGGTCGCCCGCCACGAAAATGCTCCATGTGCCCTTCTTCACGCAGCGCTTCAGGATGACGCCCGGATAACGGCTGTCCATGAGCAGGTTCGGGCACGAGTGGAAGATATTGCCCTTGCAGTCCTGCGTGAGACCGTCCGGCACGTTGTTGATGTCGCCGAACTGCTTGAAGAGGCGCGGCTGGTATTTCAAGGCGGGCGCTTCGGCCTTCGCGCACGTACCGGCGCCACACAGGCTGGTGCAGCCCGACATCAGAACCGCCACGGCAACCGCGGCCAGGGGAAACAGAATCTTTTTCATGGACAATCCTTTCGTTGACGTTGACGAATAGTATAGCCGATTCGGGTACATGATGCAATCCCCCTTCACAGACGCGTCCATTATGGTATACTGTAGGCATGTCTCCTGTTCCACAAACCTCCATCACCCTTCTCAAGGCGCTCGCGCAAGATACCGCGAACGACCAGTGGTATCAGTTCTACACGGCCTACGAGGAACCCATCCGCGGCTTTGTGCGCGACCGCTTTCCGTCGCTCGACCCCGACGACGTGCTCCAGGAAACGATGCGCGCGTTGTCCAAATGTCTGCCCACCTACCATTACACGCCGGACGAAAAGGGGCATTTCCGCTGCTATCTGATGGGCATCGTCAAGCACAAGGCGCTCGACATCCTCGACAAGCGTCGTCGCGAGGCCAAGACCGTCGACACGCTCCAGAACGATCCGACCCTCCTTGCGCCGCCGCCGAAAGCGGAAATCGAGACCTGGAAGCGCGCGGCGATGGAAGCGGCCGTCGAGCAGCTGATGGCGGACACGGCCCTTTCCGCCAACACGCGGACGATTTTCGAGCATGTGGCGCTGCGCCATGAGAAGCCGGAAGCCGTCGCGGAACGCTTCGGCACGACGCGCAACAACGTCGACCAGATCAAGAGCCGCATGATCGAGCGGCTCAAAGGGATTGTCCAGTCGCTGACGGCGGACTACCGGAACCGGTATCCTTGACGTTTTCGATTTCAACGCCGAGCGTCTCGAGCAGCATCTTCGCGCGCCGATTGCCCTGGCGGGCCGCGGCCTGAAGCCACAGCTTGGCCCGCTCGTCGTTGCGCTCGACGCCCTGTCCGGACAGATAGCATTCGGCCAACATGACCTGCCCCGGCGCATGCCCGCGCTCGGCCGCCCGGCGCGCCCAATCGGCCGCCGCGCTCTTGTCGACGTCGATGCCGCGTCCGTTCAGGTAGCAAAACGCGAGATTCGTCATGGCGACGGTGTTGCCCGCTTCCGCCGCGCGCAGAAACCACTCCACCGCGATTTCCGGATCCTTCTCGCAGCCGTAGCCGTACAGATAGCAGAGGCCCAGCGACGCCTCGGCGTCGTGGTTCTCGGCGATGGCCGCGCGCTCGTACCATTCCACCGCTTCAACGCGATTCGTCTCCGTGCCGCGTCCGTAGAAGTAGGCCTCGGCCACCAGCAGCTGGGCCGCGACGTTGTCCTTGTGGGCCATCGGCAGCAGACGGGCCAGGTGGGCGGCTTCCGTCTCGTCCGGCAGCTTCAAAAGCGATTCGGGATCCGCCGGCACTTCGACGACTTCGGGAGGCATCGGTTCCGCCTCGCCGGCATTCGGCGGCACCAGCAGCAGCGCGGAAATGATCGAGACCACGCAAAACGCGAGGAGGAGACGCAGCGCATTCGGCCAATGGCGACGGCGAATCGCGCGCGCGAAATCGTCTGCGGACGCATACCGGTCGTCCGGCGACTCCTGCGTGGCGCGGCGGATGATGGCGAGCCAAGGTCCCTTTGGCTTCTCTTCGAAGCAGGCCGCCAGCACCTTGCCGAGGGAGAAGACGTCGCTGCGGGCGGAGGCGATGCCCTTGAGCATCTGCTCGGGCGCCGCATAGTCGATCGTGCCGACGGCAATCGGCCGCCCGTTGACGATCGACAGCGCCGACGGCCGCGTCTGCGCATCCGCCTTGTCCATCTTCTTGACCAGTCCGGGATCGATGAGCACGGGCTGTCCGTTGCTGCGGCGCAGGATGTTCGACGGCTTGAGGTCGCGGTGTACATAGCCGGCATTGTGCAAACGCTGCACGGCCTTCGCGACGGCCACCATGAATCGCGGCACGTCCCGGCGCGGCAGCGGGAAGAGGAACGGCTGGAGATACTCCATCACGTAATACGGATTGCCGCCGCTCACGCCGCTGCCGTAGAACGTCGGAAAGGCGCCCGACTGGAGAAACCGCAGCGTGTCCATTTCCACGAGAAACCGGTCGCGAATGCCGCCATCCTCGCTCACGAGCAGCTTCATGGCGCCTTCGCGCCCCGTGCGGACGTTCACGACGCGGTAGACCTCGGCCGAACAACCGCGGCCGAGGTAGGCCTCGATGCGCCACTCGCCCAGCACCGCCCCCTGCCGAAAACGGCCCTTGGCGGGTTCAGGCCCCGGCGGCCGCGCATCCAGCCAGGCTTCGACGTCTGCCAATTCAGTGTCCATGGCTTTGCACAAGCACCTGAAAGGCGGCGAGCTGGGGCGGATCGCCGATGACATTGACCTGGTCGCCGACCTCGAAGCACCAGGTCGGCCCCGGATTGCGGAAACGGTCCGCACCGCGCACGACGGAGACGACGCTCGCCCCGGTCTTCGCCCGGATGTCGAGGCCGCGGATCGTCGCGCCGACGGCCGGCGAACCGGCGGTCAGCGTAACCGAAGCCGAATAGTCGCTCGGCAATGTCAGCGAGATGGCCTTGTCGCGGTCGGCCGGACGCCCCAACCGCGCACGCCGCTTTTCCGCGCGAATGGCCTGTCCGAACCGATACCCCGCCAGGCGTCCGGCCCGACGGAAGTGCCGCCAGCCGAACACGCCGGCCATGAGCAGCACCACGGCAATCACCAGACGGGCCGCCGGCTCCTCCGGCAGCAGGTTCACGTTCAGCAGGACCAGTTCGGCAAAGGAGAGGATCATGACCGCGCCCACGGTGAACGACGTGACGACAAGCTGGACGGCCGCCTTCCATTTCCGCGGCTGCCGCGTACCGGTCAGGACGACCGAGATGTCGCGGCCGAGCGAACGGGCGAGTCCATAGGACGGCGCAAAGAGCGAGACGCAGAACAGATTCGCGCCCAGCGAGAAGAAAATGCGCTTGTGGGCCTCGAAGAACGGAAACGCCGAATAGACATGTCCGCACAGCATCGCCGCGCCGATCGCCACGCAGAAGTCGAGCAGCGCAATGACGACCAGCCACACGACGCGGCTGCGGATATGCTTCTGGAGGAAGGACGGCACGGTCGCGGAGCGGAAGCGGCCCAGCCAGTCGTCGTAGGCGCTGAGCCAGCCGCGCACACGTGCGGGGAGATGCGTCTCGCACCAGTCGCCCACCGGGTCGGACAGGCGCAGCAGCACCGGATTCAGCACCGTCGTGAGCAGCGAGACGCCGACGACGATCTGGTACATCGGACTCGCCGTGTCGCCTGTCTTCGTCATGTAGATGAGTGCGACCATGAACGCGAATTCGCCGATCTGGGCGAGACCGAATCCGGTCTGCACGGCATCCTTGATCCGCTGGCCCGTGAGCAGCGACAGGAAGAAGCAGTTGAACCCCTTCCCGAAGACCACGAGCAGCGTGAGACCGAGGATCGTGAACGCATGATGGAAGCAGACCGCCGGATCGACGAGCAGGCCGATCGTCACGAAGAAAACGGCTGCGAACATCTGCCGCAGGGGGGCCGCCAGATCGTGGAGACGCGGGCGCACTTCGCTCGACGCGCCGAGGATGCCCATGAGGAACGCGCCCATCGCCAGGGAATAGTCGAGCTTGTACGCGAGGAAGCTCACGAGGAAGCAGCCGCCGAGGAGCGCCAGCAGCAGCGCCTCGTCGTCCTTGAAGCGTCCGACCCGATTCAGCAGGCGCGGCACGAGCACGAGCCCGAAGACGAGAACCGCCACGAAGAAGACGAGCAGCCCGCCCAGCGAGAGGCCGACGGCGCCGAGGCTCATGCCGTCTCCATGCGCAAAGCCCGTCACCAGCGCGATGACGCCGACGCAGAGGATGTCCTCGAAGATCATCGTGCCGAAGATGTAGCGGACGAACGGGCGGTCCTGCCATTTCATCTCCTCAATCGTCTTTGCGAGGAGCGTCGTGGCGGAGTCGCAGACCGCCGCGCCGAGGAAGAGACTCTGCACGCTGTTCCATCCAAGGCAGCTGCGGCCCACGGTGTAGCCGAGCCAGATCATCATGACCGTATCGAAGGCGGCCGTCGGGATCGTGACGTGCTTGACCTTCTTCATGTCCTCGGCGCTGAATTCGAGACCGAGGGTGAACATGAGGAAGACGATGCCGAGCTGGCCGATCGTGTTGATGCTCTTGGGGTCCGCCAGAAACGACCCGCCCCAGGTATGCTCGCCGAGCAGCACGCCGGCCAGCAGAAATCCGATGACCTTGGGCCAATGAAACCGCGCGAAGAGCATGGCGACCAGTCCCACAACCGCCATCAGAACGGCAAGATCCTGGAAGAAGGCGCTTTCGTTCATCGGACATTGTCCCCGGCGGACCCGTCGGTCGACGGCGCCGGACGAGAACAAGCCGGCTTGCGCCACCACGCGAGATACTCGATGTTACCTTTTTCACGTCCCCGAATCGGCGACTCTTCGACTGCGAGCAGCTCGAGGCCGAGCTCCTCCTGTCCGAATCGGGAAATGTCTGCGACGACCCGCGCCCGTACGGCAGGATCGGTCACGACGCCGCCCGGGGCCTGCCCCTTGCCGGCTTCGAACTGCGGCTTGACCAGCGAAACGATCTCGCCGCCCGGCAGCAGCACGTCCGCCATCGGCGGCAGAATGAGCTTGAGGGAGATGAAGCTCACGTCGGTCACGGCACGCGCCGGGCGTTCCGGCAGGTCCGCACGCGTCATGTTGCGGGCGTTGAAATTCTCGCGCACCCACACGCGCGGGTCGACGCGGAGCTTGTAGGCCAGCTGGTTCGTGCCCACGTCGACGCACATCACCTTCGCGGCGCCATGCTGGAGCATGCAGTCGGTGAAGCCGCCCGTCGAGCTGCCGACATCGAGGCACACGCGGCCGTCGACGCGCCAGCCCGGGAACTTGGCGAAGGCCCCTTCAAGCTTTTCGCCGCCGCGGGAGACGAAGCGCGGAGGCGCTTCGACTTCGACGGCGGCATCGGCTGCAACGGCCCGGCCGGCCTTCGTCTCGATCCGTCCGTCCACGCGCACCTTCCCCTCGAGAATCAACGCCTGGGCGGCGGTCCGGGACGGGGCAAGGCCTCGCGCAAACAGAAGCGCATCTAGACGAAGCCGTTCGGTCATTTGCTGATCGGCGTAACCTTGCGGATGTCGGCGGCGGGAATCAGACGCTGCACGCCCGGAGACGTCTCCAGCGTCACGTTGCCGAGCGGATCCTGGCCGACAATGACGCCCTGCACTTCGCCGTGCACCGTATCGACCTTCGTATCCGGCATGAAGATGCGCTTGAGGTTCGCGTAGAGCTGCGTCGTCTCGCGCGACGTCACGTTGATCTTGAACGCGCGGTCCTGATAGCCGTTGCAGCGCACCAGCACCGTGTGCGAACCGACCTCGACGTTCTCGATCGCGAGCAGCTTCGACTTCGTCGCGTCGCCGCCCTGGGATTCCGTCGTGCCGGCGCCATGGCCGTCGAGCAGGATGCGCGCGCCCGGCGGCGTCGTGATGATCTCGAGGCGGCCGAGCGTGCTCTCCAGCGTGAACTCTTCCGTCGATTCACCCGCGTTGTCCACCTGCACCGTGCGCATGAGCGGCGCATAGCCGTCCATCTCGACACGGATGCTGTGCTCGCCGGGACGCACCGTCGAGAGTTCGAGCGGCGTCTTGCCCTGGAAGTCGTCGTCGATGAAGACGCGCGCGTATTCCGGTGTCGAGACGATCTTGAGGCGGGCGGCCTTGCCCTTCAGGCGCAGGGAAAGCGTCTGGCGTTCGCCCGGCTGCAGACGCAGCTCGCGCGTTTCCTCGACATAGCCCGGAAGGCGGAAGACGATCGTCGCAAGCCCCTTCGGCACGTTCGTGAGTTCAAGCGGGGTCGTGCCGCGCTCGACGCCGTTGACCAGCACCGTGGCACCATCCGGCTCCGACGTGCACTCGACGATGCCCGAGTCGAGCGAGAGCGTCTCCTCGCGCACGAGGGGACGGCGGCCGTCGGTGCGCACGTCGATCTTCTTGGTCTGGTAGCCGTTGAGCGAAAGCTCGAGCGAATAGGGGCGTCCGCTCGCCAGCGACGTGACCAGCAGCGGCGTCACGCCCAGCGAAACGCCGTTGCACTTCACATCCGCGCCCGCCGGCTCGGTCTTGATCAGGATGAGGCCCTTCTCTTCGGCCAGCTGGAAGGTCTTCTGCACGAACTGTCCGGCCGCAATCTGCACGAAGGCGTCCTGAGGCACGCAGGACGGCGCCTCGAGATGGAGGAGGTGGCGCCCCGGCTCAAGGCCGAACACCGAGCACGGCGCCGGACCGTGCAGCTTGCCGTCCACATAGACACGGGCGCCTTCGGGCTCCGCCGTCACGTCCAGACGGGCGGGAATCTCCTGATCGGCCGCTCCCGCGAAGAGTGCCGCCATGAACGCACCCGCGAAAAGAGTCAAACGCATCTTCATCACTTCAGCCCTTTCTTCATGCGGTTCTCGACGTCAAGGAGCTTGCTCGACGCTTCCACGTGACGCGGATCCTTCGGGTCTGGAATCATCTGGCACAGAATCTTCAGTTCGCCGTCGGCCGTCCGCCAGTCGGCAAGGTTGATGGCACGGTCCGCACGGAAACGCTGGTCGCGATACCGTTTGTCCAGCTCCTTTTCGACTTCGTCGCGGCGGTTCACGAGCGCGCCGTAGTAGTCCGGCTTCGGATTCACCGTGTCAAGGTAGAAGACCGCTTCCTTGTACGACGCGAGCGCCGCGGCGATGTTGCCATACTGCACGTCGCGCTCCTGCCACTTCGCATCGCCCTCGCGGCGAAGCTCCTGGCTCATCTCCACCAGCTTCTCGGCCGAGAACTGGATGGCCCAGATGCCGAGCTCGTTCTTCGAGAACGTCTCGAGCTGCTCGCGCACGGAGCGGAAGATCTCCGGCTCCGGCGTGTTCTCGATCGACGTGGTGAACACCTTGTCGCCGCGCACGATGCGCAGGGCGAAGCTCTTGAGCGTGCCCGCGACGAGCGGCACGCCGGCGTACTCGCGTTCAAGCTTGTACAGCTCGGGCGAAGAAAGGATCGCCGAAAGGCTCTCGACGGCGTTGGTCGACAGCTGCGAGGTCTTCCGCACGTGGCGGTTTTCCTTCGGCACGTCGTCGATTTCGACCGTCATCACGCCCGCGCGGTCCAGCGACATCGCGTAGCGGTAGACGCTTTCCTTGTCCGCCTCGACCTTCTCGAACGTCACGGCGTAGAGCGTCGGCTTCTCCTTCGGAAGCGGCTTGGTTTCAACCGGTGCGGCCTTCTTGTCGTTGCCCCCCATCAGGATGACGCCCGCCGCACCGACCACGGCCAGCAGCGCGACCATCCAGATGACGATGCGCATCGGGGAGAACGAGGACGCGTCCGCCCCGGACTCGTTCGACTTCCCCAATCCAAGATCGACCGTCGGGGCCGGCTTTGCCGGTCCCGCAACCGCCGGCAGCGGGGCGGCGGTGCCGGCTTCCACGATCGTGAGCGCCGAATCGCCGACCTCCACCACGTCGCCCAAAGCCAGTTCGCGGGAGTCGGCCCCCAGCACGACCCCGTTCACCGTCGTGCCGTTGGCGCTCGCCAGATCCGTCACCCACAGCGACCCGTCGCGCAGCTCGAACAGGCAGTGGTTGCGCGAGAGCGCGGGATCGTTGATCGAAACTTCACACGACGACGAGCGCCCCAAACGCAAGCCGGCTTGCGGCACGTCGAAACGGCGGTCCTTCAGCGGACCCGCCGTCACCAGGATCTGAGGAATCTTCTTACTCATCTGGAGTACCCTTTTTAAGACAGAACCAGCCAATTTACAAGATCGAGCTCTTCGCCGCCTGCATGAGGATCGGCCCCAGCAGGATCACGAACACGGCGGGGAAGATGCAGAGCATCAGCGGCCCCAGCATCTTCACCGGGGCCTCGTTCGCGAGCTTCTCGGCCCGGTCGAACCGGCGGCCGCGCAGTTGTTCGCTCTGGATGCGGAGAATCGAACCGATCGAGACGCCCAGCTCGTCCGCCTGGATCAGCGCGAACGCGACGCTCTTGAGATCCGGCTGGCGCACGCGGTCGGCCATGTTGCGCAGCGCCGTGCGGCGCGGCGTGCCGACCTGGATCTCCTTCGTCATGCGGATGAGCTCCTCGTTGAGCGGATCGAGCTTGCGGCGCTCGCAGTTGCGCTGCAGGGCGCTCATGAAGTCCATGCCCGCCTCGACGCTCAACGTCAGCAAGTCCAGCACGAACGGCAGCGACTTCATGATCGACAGGTGACGGCGCTTGAGCGTGCGCCGGAGCCAGGAAAGCGGATAGACGTAGAACCAGAAGACGCCCAAAAGCGACAGCGCAAGCCAGTTCTTTGCGAAGAACGACTCGGGCATCAGCGCGCCGAACGCCAGCACCAGGGCCGTCCACACGCCGCCGCAGGCAATCGGCATCAGGTACTTGAGCGCGAGAAACTCGTCCGCCGTCAGAAGGCCCTCGAGCCCCGCGGCGACGATCATCCAATCCGCCTGGCTGCGGGCCTTGTCCAGCGCCTTCGCTTTGACGACGCCCGACAGGTTCTGGACAAACGGCAGCAACAGACGCATCAGCAGCGGAATCTTCCGCTCCGTCTTGCGGCCGTCGGCAAGCGTCACATACGTGATCTCCCGCGCGATGGTGGCGGCATAATAGGCGAAGCCCGCCACGCAGATGCCCCAGCACAGGATGATCAGGATCTGTTGGAGGTTGAATGTCATAATTTCCCTTGTCCGAGATTTTATCAAATACGGGCTGGCATGTGAAGCGGATATTTGCTATCATACAGCCCGTTTGGGAGCGGGATAGTAGCTCAACTGGACAGAGCGACGGTTTCCTAAACCGTAGGTTGGGAGTTCGATTCTCCCCTGTCCCACCACTTTAAAAGTGCGCCCGCGCAATCGGTCAGTCCCCCGCCCTTGCAGCGCACGGGATCTCGTTACCGCCACATCATGCGGCAGTCTTCAGCGTAGGCGCGGGCGGAATCCACGGGACGCGGAATGTCAAGTCCCTGCACTGCAAACTGGAGGACGAGCGCAAGCTCAGGTTGCTGGTCAAGCTCGCCGCGCACTGCGACGAGCTCCTCGGCAGAACCCGGTACAACGCCTGACTCTTCCGGGCCCACACCGTGCGCGAAACGCACCGTGCCCGCCGCGAGCGCAATGGCCTTCCGGAGCGCGGACTGCCCCTCCGTGGCAAATCCGCCGTTTACCAGAAGCTCGCCCATGTTGAGGAGCCTGTCCACTTCGGCATCCGCCTTTTCCGCGACCTTGCGCCGCCGCGCCGCCGCGGCCTTTGCGGCGTCCGGCGCCTCGCGCACGAACACCTCCTTCGCGTTTTCGGAGCAGAACTTGATTATCCCCATGTCGCGAAGCCGCTCAAGGAGCCGCCATGTCTCGGGAGTGACGACCTCCACGGCGGAATCCGGAAGCGCCACGCCATGCGTCCCCGCGATCCGGCGCGCCGCCTCGGTTCTGTCGATTCCGCTTCCAACGACGACCGCACTGCGGACGGCACGCTCCGCGCCCTCGCCCGAGAGCCCCATGACGAGACGCTCGACGCCCGGACACTCCGCCGCCATCTCGGCGCGCAGCCGCTCCTCCGGCGGGATCTTCGGCTCGGAACGCGGCGCCGGCTCGGGCTTCACCTTCACGGCGTCGCCCATCACGGACGCGAGCCGCTGCATGAACGCGCTCTCCTTCTTCTTGCCTTTCTTCTCGTCGAGGTTCTGGCGCTCGAAGTCCGCCGCGTCGCCCATCGCGTCGAGGACGTAGTCCGCAAGCCCCTGCTTGAAGCTGAGCGTCTGGAGCATCCGCTCCTCGATCGTCCCGGCGGCGACCATATTCACGACGAGGACGTCGCGCTTCTGGTGCTTGCGCCAGGCGCGGGCGATGCGCTGCTCCAGCTTCGCCGGGTTCCACGGCATGTCGAGATTCACGACGACGCTCGCCGCCTGGAGGTTGAGTCCGACGCCGCCGGACTCGGACGCGAGGAACACACGGCAGTCCGGGTCTTCCTTGAAGCGGCGGATCTCCTCGCGGCGGCGCTTCTGCGGCACCTGCCCCGTGTGGAGCGCGTAGCCGATCCTCTTCGCGTCGAGCCGCTCCATCACGAGGTCGAGCATGCGCGTCCATTCCGAGAAGACGATGGCCTTGCGCTTCGGGTCGTCCGCAAAGATGTCGTCCAGCACGTCCTCGAATTCGTCGAGCTTCGGGGAGTCCTTGATCTTCGGGTCCAGGATGTAGCACGTGTCGCAGAGCATCCGCATCACGCCGAGCTCGATCTGGAGGCGCTCCTGCTCCTTGGGCGTGAGCGGACGCTTCTTGCTCAGTTCGTAAAGCGACGCCACTTCGGCGAGGTGCGATCTGTAGCGGCGATCCTGCTCCGGCGTCATGCCGGTCTTGTACGTCTTCGACGTGCGACCTGGAAGTTCGTCTTCGACGGCGGACTTCCGGCGCCGGAGGAGAATCGGCGAGACCGCCTCGTGGAGCGCGTCCAGGTTGCACATGCCCTCGTTGCGCCCCTCCTCGTTGAACGAGTAGAACCGGCGATTGAAGCGAAAGAGACTTCCAAACAGCGTCGGATCGACGAATTCGACAAGCGAGTAGAGTTCGTCGATGCGGTTCTCGAGCGGCGTCCCCGTCAAGACGAACGCGTATGGCGAGGAAAGACCCTTCAGGTTGCGGGCGGTCTTTGTCTTCCAGTTCTTGATGCGCTGCGCCTCGTCGAGAATCACGACATCGGGCTTGAGGATGTCGTTGATCTCCTTCCAGTCGCGGATGACCTGCTCGTAGTTGGCGACCATGAAGAACGCCTTGGTCGCGGCGTAGCGCGCGAGGCGAATGTGTCGCATGCCGTAGAGAAGTTCCGTCTCGGCGTCCGAAAACGCCGAAATCTGGTCCTCCCACTCGCCTTTCAGCGACGCCGGGACGATGACGAGAACGCGCTTGACTCCGACCGTCTCGCGCAACAGGAGCGCCGCCGCGATGGCCTGCACCGTCTTGCCGAGACCCATCTCGTCCGCCAGGAGCGCGCGTCCCTTCCCCGCGAGATGGCACGCGCCCTCGCGCTGGTAGGGATAGAGCGGCTTTTTGAGAAACGGCCAGCGTCCGTCGTCGCCCTGCGCTTCGCGGAACTCGGAAACGGCGCGGGCAAGCGCCTCGCGGCGCGCGAGGTCCGCCAGATGCCGCCGCACTTCCACAGAGACGCGCACCGAGCCGGGACTGACCTCGTTGAGACGATCGCACGTCCTGACAAAGGCGTCGATTCCGGCGGCCGAGGCGTCCTTCGCAACGCCGTCCGCATCGCAGTACCGCGCGAGCGCACGGCGCGCCTCCTTGGGCATGTCGGCGGAGGGGATGAATTTCGGCGCGTACGGCTCACGGCACATGAAGACCTCGGCGCACGACGAGCGGCGCAGCTTGCCGCATTTCTTCACCGCGGACTTGAGGACACGCTCGATGTGCTTGCAGGTGCCGAGTCCGCTCTTCAGGAAGTCCGGACAGTCGCACGTGTTGACCGGCTCGTCCAACGAGCGCAGCTCGACGCGATAGGTCGCCGTGCGGCGGTCGGGCGCGGGATGCGAGACCTCGTAGATTCCGAATCCGTCGACGACATCGACGGACTTCACCTTCATCGGCTCGACGCGCGAGCGTTCCCTGCGCTTCTCGCGCTCCTCGGCGTCCGTCGTCGACCAGCTCTGGAACTTCAGCTTCGCGCTCGCTCCGCTTGCCTTCGCGGCAATCCTTGACGTTCTGCCTTTCACCATTATGCCTGCTTTCCTTGTCCCTTGCCTCTTTGGGTGCAGAATTATACCAAAACGAAGGCGCGGCGACAATCACTGCAAAGCTTCTCGGTCGGGCTGGGGTGGTAGCGGGCGCCGTAGTTCACCGAGCCGCAACGAGTCACTGCCTTGCAAGCCACTCGCGAAAGAAAGGATTGGCGAACCTGTAGACGCCACCGCGCGCAAACACCAGCCTGTCGGCGACAAGTCGCCCGACGGCTCTTCGAATGGAGCTGACAGGCATGCCGACGCCAGCCACGAAATCGTTTGAGTAGATCTGCGCGCCCGGATTGGATGCCATGGCACGCAAGACGACGCCCTGCGCCGGCGTCAACCTCTCTATCATCGCCTCGTATCCCCCGATTTCGCGTGAGAAGATAAGCTCGAACGCCGCCTCGAATCCATCCGTCGATATCTCCTCGCCAGGCTCCGTTGTCTCCCAAAGCGCCTCGCACAGCTCCTGCACATCGCCCGAAACTCCGTCGGCGAATGTGATTATACGGGCGATGACGGCGTTGCCCGCCTTTCGTCCGCCCTTTCTGAACCTCTCCGCGATGAACTTCGTGAACGGCACCGGCTCTATCGCGTCAACGGCAAACGTCAGCGCGGACTTGTAGAAGGGACTATCCATGTCGTCGAAAATCTTCATCATGTCGTTGCGAACGCTTCCGGTGAAGAAATACGGGATGTTTTCCTGGAACTGGATGGCGCTCCGCATTTCCGCAAGAACGCCCATCGCATTGTCAAGCTTGAGGATGTCCTGGAACTCGTCGAAGACGACACAGGTCTTTCCGTCCGCCGCCAGCTTCTCAAGAGCGGACATCACCGCCCCCAGCGAATCGGGCTCCCCCGCAGCTCTGGAGTCCACCGAAATCGTCGTGGAGCCGTCCCTCGGATCGACCGCGATGACGGGACGTAGCCGGGACGCGAATTGCACGGCCTTCTTGAGGAACGGCAATTCGTCCGACGCCTTCGCCACGCCCTTCATCACCCGCGCGCAGAATTCCGACAGCGTCTTGATGTAGTAGAGGTCGATGTAGATGAGCCGCATCCCGCGCATTCCTCCGATGGCGCGCTTCACGAGAGATGTCTTGCCCATCCGGCGCTCGCCTTGTATGACGAGGTTCTGTCCGGACGCCGCAAATTCCCGAAGCTGGCGTTCCAGCTCCGGCCTTGGGCAGAAGTTCTCCCCGCTCACAACGCATCCATATCGAAATGGCGTCATCCCTGTTTCTCCTTTCAGGGACAATTATACCAAATGGCGCTACGCACTTTCAATCAGAAAATTGCGCGGATATGCGTAGCGCAAATCTGCGCAGTAACGCGCCTACTTCACATGCTTCCCGGTTGGGCTGTGGTGTAGCCGGCGCCGGTCGCGACGGGGCGCGACCCTCCCCAATCTGCACGAATGTTACGCGAAACGGGCAAATCGGGAGGGCCGCGCCCCGTCGCGGCCGCACTCGTGAGGGTTTAGAAATTGGCTCAACAAATTGAACTGACGAATAGAGGTTAAACCTGAAAATCGCAGTTGAATATGCTTTTTAGCATGGAGAGCAGGAGACACAGGAGTTTTTGATTGGTTTTGTCAAGGAAACAAGAGACTTTGCAAGCTTTGGGATTCATTCTCGTTGTTCTACCTGCTAAAATCCATTTTGACCCAATCTCAACTGAAACATAAAGGCAAGTCAGAATTGCAGCATCGCAGAGGTCAAGCATATACTGTAAAACATATACAGAAGGGTCTGTTGGTAATATATTGCGCGTTCCCCTGAAAAGGAATAGTACTCGGGGTTGAAAGACTGCCGCGTATTGGAGTATGATA
>CADCPA010000282.1 GCA_902803135.1 uncultured bacterium
ATCTTCAAGCACTTCTCCGAGCGCGCGATCATGAAGCTCGACTACAACGAGAACGACCGCCTCTTCACGGGCGGCGCCGCGTCGTCCGGCTCGTTCCGCCGTCCGGAGCGCATCCTCGCCACGCGCAACGCGATCGGCGGCCCCATCTACCGTTTCACCTCGCGCCAGTCGGCGGACACGATCTCCGCCGGCGCCGTCACCGAGGCCCTTGCGAACGACTTGACGCGCCTCGCCGGCGTCCCTTCGCAGGAACTTCAGATCGTGCGCGGCAAGTATTCGGACGGGCACCCCAAGATCATGCTCTCGGCGAAGTTCGCTGTCGGCTACAAGGACATGGAGGACGGGATGCTCAAGGACGGACGCGCCGTGCCGCCGACGAATGCGGACGGCACGAAGGGTCCAGATCCCGAGCCGCTCGGCAAGTACAAGGCGTTCTTCCTCCTCACGGCCGACCGCGACGGCGTCGGAAAGCGCGGGCAGAACAAGGGCTTCATCAACGGCAAGTTCTTCGCCATCGACCCCGGACACTCCTTGGAGGGCAACGGCAAGTATCTCGACATCTCCGACGACTTCTCCTTCAAGGACACCTTCGGCAAGAGCTCGAAGCCGCGCTTCAACAACTTCTCCGTCTTCGACGACGACACGCGCTTCGCCAAGCTCCAGGGAATGCTCGAACTACGCGCCATCGCCAAGTCCGGCGCGTTCGAGAAACTGTTCAATGACTACCTCGCCGCCTTCAGTCCCAAGGCCGGTAACCTCGAGCCGGACGAGGTGGCACTGCGCGAGAAGATCACCGCCGAAATCAACGAGAAGAAGGCCGAGTTCGACCAGCAGCTGGCTCGTTTGACGAAGATTTTCGGCATGCAGCTCGAACTCTGCGACCGCCTCGCCGCCGACGGCCCCGCCATGCAGGAGGGAGCCGTCAACACGCTTTCGCATCTGGAGATGCTGTCGTCGCCGACGACATGGGTCAGCAAGAAGGGCAAGGTCGCCTTGAAGCATCTGGAGGTCAAACCCGAGACGCGCATCCCGTGGCGGGCTGGCGTGGATGGCGACAACATCGTCTATCACTGCGACAAGCCGCTGCCGCCTTCCGCGCGCAAATTGATCGAGACGCTCGCGGCTAATTCCGGCGCGACGCTTGAAACCGACGCGGCGGGCGTCACGCGCCTGACGGTTTCGAAGGCGGCTGCCGAGCGCGTCTTCGCCGCGTTCAGCGAGGAAAACGTACAGAAGCTCACCCACCCTGAGGAATACGCAGCGCGCAAGACAGGCGACGACGCGCTCAAGGCCGCCAAGGACTACAAGCCCGCGCCGTTCGTCAAGGCCGCCGACCCGCGTCCGCCGCTCACCGCCGCGCAGCTCCCCGACACGCTTGAAATCGAGGTGAACGGCATCGAGGTGACGTATCCGAAAATCCACTACGAGGAAATCGCCACCACCAAGTCGTCCGTCTCGCGTCCGCGCACGGTCGCTGAACTCAAGGCGTTTCTGGAAGCGCGGGTGCGGCGCGGCTCCGAGATCCTGGGGGCTGTCCGCGATGGCGACGTGAATCGCTTCGAGCCCTCCCGCGACAACCTGATCGCCATCACGCACGCGCTCCACTTTGCCGCGCTGCAGCAGGGGCAGTACATGTATCGCGGCTCGTTCTCCATTGCCGACCCGGAAGGCAACCTCGCCCGCTGGCTCGACGGCTCGCCGGACCTCTATGCCCGCGAATCCACCCACGCCAAGCCCTACCACGAGCTGACCGTGGACGGCCACCGCAACGAGGCGCGCGGCTTCGACGCGAAGAGCCAGGGAATGGACAGCCTCCTCAACGGAATGCGCACGTTCCACTACTTCACCCTGCCCGATCCCGACCACCTGAACGACAAGGACGGCGGCAGCGGCCCGAGGCGCCGCCTCTTCCTCAAGTGCGAGACGTACGGCGTGTTCTCCAACACGATCTCGAAGGAGAACGCCAAGGCGTCGTTCACGCCCGACATGAAGGAGCGCAAGAAGATTACGGGCGACACGCTGGAGTCGATCCTGCACGGCCTGTCGCTCTTCAAGTCGAAGTTCACGCCGAAGGAGATGCCCGGCATCCACAAGGAGGACCTTCTCGAAGCGCAGGGGAAGATCATCGACGAGGCGGAGCGTCGGCTCGTCGGCGCGGGATTCCACCGGATTTCCGAGCGGCTTCTCGCGAACGGCGTCCGCGACGGCGCGGGCATCCGCCAGCTCATCGACAACCTCGCCGACATCTCCGAGAACTACATGCCGGAGGACGAGGCGCAGCGCACCGCCGTCGCCGGAATCCTCGACGACCTCATGAACGGCCTTGCCGAAACGACGCAGAACATGCAGGGCTCCATCAGCCAGCGCCTCGGCAACGAGATTATGATAGGGTGAATCACAAGGATGTGATATAATGCGTTCAAAAGTCTGAAGTAAGGACGCAAGATGACAATTGAAAAGAGACTTGAAGGCCGCTGCCTGACACTTGTCGTTGGCGGCAGGCTCGACGCGAACACCGCACCGGAACTGGAGGCGGAGCTGAAGCTTGACGGTGTGCGGCGTGTTCGAAATCGCCGGCCTGAGTTCCGTTTTCGCCGTTGAACCGTGAAAAAGCGAACGATAGTTGCCGCCGCACTCTGCCTTTACGCGACGCTCCTCGCGGTGGTGTGGCATGTTTGCACGTCTCGGGCCCGGGCGATGACCGAGGCGTTGCTGGATTACGCC
>CADCPA010000283.1 GCA_902803135.1 uncultured bacterium
TCGCTTGGACGGTACCCCTCGGCGTACACCCGCGCCTTAATCGTCGTGGCGCCAGTCGCATTCGTCACGTTGATCGCCGTACCGGCGGTATAGACTTCGCTGCTCTCCGTCGGATCGCTACCGTCCGTCGTGTAGCGGATCACCCCGCCGGGAACCGTGCTCGTGAGATCGACGAGCGTGTTGCGGTAGCCAGCGGTGGAAGTAGACGTCGGTGCCGCCGCCCGTTCGGCCACGGTGTAGGTTGCGGACGCCGTGTCGCTCTCGAGGTAGTCCGACTTGAACGCCCTCGCCTTGATCGTAGTCGTGCCGCTGATCGTGATCGGGGCGGAGTACGCCGTGCTGGAGGACGTCGGTTCGCTGCCGTCAAGCGTGTAGCGAATCGTCGCGCCCGCCGTCGCGCACGCGAGCGTGACGTCGAGACTGTCGGTGGCAAACGTCATGGCGGCGGGCGAGAACGTGGGGGCGGGCAGTTGCGCCCTCTGGAACGTCACATTGTCGATGATGTTCGCCTTGTCGCCCGAAACGCCGGTCTGCACGAAGCGGAGGATGTGCGTTGCGGCCGAGTCGACGGAAACAAGCCCCGAGTATTCGGACGGCGACGTGGCCGTCGGCGAAACAGACGCGATTTCGTTCGTCACGCTGCCGCGAATGAGCTGAACGCGCGTCGTTATGCCATTATAGTTCGGACGCGCCGCATACGTGAACGTGAACGTGTAGGTCGCGGCACGCGGGATGACGAACTCCTGCGCCACGGAGGACTCCGATCCCGCGCCGTTCGTCTGGAGGAACGCCGCCTTGCCCCCGAAATCGGAATAGTTCGCCACCCATGTGCAGTTCGGCGCGGCAAGGCCCGCGCTGGACGCGAAGGTCCAGTACGCACAGGAGAACCCGTCGCCGGTCGAGTAGGACCATGTGCCGGAGTTCTGCGTCACGGTGTTCTGCTCGAAATCTCCGTTGAGGATGAGGTCTCCGGTTGGCGAGAGCTTGTTGAACGTGATCTCCGCGACTTCGCTTTCGAGATATCCGCTCTTGAACGCACGGGCCTTGACGGTGCATGTGGAGGAAATCTGCAAGGCGCTTGAATAGGTCGCGCTGGAGGATGTCGGGTCGGAGCCGTCGAGCGTATAGCGGATGGTGGCGCCGGAGACCGAACTTGAAATCGTGAGATTTATGTATCCGTCGAAGAGCGTGGTGTCGGTGACGGTGTTCGCGCGCGAGAACGTGGGCGCGGGCAACTGGTTGAGCGTCAGCTCAACGCCATGGATGTTGCTTACGGTACCCCCTGGATAATATGAGCTGCCTTGATCATTGGCAAGACTCGTGGACGAACAGGCTGACACGGAGAGATTCGTTGAAGCGGTGATGTTGTCCTTGGTCGCCTGCACGGTGTAGTTGGCGGCTGGAAGGAGCAATGCGTAGATGCCTTTTGAATCCGTCGTGGCCGTGAATGTGGCACCTGACGACCTGTTTCTCGCTGTCACGGTGGTGGAGGAGACTGGGCTCCCCGAACCGGCAAGCACGCGCCCGCTCACGATCGTGCGCCCTGCGTCGGAGCAGACGCTCGGCGGGTAGATGTTGTAGATTATTGTGTCGATCGAAGTGAAATCGCTGTCTGCGTCAGTAAGATCCGGCGGGTTGTACCAGGCATTGTCTGTTCCATTCCATCCCATGTTGAAGTGGATGTAGAGCGTTCCGCTGTTGTAGCCGTAGCCATCTGCGACAATCGCATGGCCTGGCACCGAGACGGCACACGGACTCTTCAAGTCAAGGCTGGGGAGAATCGCCCTTTTGATCTGATCCAAGGACAATCCACTGTTCGTGAGGATCAGTGCGGCATTCTTGTACTGGAACTGGTCAGTGAGTCGACGCTGAAATGCTCCATAATGAGCACCGCTCCCGTCGGCATCGTAAGACATGTAGCAAGAAAGCCCAACATCGCGTGTAAGTTTGCCGATGGCCGGCTTTCGCGTCGAGGCTGTGCTACTGGTCATGGCCGTCCAGTTGTACGTGCCGCCGAACGCCGGATTCCACGCCGTCCTCGCGCCACCGGACGTCGTCTCGTAGCCGCTGTTGATGTCCCATACGAGACTTCCGTCTAACGTGCCGTTGTAGTTTTTGATGGCAGTTATGCTGTCCTGCGGCCACTTCCAGTAGTAGAGGATCTGAGATCCACCAGTTGCGACGCAACCACATACGCGGTTATTGGGCGTGTAGTAGTTTTCGCCGCGGCTGCCAGACTGTGTCCACGAGGTCGTCAGGAGCGTATTCACGCGAACGTCGTTGATGGAGGAGCGCGAGGTGCCGGAGAGTCTCAGCCCCGCCGATGATTTCGCTGCCCGCAGCCGCGCCCACTTGGCGGCCTTGCCATCTTGCTGTTGCACGCTCGCTGTCGCCGCAAGCCGCCGTCCGCCGGCAGTTCCAGCAGCGGCGGCCGAACTCAGTTCGGCCGTCATTGCTGCCACGTCAATGTTGAGCATCACCATTATCGGGTTCTGGGCGGCGTTGGTGTTCCACGTGCTGTCCTTCGAGTAGGCAAGAATCGGTTCGATTTCGGTGTCGCCCGAAGTAACGACGAATCCGCCGCCCTGGAGATTCACCACGTAGTACTTGCCTTTGCCGTCTTTCGCGTCATACGTCAGCACGCTCTCCGGTTCGGCGGTGATTTCCTCTCCAAGCGCCTCACGCAGGTTGATCCACCCCCGCGCCGCATCCTCGGCAATCTCAGGCGAGATGCCGTCGCCCAACGCTCCGGAAAACCAGAGCGCCGCCAGTGCCGCCGTTATTCTTGTCTTCATGCTTGCCTTTCGTTTTGAGGTGTTCCGTTGGAAATGCCTGTACGGCTATTCGATCTTCGCCTTGTAGAACTTGAGGGCGCTCTTGTTGATGATGAACGTCGCCTCCTGCCCGTTGCTGAAATGCTCGTCGTTGTCGTTCAGCTCGTAGACAGTTATCGGCGAGTTGATCCCCGTCACGTTCTGACCACCATAGACTCTGAGTGTTCCGTTGATTGGTGCTGCCTTCGCGCCGTCCATCACCGCGAAGTTGCGGACGAGCTTCACCTTCACGGTAATCGTATCGTCACCCACATCTATCTTGGTGATTTCGAACGAACCCCAGCCGTCCACACGGTAGCTGGCGTTCATGAGATCCTCGTTGAGGAGATATGCCTTGGCGAACTGGTCGGACGTCAGTGTCCTGATCACCGCCGCCACGGCCGCATGGTCTCCGCGTGCGTTCAGCCAGTCCGCCTGGCTGGCGGTGAGCGTCGCGGTTCCGTCGAAAACGGTCACCACTTCATCGGTCACGAATACGACCACCCTGTTCGTGTAGCTGCCGTAGATGGATGAGACCGATCCCTCGCCGACGTAGCCAATTGAGCGCACGTAAGGTGTCGCGCCCGCGAACGCGAACGGGAA
>CADCPA010000284.1 GCA_902803135.1 uncultured bacterium
AAAAAAAAAAACAGAAAGAGAAAAAAATGAAGAAGATCATGATCGCTGCCGCTGTGGCAGCTCTTACGGCTGGTGCTTTCGCCGGCGCTTGCTCCGATCCTGAAGAGGTTGGGGTCTGCCGCGCTTGGGACGTCAGCATGAACCTCAAGACGCTCGGTCCGAAGAAGGCCTCCTGCACGGTCAAGGCCGACAGCCCCTGCGAAGATGACACGAAGGATGTCGTCTACTACCTCGACAACGTGACGCGTAAGATCACGGGCTACCTCTGGGTGTGCGAGTACGAGTGCGGCAAGGACTTCAACGTCGTCCTGTGGGATTCCAAGAACAAGAAGGTCATCATCCCGGTTTCCTATGATGCCGTCGCGTTCGACGAAGTCTATGTCTATGGCAAGAAGGCCACGAAGGTCGCCGGTACGCTCCAGTTCGCGGGCGCCGACCTCGAGGGCAACGACACGATCGAAGTCACGGCTTCGGGTCTGAACGGCAAGATGGTCCGCGGTTCGGAAGATACCGACTGCTACGTCAAGTCGCTCTCCGGCTACGTCGCCGGCAAGCTCGCCTACCTCAAGCCCGGCTCCCGCACGATTGGCGGCAGCAAGGGTTCGCTCTGCGAGGAGCCGGAAGAGGTCGTCGTGTGCGATGAGTACATCGCCAAGATCCTCCCGCTCTGCGATGCGTGCTGCTTCGAGGGCTGGTGCGATGCCGAAGACGCCGAGGACATGCTCCCGACGGTCGGTACGTGGAAGATGAAGTACAACAAGAAGATGTCGAAGGGCACGAAGTCCATCTCCGCTCTTGTTCCTTCTTACGCTCTCTAATCTGAGCAAAGCACAAGTTGTACTCAACTTGAATCGGGGGAGGCCGTGTGCCTCCCCCGATTTTATGGGAGGGGTAGATTGTGAAACTGGCTTTGGAAAAGACGTTTTCCCTCATTGCCGTTGCCTTGACGTGCGGCATCGCCTGCTGCGGACAGGCTGCAGTTGCGCCGGTGCAGACAAAGTCGGCTTCCCCCCAGCCCGCCCAGGCGCCGGCCAAACCGCGGAAGTTGCTTCCGCTGGAGCAGAAGCTCCCCCCGCTGCCGCCGAAACCGAAGAAAGCGCCTCTGACCGCCACGAATCTGATTGTGCGCGTGAACGGCGTTGACATCACCTATGGTGCGATCACCCGCCAGGTCGACATGATGGCGGTTTTGCTGAAGAACAAGGTCCCGACCATTTCGGCGGACAAGGTGAAGCGCTTCAAGGAGCGCAACATCAAGCGTTTCAGCGACGATCTTTTCAGAAAGACGATTTTCTCGACGTGCCTGGCCCATTCCAACATCGTGGCGACGGCCGCGACCCGGACCCAGGTCGAAAATGAATTCCGCAAGAACTACGGCGCGAAGGGGCAGACGATGGCCCAGTTGAAGGACGTCGTCGCCAAGGCCGGCTATCTGAAGGATCTCGAGGCGGATCTGGAGACCGAAGCGCGGATTCTCACGTTTGTCACGACGGTCTATTCGAACCGCTATTACATTTCCGAGGCCGTGGTGGACACGCATCGCAAGAACGTCGAGGCGTTCAATCAGCGTGCTGCGGCCACGAACGAGCTGAATCTCGCGCTTGCCGGGCAGGTGGCCCAGCGTGCGAAGGCAGGCGAAGACTTCGCGAAGCTTGCGGACCAGTATTCGCAGGATCCCGAGAAAAATCCGGGCGGTTCGCTGGGCGAATGCGACGAGAACGATTTTGGCGACGATAAAAACGTGTGGCGTGCGCTGCTTTCCCTGAAACCTGGCGCCGTGACGCCCGTACTCGAAATCGAGGATGGCTACGCGATCTACAAGCTTCTCGGACGGGTGAGCGCCGAGGAATCGAACAGCGGGCTTGAAACGCTGAAGGTTTCGCGGATCTTTTTCCGTCGGGCGTTCCAGTTCCCGGAGCAGTCCAGGGAAGAGTTCCGGGCGGACATCGAACGCGAGCTGCGCGAGAAGCTGTTTGGAGAGATCTACATGGCTTTTCGGCGCGGCAGCAAGGTCGAGCGTCCGAATGGGGATGTTGAAGCACGTTAACAAACAAGGAGGAATAATGAAGAAATCATTCATCATGCCGTTGATGGCGATTGTCGTCGGTGTCATCCAGACGCTGTCGGCCGCCGAACTCGCCAATGTCAGCTCGTCGAGCACGGTTGTGCCGGGCGAGTGGAATTCGAACTTCGCGGCCTGCAAGAGCTACGCCGAGTCGAAGGGCGTTCCGATGCTGGTCTTCTGGTCGGCGCCGGGCTGCGCGAAGTGCAACCAGCTCAAGAATGCCTGCAATACGGACACCTTCGCCAACTGGCGCAAGGCGAAGGGCATCGTGATGGCCTTTTCGGAAGGCGTCGGCACGGTCAAGAACTTTGCGCGCAACTCCTCGGGCCAGTACCCGTACTTGCGTCTGTATTGGCCCGCGGGCAACGTCGACCTCCGTTTCACGGGCCGTTCGACCACGATTCCGGCCAACGGCGCGACGCTTGAGGCGAAGCTGATGAACTGCGTCGACGCGTACCTCAAGAACTGGAAGCCGGGCTCCTCCTCGTCCGAAGTGAATCCGCCCAGCGGTGACGACGACGAGAATCCGCTTGTGCCGGTCGTCGGCCCCGAGTGGAAGAAGGCGCGCAAGATCTGGGGCTCGATCACCGACGCGGACGGCAACGTCGCGGGGCGCGTGCTCGTTTCGGCCGCCAAGGTCAATGCCCGGAAGGGCACGGCGAAGGTCAAGCTCCAGATCGTCAACCTCCTGGGCAAGATGAAGACGATCGGCTACAAGGACCTCACCGTCAACAAGACCACGAAGGGCTATCTTTCGGGTTCGATCGGCAATGGCACGGTCTCGATCAAGGGCTCCACGATTTCCGGCAAGGTCACGTACGAGAACCAGACCTACACGATCAGCAGCCAGCCGACCGGCGGTGCGCTGAAGGACGGCGGTTACATTTTCGCGCTCGAGTCGGCGCCGAGTGAATGCCAGGGCCTGCCGGTCCTCGACGGCACGAAGTACCTCCCGATGGCGCAGAAGTTCACGAGCGCGTCTTCGCGCTGGACCTTCCCGGCCAAGGGCACGCCGCGCTACGACTCGAAGACAGCCGCCTTCGTGATGTCCACGACGGAGAATCCGTCCCAGCTCAAGCTCGCCTACACGTCGTCTTCGGGCTACTTCAAGGGTCAGTTCATCGTGTATGCGGTGCGCGGCAAGACCCTGAAGAAGTATGTGGCCACGGTGGGCGGCTACATGGTCGGCACGAAGGGCCATGGCGAGGCCACGATCCGCAACGTGGGTTCGTTCCCGTGCGCGGTCACGTTTGACAAGTAGTCCGGAAGTCTGACTGACGTATGATCCGCAAAGGGATTGTTCTGCTGGCCGGACTCTGCCTGGGCGCCGTCTTGTACGGCGCCTATGGCCTGAAGTTCGATCCGGTGCAGAATCTGAAGGAGGCCGCACAGGCCTCCTTTGTCCCTCTCAATTCATCCGTCTACCGGCTGCGCCAGCCGGACGGCGTCGAACGGCTGTTTGTACGCGACGCCGAAGAGCCCAACCTGCTGGAGGGCGAGAGTCCCTGGCTGGCGGAGCTTGATGGCGCGAAGGCCCTGGTCATGACCGACCCCGACTTCAAGGGCGGTCAGACGGGCTTTCTGTTTGTCAACGGCTATCTGCGCCAGCTGCTGGTCGACGGGAAGGAATTCAAGATTCCGCCGACGCCGGTCGCGAAGAGCGCCGACGGCCTGGCCCGTCTTTGGCCGGCTCCCGGGAAGCGGCTTGTGGCGGACGCGGCGCCCGACATCTGGAAGGACGGTGAGCGTCTTCGCCTTTGGTTTGACAATCCGAACAAGGCGGGCGTGCTCTTTGCCGAGCTGGCGCTGGCGGCTTTGGCCTTGCTCTTTTTGCGTCCGCCGGGCTTGAAGATCCTGGGCGGCGTGCTTTTTCTGCCGGCTTTTGCCGGCTTGGCGGCGACGTCTTCGCGCGGGGCGTTTCTGTCGTTGCTGTGCGGACTCGGCGTGATGGCCCTGACCCGGTTCAAGGCGCTGTTCGGTTCGTGGCGCCGTCTTGTGGTTCTTGTCTGCGTGGCGATGATCGCCGTCGGCAGCCTGTTTGCGCTCGGACAATTCGACCGGCTCGGCAAGAAGCTGTTCGACGAGGGCCAGCGGGAGACGAGCCGGCTCACGGTTTGGCGCGAAGTGCCCCGCATGATGGTGGATGCGCCCGGCGGCTGGGGGCATGGCAAGTCGGCGCGGGCTTATATCGACTGGTACCAGAAGAACAGCGACTGCCTGCTGAAGGACATGATCAGCGGACATCTCACGTTCCTGGTCGAATCGGGCTGGGCGATGCGTTTTGCCTATCTGTTCCTGTGGGCGGCGGTTCTGCTGCTTTCCGTTTGGCTCGCCTTCACGGGGGCCTCGCCGGTACCGGCGGCCGTCGTGACGGCTTTCGGCGTTTCCGCGTGCTTCAATCCCGTCATCGGCGTAGCCGAACTGTGGGTGGTGCCGCTGGTGGCTGCGGCGTCGCTGCTGGTGGTTCGCCGTGCCGAGCTGGCGCGGCTCTGGAAACTGCCGGTTGCACTGGCGGGCGCAGGGGCGGTCTGCGTGCTGGCGGGAATTGCCGTGGCCGGTTCGCTGATGCAGGGCGACTTCCGGGTGAAGAAGTGTGGCGGTGCCGTGTGGCTGAAGGGTGAAAAGCCGGCGGTGTGGCTGGTGGACGACGACTATGTGGTGCATGGCGGCTACTGGTGGATGGCGGGCCGCAATCTCCGTGCCTACCTCGGGGCGAAGGCCGAGGCGCGTCCGGTCGGCCGTGCGGAGACGGTGCAGGACCTTCCGCCGGAAATCGACACGCTCGTGCTGGCGGGCGAGGCGGGGCGCGCGTTCCTCGACCTGCCGAAGCGTCCGAAAGTCGCGCATCTCGTCTTTCTTTCGCCGCCGTTCGGGTGGCCGTCCGTGCCCGAGGACCTGCTCAAGGCGTGCGACGTGAAGCTCGTGGCGGGCAGTCTGGCGGTTCGCTTCCAGGAGCTGCCGGCGGAACGCCCCGAGTGGGTGCGGATCGTGCCCGGCGCGGAACTGTACGTGCCGGACTGGATGGCCTATTTGAAGTGATTTCGTAACAAAAACCAAAGGAGAGAACACATGAAACTGAAAAACCTCGCACTGCTGCTGCTGACGGCGCTGATTCCGTTCATCGGCCTTGGCAAGTCCAAGGGCGGCTCGATCCTGGCGATCGGCGACATGACGCTGGAGCCGGAAGACAGCCTCACCTTCTCGCTGGAAGATTTTCCAGACGAAGTCATGGGTTATGAAGTGCTGAGCGAATTCCTGCCCGAGGGCGTCGACATCGTGTGGACGGGCAAGAAGTTCAAGGCGCCGAAGGCCGGCAGGGTCAAGTACAGCAAGAAGGAAGAGGATTTCGTCTCGACGAACGACGAGAATCCGTGCGGACTCAAGATCAGCATCAACAAGAAGACCGGCCGCGTGTCGGGTTCTTTCAAGGTCTATTGCGCGAAGAGCGAGAAGAAGCTCAAATCCTACACGGCGAAGTTCGGCGGCTACCTGGGCGGCGAGCTGACGGTGAGCGTCAAGGGTGGCGGGTCCTTCCCGGCCTCCTTGGACTAGCAGGCGTGCCTTCGGTTCAAGCACCCATGAAAAAGTACTGGAAGCTCGCCGTTCTTCTCGTTCTCGCCGTCGCCGCGGTGCTCGTGTGGCGGGGCGTCGGTTCGTCGAAGGACGCCAAGCCCGCGGCGGACAAGACGTCCGCCGAGACGGGCAGGCGTCTGCGTCGCGGCGGCCGGAAGCAGACCTTCGCCTCTCCGGCCGAGGCCGTGCGCACCGCCCTGAAGGACGTCAAAATCGAGAAGAAGGTTCGAGGCGGCTGGGTTTCGGGTGCCGATCCCGACCGTATGTATGCACACCTCAAAGGCGCCGACCGCCAGATGGCGGAGGCGCTCCAGCAGGGGCTGGACGATTCCGACTTCACCCGCGTCGCTTCGGCGGCCGAGGCGGCGCTGAAGTCTGAAAACCCCGAGGTGCGCGAACTGGCCGTCGACGCGCTCGGCTGGTTCGGCGCCGAGGCGCTCCCCGAGCTGACGATGTGCATGGCCGATCCCGACGAAGATGTCGCGCAGGCCGCGATGAACCAGTGGGAACAGGGCCTCGCGGAAATCGACGGCAGCTTTGACCGGCTCTCGATTGCCGCGGCGGCGTTGGGGACGATCACGGACGCCAATGCGCTCGAGTCGCTCTCCGGACATTTCTCCAATGCGGCGACGGAATACATCGACGAAGCCGAAGACGACGAGAACAAGGCGTTGGAGCGCCGCGTCGAAGTCGTGCAGGCGCTGCTGGACATCATCGAAGGCGGAAATGCCGTGCGCGCCCGGCAGGCGATGGAGACGTACGACGACATCACGGGCAGCAGGTGGTTGGGCGTGGACGAGGCGGAGAAGTATCTGCGCGATCCCGACAACTACGAAGAACCTTGATGTTCTTGCGATAAAAAGCTATAATTCTTCCTCGTGTGTCTAAAGGAGAGGGAGTGTGTCATGAAAAAGGTCATTCTGTTAGCCCTGTTGTTTGTCGGAGGCTTGTCCTCCTGGGGAGCCTACAACGTCCGACGGCCGTCGGACGTGATTCGTCCGCGCTGGACGGGGGCGAAGGCGGGTGAATGGACGATGGATTACGAGGCGGCGCTCGCCCAGGCGAAGGCGACGGGCAAGTGCACGCTGCTGTTCGTGACGGGGTCGTGGTGGTGTCCGCACTGCGAGGCCCTCGAAGAAAAGGTACTCCTCTCCGACGCATGGGCCGAGATGATTGCCGAGAAGGGCTATTATCTGACCATGCTCGACTTCCCCTACCGCGGCACGGTGAAGGAAGCGGAGGTTTCGAAGAGCAAATACCCCGAGCTGGGGGCGGGCTGGGGCTTCCAGTGCTGGCTCTACGACGACGTGTATCTGAAGGAGAACGGGCTGAGCGCCGAAGACGGTCTGCGCGAGATCATGAAGCGCTACGAGCTCCAGAAGGCGCTGGCGCCCGCGTCGGCGACGCAGGTGACGATTTCGCGCTGGGACGGTTCGGGCGATTTCACCTACGGCAAGGTCGGCTATCCGACGATGATCGTCTTCCTGCCGAACGGCAAGGAGGCGGGGCGTTTCGTGCCGTTCGTCACCTACATGGAGCCGGAGGAGGCCCGGGCCTACGTGCTGGAGCAGCTTGACCGCATCGTCGATTCGGCGCTGAGTCCGGAGTGCGTGCTGTGCTCCGATCCCGAAGTCGGCGGTCTGGAGGGTGAGGCGGCGCAGCAGTATGACGGCTGGATTTCGGCGCCCGAGGGCGGTCTGGCCGGTTCGATTTCGGTGAAGACCGGCAAGAAGGGCGCGCGCGGCGAAATCAAGCTCAAGGCCTCGGTCGTGTTGGGCGGACGCAAGGTGTTGTTGTCCGCGTTGACGACGGACGGACGTGAGGTCGTGACGCTGGTCAAGAGTTCCCGCGATGCGTTCCCCGTGGCCAAGCTCCGCTTCGGCCAGGAGGGTCTGAGCGGCACGCTGCAGACCGAGGAGGCGACCTACTCCGTGACCGGTGCGCGCATCACGTTCCTGGCGAAGGATCCCGACGCCCGCCTGCGTTCCGCCCTCTACGAGCAGGGAACCTGGGGGTTTGTGATGAATCCGTCGATGCCGGACGGCGGATACGGCACGTTTTCGATTTCGCTCAAGGCGCGCGGCAAGGCGACGATCCGCGGCACGCTGGGCGACGGCACGAAGGTCAATCTGACGCGTCAGGTCATCCCCGGCGAGGACGGGGCGTTCTGCCTGCCGCTCATTGCGAATCTCTACAAGGGCGGCAAGGGCGGCTTCAGCTGCAACCTCTGGTTCAAGAACGGTTGGTTCTTCAATGTGACGGACATCGGACCGTGGCGGAATGTCGACACGGCGACCGTGCCGGCGTTCAACCGCAGCTGGCGGCCGATCTACACGGCGCTGCCGGGCGCCGGCGACGTCGCGGCGGAGATGGAATTGGTCTTCAAGAACATGCCGACCGAGTTCGACGGCCAGCCGCTGGCCATCTCGCCCGAGTTTGCCGGGGTTTGGGTTTCGGGCAACAAGTGGCGCGGCGACGGGATTTCCCGGTTCGATGCGCGCTGCACGAGCACGACGGCCCTGTTGACGGGCAGCATGGCGTTCATGACGCAGCGGGCGAACGGCAAGATCCGCCACATCAAGGCGCGCGTCGGCGGCGTTGTGGTGGGCGATGCGGGCTATTGCAGCGTCGTGGTGCCGCGGAAGGGCAGCTATGCGGTGAAGATTTCGGCTTGTGCCGCGTGTGACGAGTGATTGAACGGAAAGGACGAACACATGATGAAGAAGATGCTTGTCGGGTTGGCCCTTCTGCTGGGCGCCTTGGCCGTTTCGGCCGAGAGTGCGACCATCTCGCTGGATCCCAGCGGCGGCCTTGGCGCTCCCTATGGGAAGCGCGTCAAATCCGTACCCGCCCTCGTGCGTCTTCCCGCCTGCCGCTATACGCGCCCCGGCTACCGTTTTGTGGGCTGGAGCGGCAAGTGCCAGGACTGCTACTACCTGCCGGGCGAGCAGGTGCTGGTGACGGGCGATACGACCTACACCGCCAACTGGGAGGAGTATTGGATCGACCATGCGACGAACTATTGCGCCTACGTGCGGAATGAGGCGGGGGAGATCGACGCGGTTCTGCTTGCCAAGGTGGGGCGTCCGAATGCGAAGAAGGGCATCAGCAAGGTTTCCGTGACGGTCTATCCGGCGACGGGCAAGAAGAAGTTGACCTTCAAGGGCTACACCGACGACAAGGGCGCGTGTACGCTCACGGTGAAGGGTGAGACGCTGGACGTGCTGTTCACCGAGAGTTCGGTGACCGGCACGTCGTGCGGCATGGACGTCTACGGCGCCCCGGTGAATCCGGCGTGGGGTGCGCCGAAGAAGGTCGAATCCGGTTTGGGCAAGCCGGCCCCGCCGATCGACATCAACTACGTGCCGCCGACCGGTCCGGTGGCGACGACGACGACCTATCTGACCTGTCTCTTCACGACGTTGAATGTGTCCGACGAGCCGATCGACGGCTGCTGGCTCTACATGCCGCAGGACGTGCCGGTGGTGGTCGACGGCCGTCGGTGGTCGACGCCGCGCAAGACGCCGCTGAAGATCCGTGACGGCGAGCCGGACGTCTGCACGCCTGGAAACCCCTGGGGCCTGAAGCTTTCCTACAACAATTCGAAGGGCCTCTTCACCGGCGGCTTCATGTCGTATCAGAACACGACGCCGGGCGTGATGATGGTTTCGGTCGACCACTATTCGGTGGTCGGCGTCGTCGTGGACGGCGTGGGCTACGGCTATGCCGTGACACGTTCCGGCAAGCGCTGCGATGTGAGCGTCGTCGAGGATGGAGCGAGTGAGTTATGAACTGGACGAAGGCGTTTGTTTTTGCAACCTGCGCGGCGGTTCTGCCGCTGGGGGCCGCGACGGAGACGAATCTCAAGGTCATCGATCTGCTGGTGGCCTACGATCTCTCCGCCCGGCAGTGGCTGACGGACAACGACCGCGGCTCGCCTGAGGCGTTCGCCCGGGAAAACGTCGATCGCATGAACCTCTGCCTGGCCAATAGCGGCCTCGCGGAGGATTTTCAGTTTCGGCTGGTGGGCACGATGGTCGTCGACGTCGATACGAGCGAGCTGCGGCTGGACGAGATCCTCATCGGCAATCTGAAGAACGCGAAAGACGCCGAGGGCGAGTGGAAGAAGGTGTGGCAGAAGCGCGATGCGCTGGGGGCCGACCTGTTCTCGTTCGTGAGCGGGGGCCGCATCAAGTTTTCCCAGCGCGGACTGGGTTGGACGCTGGCGACGAGTACCGGCGAGTACGCCGTGCCGGAAAGCTACGGTCGCGAGAAGTTCACGCGCGACTGGCTGGCCGTCGTCGCCGACTACTACTGCTACAACGTGCTGGCCGTCGAGGCTCTGGCCGAAGAGGGCGACTACACGATGGCGCACGAAACCGCCCACAACCTCGGCTGCGGCCATGCCCCCTCCGAAGAGGTGTCGGCGGACCAGCGATTCTACGACTTCTCGCTGGGCATGACCTTCGGGCCCTACGTGTCCGTCATGGGCTATCCCGACCCGGCGCATTTCGTCGCGCCCGTCTTCTCCTCGCCCGAGGTGTCCTATGAGGGCTGGTTGACCGGCGATGCCGACCATGACAACGTGCGCACGCTGCGCAACAACTACCAGTGGGTGGCGCAATACCGTGCGTCGCTGACGCCGTCGCCGGAACCGCCGTCGCCGGAACCGGAGTCGCCGGAACCGGAGGCCCCGTCTGCCGGATCGGATCCCGAGGATCCGCCGCCGGACGATCCGGAGTCCCCGCCTGCCGGATCGGATCCCGAGGATCCGCCGGCGGACGATCCGGAACCTGCGCCCGACGATCCGGAACCCGCACCCGAGAATCCGGAACCGGAAATCGGCGTCCTGGGCTTTACGCCGACGGGCGCGTTCCAGCCGACGGTTGCCGTGAAGGGGAAGGCTCCCTATGTCGGCGCGCTCTACGATGCGTCGACGAACGTCATGGGCGTCGTGCAGCTGAAGATCGCCAAGATGAACGTGCGCAAGGGCACGAGCAAGGTGTCGGGAACGGTCGTTCTTCAGGATGGCCGGAAATTCACCGTCAGGGCGACCGAGGTGCCGGTCGGCGAACAGGTCCAGACCAAGGACGGCATTCCCGTGGGCGCGCTGGGCACGCTGTCGCTGACGTTGGGCGCAAACGGCTTCGTCGGCAGCCTGACGACGGCCGACGGCCTCTGGGCGGCGAAGACGACGGACGTGACGAGCGGCCTGGCGGCCAACCCCGCCGTGTTTGAAATGGACGCTGTCAAGGTCCTCGACGGATGGCCGTTGCTGACGAACTGCCTTCCCGGTGGGACCGAGGTGGCGACCATCGGCGGCAAGTGGAACACCGGCAAGCCCGCGACCGTGAAGTATGCGAAGGTCAACAGGGTGCCGACGCTGGTGGGGTTCGACGACCCGCTTCGTCCGAACCGTTCCGGCCTGAAGCTCACCTATGCGGCGAAGACGAGCTCCTTCAAGGGGTCGTTCACGTTCTACGCCGACGTGGGGACGGCGGTGAAGCCGAAGCTCAAGAAATACAAGGCCCAGGTCGCGGGCGTGGTCGTCGACGGCGTCGGCTACGGCACGGCGACGGTGAAGAGTCCGTTCCAGAGCTGGCCGGTTGTCATCCGCTGAACGTGTTTACGGCTGGCAGAATACGCGTCATCGCGCTTTGGGTCGCGGATGTCATGTGCATCTTCACGATCTGGGCGGTTGTCGTCTGTTCCTACTGGGTGCTGGGCCGCGCCTTGGCCACGCTGGGCATCTCTTCGTCCATCGGCGGCTATTCGCCCGCGGACTATCTCATTTTCTGGCCGATTGCCCTCGTTTTCGTGTTCGCCAACGTTCTCTTCGGCAATTATCACGGAAGTTGGATGTACCCCTCCGCCCCGCTTCCGTCCGTCGAGGAGTTCCGTCTGCTGGTGCATGCCTCGCTGGTGACCCACTTGGGCATCATCGCGTTTCTTGCGCTGCGCTACCAGACGACGTCCGCCCACATCTCCCGTGTCGTTGTGGCGGCCTCGGGCGTGCTCGTGGCGTTGGGGGCGCAGTCGTTCCGCAACTGGATGCGGGCGATTCTCTTCCGTTTGAAAGTCGGCCAGATTCCCGTGCTGCTGGCGGGGTCCAGCCAGGTCGCCTGCCGCGTGGCGGCGGCGTTGCGCGACGACGCGTACAGCGGCTTCAAGGTCGTGGGCTATTTCGCCGGCGCGGAACGGATCGGAAGGAAGCGGCGGGAGCGGAACGAGGCCGACGCGACGCTGGCCGCCTACGGTGTGCCCTACCTCGGACCGCTTCAGAAAATCGTGTCCGTGGCGAAGCGGCGGGACATCAAGATCCTGCTCGCGTGCCAGGACGAACGCCTTTTCCGCTGCCAGATGGAGGAGTTCGCCTCCTGGTTCACGTTCATCGAGTATCTGCCCACGGCGCGGACTTTCCCGATTTTCGGGTCTCGTGCGGTCATTTTCGATGGTTTGGGCGGCTTGGAGATGGTCAATCAGGTGCGGATGCGGGCGAAGCGCTTCCAGAAGCGGCTGCTCGACACGGTCTTCGCGGCGCTGGTGTTCCTCGTGTTCTCGCCCTTTTTCGTGCTGCTGCCGTTGCTCATCAAGCTAACCAGCCGCGGACCCGTCTTCTACCGCCAGGAACGCCTCGGCCGGAAGGGGAAGCCGTTCCGCGTGTGGAAGTTCCGCTCCATGTATGCCGACGCCGATGCGCGGCTGGAGAAGCTGCTGGCTTCTAATTCCGAAATTGCGGCCGAATGGGAGAAAAATTTCAAATTGGCAAAGGATCCGCGCATTACGCCGCTGGGGAAATTCCTCCGGCGGACCTCGTTGGACGAGCTGCCCCAGCTGTTCAATGTCTTCTCGGGCGAGATGGCGCTGATCGGTCCGCGGCCGATCGTCCAGGCCGAGGTGGCGTACTATGGCGACGCCTACCCGGTGTTTTCCTCGGTGCGGCCGGGCGTCACGGGCCTCTGGCAGGTTTCGGGGCGGAGCGAGACGGACTACGCCCGACGCGTGGACCTCGACACCTACTACGTGCTCAACTGGTCGCCGTGGATGGACATCTGGATTCTCGTGCGCACGGTTTTCGCCGTGCTCTTCATGCGCGGTGCGCGCTGACGGTCCGTCGCGCGCCCGACGCCACGACAAGTCCGATGGCTATTGCCTTTTCACGGCTTTTTTTGCTATAATAACCCTGACTTTTCGATTGGAAGTCGATGGTGTCCTGCCCGTTTCCGGCAGGGCCCCGGACGGACGGAACGCGGGAACGACGAAAGGAGAGGGCCATGCCTTCGAAGCCGAAACAGCTGCTTGAGATTCTGCTTGTCAAGTGCGAGATGACGGGTCTGCCGGAGAAGGGCCTTCTCGTCAGCCGGAATCTCGGCTCGGTCGACCTCATCTGGCCGCGCACCGGCATTGCCAAGAAGAGCGCCGCGCGCCAGTTCGTGTTCCACAAGGGCGAGGCCGACTTCGCGTCGGAACCCTGGGCGAAACGCGTGCTCATGCGCGAGGACGTCGAGGGGCACACGGCGTTCGCCGTGTCGATCACGGAGCCGGTGAGCGTGCAGAAATTCCGCAAGTTCGTGCATCTCGCGGCGAAGTACGCCATCAAACAGGGGGCTGACTTCGTGGAGAAGGCGATGCTCGGCTATGCGGACCTGGCGTCCGCGCCGATCGATGCGATGGCGGCGATGGTGGGTGAAGGCAGCGCGCCGAAGATCATCGCGCAGGGCCTGCTCGACGTGACGGAAGAACAGCTGCCGGAACCGGGGCAGAGCGTGCTCGTGACGATTCCGCTGTACCGTCCGAAGCTCATCAAGAAGCAGATCGGGCAGCTGGTGCTGGAAGTGCGTGGATGATGGGCTTTCTTTCTTCGACTTTTTCCAAGCTGAGCAAGCATCGCTTTCTTCTTGAAGAGCTCGTCAAACGGGACTTCAAGAAGAAGTACAAGCGTACGGTGCTGGGCATGGCGTGGAGCATGCTCTCGCCGATGCTCATGTTGCTGGTGATGAAGGTGGTCTTCGAGAACTTCTTCGGCCGCGACATACCCCATTATACGACGTATCTGTTCTGCGGTCTGCTGACCTTCAACTGGTTTGCCGAGTCGACGAACGGCGGCATGTTCAGCCTCAGCGCGAACTCGGCCATCTTTACCAAGGTCGACGTGCCCAAGTACCTCTTCCTCTTTTCGGTGAACGTGCAGGCGCTGATCAACTTCGCGCTGACGCTGCTGGTGTTCTTTGCGTTCTGCGCGCTCGACGGCGTGCCGTTCACCTGGACGTTCCTGCTGCTCGTCTATCCGGTCGCGACGCTTCTGTTCATGAACATCGGCATCGGCATGATCCTCTCCGCGCTCTTCGTCTTCTTCCGCGACGTCGACTACCTGTGGCGGGTCTTCCTGCAGCTGCTCGCCTACGGGTCGGCGCTCTTCTACACGATCGACGGGTTCTCGCCGCTGCTGCAGCTCGGCTTCGCGCTCAACCCCGTCTATCGCCACATCGCCTACATCCGCGAGGTGGTCCTGATGGGCCAGGTGCCGTCGCTGGAGCTCCATCTCACGCTTCTGGGATTTGCCGTGGCCGCGTTTCTGGCGGGGTGTCTCATGTACAAGCACTACAATACGAGGTTTTTGTACTATGTCTGACGCCGCACCGATTCTGACGTGCCGCAACGTCTCGATCCGCTATCTGACCGGCGACTTCAAGTCGATCGGCCTGAAGGAGTGGGTGATGCGGTGCTTGACGGGCAACTACAAGGTCGTCGACTTCTGGGCGGACCGCGATGTGGACTTCGAGCTGCAGCGCGGCGACATGCTCGGCATCATCGGCACGAACGGCGCGGGAAAGTCGACGCTGCTCAAGGCCGTGTCGGGCATCATGGAGCCGACGTACGGCCAGGTGGTGCGCCACGGACGCGTCGCCGCGCTGTTGGAGCTGGCGAGCGGATTCGACGGCGACCTGACGGTCAAGGAGAACGCCTACCTGCGCGGCGCGATGCTGGGCTATACGCGGGCGTTCATGGATGCGACGTACGAGCAGATCGTCGAATTCGCGGAACTGAAGGAGTTCGAGGACCGGCCGTTCAAGCAGCTGTCGTCCGGCATGAAGTCCCGCCTCGCCTTCGCCATCGCCTCGTTCGTGCGGCCCGACATCCTCATTCTGGACGAGGTCCTCTCCGTCGGCGACGGCGGCTTTCGCGCGAAGAGCGAGGCGAAGATGAAGGAAATCATCCACGGCGGGGCGACCACGATTCTCGTCTCGCACGCGATCGGCCAGGTGCGTGCGATGTGCAACAAAGTCCTCTGGCTCCACAAGGGACGCCAGATTGTGTTCAGCGAGGACGTCGCGGGCGTCTGCACCGCCTACGAGGCCTTCCTGAAACGGCCGGCCGGGCCGGCCGTCTATCCGCCGCCGGCGTCCGCCTGAGACGGACGCGCCGCGGGCAAACGGGAATTACGAGGGAACAATGGACAATCGACCGTTGATCAGATCGCTTCTCACGCACGACAATCCGTGGAACACCACGGACGAGGTCGTGCAGTGGATCGAACGCCGCAACCGCGAGGTCAAAGTCCAGATCGACCGCGTGCCGTTCAAGGACCTCAAGGGCTGGCAGTTCGACGAGGTCACCGGCAATCTCTGCCATGTCTCGGGACGTTTCTTCTCCATCGTCGGCATCGACGTCTACAAGAACGAGGGCCGGCCGATCCGCTGGCAGCAGGCAATCATCAACCAGCCCGAGGTCGGCTACCTCGGCATCATCTGCCGCGAGGTCGACGGCGTGCTCTACTTCCTGCTCCAGGCGAAGATCGAGCCGGGCAACGTGAACTGCGTGCAGCTCTCCCCGACGCTTCAGGCCACGCGGTCGAACTACACCTGCGTGCACGGCGGCAAGAAGCCCGCCTATCTGGACTACTTCCGCGACGTCAAGCCCGACCACATCGTGCTCGACCAGCTCCAGAGCGAGCAGGGCGCGCGTTTCTTCCGCAAGCGCAACCGCAACATCATCATCCGCGTCGACGACGACATCGAGACGGGGCCTGACTTCCGCTGGCTCACTCTGGGCCAGATCAAGTATCTCATGGGCCGCGACAACACCGTCAACATGGATACGCGCACGGTGCTGAGCGGCCTCCGCTACGGCGATTTCGGATCGCTTGCGGACGAAGCGGCGCTCAGCGCGTTCGGCCGGGAACTGGTGAAGTCGGAGCAGGCGCGCGACGGCCTCAACTCCATGGACGGCGTCCTGCACCGGATGAGCGCGCTCAAGTCGCAGTACGAGCTCATCGTGGACAAGATCCCGCTGAAGGACGTCAAGGACTGGACCATCACGGAAGACGAAATCGTGCGGCACGACCGCCGGTTCTTCCGCGTCATCGGCGTCAACGTGACGATCTCGAACCGCGAGGTCGCCCAGTGGTGCCAGCCGATCGTCCAGCCGATGCAGGAGGGTCTCTGCGTGCTGTTCGCCAAGAAGATCGACGGCGTGCTGCACTTCCTCCTCCAGGCCAAGGTCGAGTGCGGCAACTACGACGTCGTGGAATTCGCCCCGACGATCCAGTGTCTCACCGGCGACTTCCGCCGCGTCGATCCGTCGCTGCGGCCGCACTTCGTCACCGAGTTCGATGCGGGCCAGATCCCCGGCCGCACGGTGTTCGACACCCGGCAGTCCGAAGAGGGCGGCCGGTTCTACCACGAGCAGAACCGCAACGTGCTGTTTCTGGTCGACGAGCACGCCGACCTGCACGAGCCCGAGCACTTCATCTGGCTCACGCTGGGCCAGATCAAGGAGTTTCTCCGCTACAACAACTATCTGAACATCCAGATCCGTTCACTTGTTTCCGCCTTTGCCTATGTCTGATCGAATCCGAGTTGGAATCATGGGGTGCGCGAACATCGCGCGCCGTTCGCTCATTCCCGCCTTCGCCGCCCATGCCTCGTTCGAGGTGGCGGCGATCGCCTCGCGCGCCGCGGCCAAGGCCGCGGCGCTGGCGGCCGACTACGGCTGCCGCGCCTGCTCGTACGACGAGCTCGTCGCGGCCGACGACATCGACCTCGTCTACTGTCCGCTGCCGACCGGCCTCCACTACGAATGGGTCGGCCGCCTGTTGAAGGCCGGCAAGCACGTCCTCTGCGAGAAGTCCCTCGCCTGCCGCCGGACCGAGGTCGAGGACCTCGTTGCCGTCGCGCGCGCGCAGCACGTGCTGCTGATGGAGAGCTTCCAGTTCCGCTTCCATGCCCAGAACCTCTACGTGAAGGAGCTGCTGGCGGCGCAGGCGGTGGGTCCGCTCCGCCAGGTGGTGGTGCGCTTCGGCATTCCGCCGTTCCCGGAAGGGGTCGCCAACATCCGCTATTCGGCCGACCTTGGCGGCGGCGCGCTCCTCGACAACGGAGCCTACACGCTCAAGTGCGCGACTTACCTGCTCGGACACGACGTCCAGGTGCTGGCCGCCCTCTGCGGCGGACACGACCCCGCGCTCGGCAACGTCGAGCTGACCGGGGCGATCATGATGTCGGCCGGCGGCGTGCCCGTGCAGACGGCCTACGGTTTCGACCATTTCTACCAGAACAGCTACGAAATCTGGGGGAAAGACGGCAAGATTTCGACAACGCGCGCCTTTACGGCCCGCGAAGACTTTGCCGCGCCCGTCATTCTCGAAACGAAGGCGGGCCGTGTGGAGAAGACCTTCCGCGACGATCATTTTGCGCGTCTGCTCGACCATGTCGCGACGACGGTCGCGTCGGGCGACTTTGAATCTGAATACGGGGAATGCCTGGTGCAGGCCAGGCTCCTCGAATCCACCCGGGAGAAATGCCATGCCGGCCTTTGAAAAAAACATCTATGTGACGATGCCCGCCCTCGCGCCGCTGGCGGAGGTGAACGCCTACCTCGAGAAGGTCTGGGCGAGCGGCATCATGACCCACAACGGTCCGCTCGTGCAGCAGTTCGAGCGCGACTTCTCCGCCTGGAGCGGCCATGAGAAGTCCGTCGCGGTCAACAACGGCACCCTGGCGATCCAGCTCGCGCTCCGCGCGCTCGACCTCCCCGCCGGCGGCGAGATCATCACGACGCCCTTCACCTTCATCGCGACGATCAGCTCGATCCTCTACGAGGGCTTCAAGCCGGTATGCGCCGACATCGACCCCGAGACGCTGAACCTCGATCCGGCGAAGATCGAGGCGCTGATTACGGACAAGACGGTCGCCATCCTGCCCGTGCACGTTTTCGGAAATCCCTGCGACTGCGAGGCGATCGACGCCGTTGCCAAGCGCCACGGCCTCAAGGTGGTCTACGATGCCGCGCACGCCGTCGGCGTCACCTACAAGGGGAAGAGCGTCTTCACCTACGGCGACGTATCGACGACGAGCTTCCATGCGACGAAGCTGCTCAATACGTCCGAAGGCGGCGGCGTCTTCTCGACGGACCCGGAGGTGGACCGCAAGGTGCGCGAGCTGCGCTTCTTCGGCTATAACGCGGAAAAAGACGTCGATCTCGTGGGAACCAACGCGAAAATGACCGAAGTGAATGCGGCGATCGGTCTGGCCAACCTGCGTTATCTCTCGCACATTGTGGCCGACCGCAAGGCCAAGTACTGCCTCTACCGGTCGCTCCTCGCGCAGAACCCGACGCTCGCATTCCAGAAGATCGACCCGTCGTGCAACTGCAGCTACTTCCCGGTCATCTTCGACAGCGAGGCCACGCTGCTCCGCGTCGAGGCCGCGCTCCGGCGCGACCACGTGTTCGCCCGCCGCTACTTCTATCCGTCGGTCAACACCTACGCGAAACTCGGCATCACGAACGCCTGTCCGATTTCCGAGGACATCTCGAAGCGCATCCTCTGCCTGCCGCTCTACTGGACGCTGCCCGAGGAGGCCGTGCGCAAGATTGCGGAATTGGTTCTTGCGGCCATCTAGATCGAAACGGTACGGCAGGAGTTGATTGAAGAGGAACGAGAGCATGAAGAAGCATCTGGTCATCATCGGCGCGCGCGGGTTCGGACGCGAGGTGTTCGGGTTCGCGCATCAGGTCGCGGCCTTTCAGCGCGGCGAGTTCGACATCAAGGGCTTTCTCGACGACAAAGCCGATCTGCTGGATGGGTATCCGTGCCCGTATGGCGACTATCCGCCGATTCTCGGTCCGGTTGAAACTTACGAACCGCAACCCGACGACGTCTTTTTCTGCGCACTTGGCGATGCGAAGTGGCGTCGCGTCTACAGCGGGAAGATGCTCGCAAAGGGCGGCGAGTTCATCAGTCTCATTTCGCCCGAGGCCCACGTCTCGAATGCCGCGACGATCGGGCGCGGCGTGATGATCTGTTCCTGGACGTCCGTCTCGACCAACGTGAAGATCGGCGACTTTACCATCGTGCATCCGCTGTGCAACTTCGGCCATGACGTGCGCGTCGGGTCCTATTGCACGATCGAAAGCCATGTCTTCATGGGCGGCTTCTCGGAGATGGGCGACGGATCGACGCTGCATGTGCGCGCGGGCATCATCCCGAAGAAGCGGATCGGGCGCAACGTTTCCGTCGGGTTCGGCAGCGTCGTCATGCGGAATTTCGGCGACGACGTGCATGTGTTCGGAAATCCCGCGAAAACGATGGATTTCTGATTTTGATTTTCATAGTGCGAATGACGGGAATATCTGTTATAATTAACTCTTGCCCATAAGGAAGGATAAAGAGATGGATATCAATACGTTTATCGACAACTTTGCCGGCCAGTTCGACGACACCGACCGCTCCGTCTTCACGGCGGAAACCAAGTTCCGCGAAATCGACGAATGGTCGTCCCTGATCGCGCTTTCGATCATTGCGATGGTCGATGAAGAGTACGACGTGACGCTCAAGGGCGAAGACGTGAAGGGCGCCGAGACGATTCAGGACCTGTTCAACACGGTCCAGTCCAAGAAGCAGTAATCAGCATCGCAAGCACATAGAGGGGGGCGCATGGCCTTTCTGTCAATCAAGAACGTGCGCATCGCCGGCATCGCGGCGGGCGTTCCGGAGAACATTGTCAGCAATCTCGATCTCAAGAGCGGAGACGGGGCGATTTCGGAGAACTACAGTCCGGAAGCCTTCGTCGAGCTGACGGGCGTCAAGGAACGCCGCGTTTCGGAGAAGCTCTGCACCTCCGACCTTTGCTTTGCGGCCGCCGAACGGCTGATTGCCGATTTGGGCTGGGCGAAGAACGAGATCGACGCGGTCATCTTCGTATCCCAGACGGCGGACTATGCGCTTCCCGCGACGGCCTGCATCCTGCAGGACCGCCTCGGTCTTTCCAAGGAGACGTATGCGGCGGACGTGACGCTCGGCTGCTCGGGCTGGGTCTACGGCCTCAGCTACGCGCTCTCGCTGGCGCAGGGCGGCTACCTGAAAAAGGTGCTGCTGTGCTGCGGCGACGCCAAGCGCCGCGCGCCCCAGCAGATGGACCCCCTCTTCGGCTGTGCCGGCACGGCGACGGCGATCGAGTACGCCCCCGAGGCGACGGGTTCCTACGATTTCCATTTCGGTGCGGACGGCAGCGGTTTCGACGCCATCATCATTCCCGACAGCGGCAGCCGCAACCAGGTGAAGCCCGAGTCCTTCGCGATGCATGAGTTCGAAGGCAAGCAGATGCACAGCATGCAGACGCACATGAAGGGCATGGACGTCTTCTCGTTCGGCATCACGGCGGCCCCGAAGTCCGTCAAGAAGCTCGCCGAGCACTTCGGCTTCGACTACCAGTCGTACGACTACTTCCTCTTCCATCAGGCGAACATGAAGATGAACAACATGATCGTCAAGAAGCTGAAGCTGGATCCGGCGAAGGTCCCGAGCGAGATGTACAATTTCGGCAACACCTCCTCCGCCTCGATTCCGCTGCTGATGGTGACGCAGATTCGCGATCAGATCAACGGCAGGAAGACGAAAATCATCGGCTGCGGCTTCGGCGTCGGCCTTTCCTGGGGCACGGTGGCGTTCGAAGAAGCCATCCAGATCTCCGAACTCGTGGAAGTGAAGGATTCGGAGGAGAATTATGGCTACAAGCTATAATCCGTTTTCCCTCGAAGGCAAGACGATGCTCGTGACCGGCGCGTCGTCGGGCATCGGGCAGACGGCGGCGGTCGAGCTGGCGAAGCTCGGCGCGAAGGTCGTGGTGACGGGGCGTGATGTCGCCCGTCTCCAGGAGACGCTGGACCGGCTCGAAGGCGAGGGCCATGTGCAGGTCGCGGCGGATCTGACGTCGGCGGACGGCATCGGCGCCCTCGTGGAGGCGTGCCCGGTGCTCGACGGCGTGGTGCTGTGCGCGGGCCGCGGTCTGCTGCTGCCGTTGCAGTTCTGCGACGGCGACAAGTTCCGCGAGGTCTTCGACATCAATTTCTTCTCCCCGGTGGAGACGCTTCGCCTGCTGACCAAGAAGAAGAAGGTCCAGAAGGGCGGCGCGGTCGTCTTCGTGTCGTCGGTCGGCGGTACGGAGATATTCGCCACGGGCAATGCGATCTACGGCACCTCGAAGGCGGCGCTGAGCTCCGCCGTCCGCTTCTACGCGAACGAACTGGCGGCACGGAAGATCCGCGTGAACAGCGTGAACCCCGGCCGCGTCAACACGAAACTGATTCGGAGCGGGAAGCTGTCCGAAGAACAGGAGCAGGCGGATATCGCCAAGTATCCGCTCAAGCGCTACGGCGAGCCGGAGGACATCGCCCACGGCATCGCCTATCTGCTGTCCGACGCGTCGTCCTGGGTGACGGGACAGTCGCTGGTCATCGACGGCGGTTTGACTATCTGACGGGACGGTGACATGGCAACATTGTCGACAACGCGCGTGAAGATCGCCGGCCTTGCGGCTTGCGTGCCGCGGCGCATCGAGGAGAACATCGACCTGCCGATTTTCGCCAGCCGCGAGGAGGCCGAGAAGACGATCGCCTCGACGGGCATCGAACGCCGCCGCGTCTGCAACGACGGCGTCACCGCCAGCGATCTCGCCGAGAAGGCCGTCGTGCGCCTGCTGGCGGACCTCGGCTGGTCCGCCGAGTCGGTGGACTGCCTCTTCTTCGTGAGCATGACGCGCGACTACCTCGCGCCGCAGACGGCGTGCATTCTCCAGGGCCGTCTCGGTCTGCGCGAAGACTGCTTCGTGATGGACCTGCCGCTCGGCTGCTCGGGCTGGGTCTACGGCATGAGCGTCGCGACGTCGATGATGCAGACGGGCCAGTTCAGGAAGGGCTTGCTCATCTGCGCCGAAACCAATACGAAGAACCGGTCGCCGAAGGACCGCTCGGTGCGTCCGCTCTTCGGCGACGCGGCGACGGTGACGGCGCTTGAATACGACGCCGCCTGGGACAAGCCGATGAACTTCGTCTTCGGCGTCGACGGCAAGGGCTGGGAAGCCGTCCACATGAAGTTCGGCGGCATGCGCCACCCGACAACGGTCGAGGCGCTTCAGGAGGTCGAAGTCGAGCCGGGCATCGTCCGCAAGGGTACGGACATGGTCGTCAACGGCATGGATGTCTTCTCGTTCGCGATTCGCCGTCCGCCGGCTTCGCTGAAGGAGCTGATTTCCGCCTGTTCCATCGATCTCGAGTCGGTCGACTATCTGCTGCTTCATCAGGCGAACAAGTTCATCGACGAGAAGATTCGCCGTTCGCTCAAGCTGCCGCCCGAGAAGGTGCCGTATTGCATCAGGGATTTCGGCAACGTCACGAACGCCTCGATCGGGCTCGTGATGGTCGTTCAGCTGGCGGAACGCCTGCGCGGCGGCATGTGCCACTGCCTGGCCTGCGGTTTCGGCGTGGGCCTCGCCTGGGCCAGCATGGAGTTCACGGCCGGCCATCTCGTCTGTTCCGAACTTGTGGAGTATTGATCATGGGCAATCTTGAAAAGTATCTCGGGGTGTTTGAATCCGTGTTCGGCCTGTCCGCCGCGGAGGCGGAGACGGCCGTGTTCAAATCGACGCGCCAGTGGGATTCCGTCGGCCATGTCAATCTGATGACGAACATCGAAGAGGCATTCGACATTTCGCTGGAGCCGGACGACATTCTCGACTTCCGCAGTTTCGCCATGGGCAAGGAGATCCTGTCCAAGTACGGCATCGCGTTTTAACAACCGAACCGGAGGACGGCCGTGGACCGCTTTTTCTCGCTTCAGTTTCCGGGTGTCGCCGTCGTCACGGACGACGGGCGCGAGGTTTCCTACGCCGACTTCCGGGAGCTGACGGAGACCTGGCGGCCTGAAATCGCGCCGCGGTCGCTCGTCTTCCTGCTCGTCTCGAACAATCTGCCGTCGCTGGTCGCCTATGTGGCCTGCCTGAACCGCGGCATCGTGCCGCTGATGCTCGACGCGCAGATCGACGCCGGGCTGCTGCAGCGGTTCGTCGACACCTATTCGCCCAACTACGTGGTGAACTGCGTGGCGGGAACGGTCACGGCGGTTTCCGCCGAAGACCGCGGCCTCCATCCCGACCTCGCGCTGCTGCTGACGACGTCCGGCTCGACCGGCTCGCCGAAGCTCGTGCGGCAGAGCTACGTGAACATCCGTGCCAACACCGAGAGCATCGTCGAGTATCTCAAGCTCGACGCGACGGAGCGTCCGATCACGACGCTGCCGATGAACTACACCTACGGCCTTTCGATCGTCAACACCCACCTGTGGGTCGGCGCGACGCTGCTGCTCACGGGCGCGAGCATCATGCAGCGCGAGTTCTGGACGTTCTTCACGGCGCAGGGGGCGACGAGCTTCGGCGGCGTGCCCTACACGTACGAGATGCTTGACCGTCTGATGTTCTTCCGCCGGAAGCTGCCGAGCCTGCGCACGATGACGCAGGCGGGAGGCAAGATCCTGCCCGAACTGCACCTCAAGTTCGCCGAGCATGCGGCGAAGGAGGGCAAGAACTTCGTCGTCATGTACGGCCAGTGCGAGGCGACGGCGCGCATGAGCTATCTGCCGCCGGACCGCGCGCTCGACAAGGTCGGCTCGATGGGCGTCGCCATTCCGGGCGGACGCTTCGAGCTCGTTGATGCGGACGGCAGCCTCATCGAAGAGGCGGACACGCCGGGCGAGCTCGTCTACTATGGAAAGAATGTCACGCTGGGCTATGCGGAATGCGCGGCGGACCTGGCCAAGGGCGACGAGCGCGACGGCAAGCTGGTGACCGGCGACATGGCGAAGCGGGATGCGGACGGCTTCTACTTCATCGTCGGCCGCAAGAAGCGCTTCCTGAAGATTTTCGGCAACCGCGTCAACCTCGACGAGACCGAGCGCATGATCAAGGGCGCCTTCCTCGGCATGGACTGCGCGTGCGCCGGTACGGACGACCACATGAAGATCTATCTCACGGATGCGGACGCGATCGAGAAGGTCCGCACGTTCGTGGCGGAGAAGACCCATCTCAACATCTCGGCGTTTGAAGTCGTTTCCATCGACGTCCTCCCGAAAAACGCGAGCGGCAAGACTCTCTATTCCGAGCTGAACTGACAGGAGACGATGCAAGTCCTTCACGTGATGAGCGATCCCCGGCTCGTCGATCCTGTGGCGAAGGCGTTTGCCCGTCTGCGGGATTGTTCGAGCCGATGTGTTGTCCTGACGACGGATCCCCGTCGTCTGGGCGGCGGTTTCGCCGCGTCGTCGAAGGCCGAGATCGTCGTCCCCGGCACGCGCGAGTATCGGGATCTTCTGCGCGGACGCCATTCCGTCGTCTGGGTGCATGGCGCCGCGAGCGAATCGATCCGTTTCGTCCTGTCCTATGCGCGCAAGACCGTCGTCGTCTGGTCGGCGCTCGGGCCCGACTACCGCGACTATGTCGGCATCTGGGGCAAACGCCCCGCCGAGACGCTGCGCTGGTTGCGGCAGACGCCCCTGAAACGGGTGGTGAAGCGGGTGGCCCTGTTCGGTTTCGCGAAGACCGGCTGGATTCGGAAGCTCGACTCCGAGCACGCCTGCTTCTTCCGCCGCGTGGATTTCTACGTGCCCGTCATGCCCGGCTCCGAAACGGCGCTGGCCGGCCTTGTCGGTCCCGAGGCGCGTCGGCTGGACTTCGCCTACGATGGCCGCGGCCGTCCGATTCTGCGCGGACTGGCGGAGGAGTTGGCGTCGTGTCCGGCCCGGGTCGTGCCGAATCCATTTGCCGGCGCCTGGGCCTCGTCGCCGCCGAAGGCCGTGAAAAAGCTCAAGGTCTCGTTCAGCGCCAACGGCGGCGTTGGACAGCCGATGGAGATGCGGTTCCTCCGCGGCGACGCGATTCGCCTGCCGCCGTGTCCGTTTACGCGGTCGGGGTTCCGTTTCGCGGGGTGGACCTATTCGCCGACTGCGGACGCCGTGTGGCCGGCGGGGTCGAGTCCGGCCGCGCTGCCGTTCCGCAACGGCGTCGCGTCTCTCTATGCCCGCTGGACCGGCGAACCTCGAATGGTCGTGTTCCATGCCTGCGGCGGGCGCGGCAAGATGAAAAGCTTCTTCTTCCGGTATGGCTCCCCGACGGCGTTGCCGCCGGTCGCTTTCACCCGCACGATGTGCGACTTCGCGGGGTGGGCGTTCCAGCCCCAGGGCAAGGTGAACTGGGCCGACCGGGGCGTGATTCTCCATCCGCCGGTCGGCAAGGACGGTTGCTGCCACCTCTATGCGAAATGGCGCGGCCGCCGCTGCCGGGTCCGGTTCGACGCCAACGGCGGCGCGGGCCACATGGCGGACTTCCATTTCACCTATGATTCGCCGACGCGCCTGCCGGCCAATGTCTTTACGCGCCGCTTCGCGTTCAACGGCTTCGAATTCGCCGGTTGGTCCAAGACCCGCAACGGTGCGGTCTGCTGGAAAGACCGTGCGCCGATCCGCGTGCCGCCGGTGGTCGACGGCGTCGCGACCTTGTATGCGGTGTGGAAGGGCTTCCCCTGCACCGTGCAGTTCAAGGCGAACGGCGGCGCGGGCCGGATGCCGGATTTCTGCTTTGTGTACGGCAAGGCCGCGCGTCTGCCGGCCATGACGTTCCATCGCGCGCACCATGCGTTCGCCGGTTGGGCGGCGGATGCGTACGGCAAGGTGAACTGGCCCGATGGCGGCTGGATCGTGCTGCCGCCGCATCGCGCGGGCAAGGTCGTCCTCTTCGCGAAATGGAAGGGCGATCCCTGCCGGATCCGGTTCGACGCGAACGGGGGTGAAGGCGAGATGGCGGATTTCACCTTCGATTACGACGAGCGCCTGTTCCTGCCGCCGTCCGCCTTCACGCGGCCTTCGTTCGGCTTCATGGGGTGGGCGACGACGCCGACCGGACCGGTCCGTTGGCGCGATGGCGATCCGTTGGGCGACGCCGCGTTCGAGAACGGCGAGATGACGCTCTATGCGCGCTGGCGCAACGACGCCTCGGTCGCCGCCGTGCCGGTTCCCGTTTCGGGTAATGCGTGCGAGGGGTTCGGTCCGCGGCGCCCGATGCGCATCCTCCACTTCGTGGGCGCGCGCCTGTTCGTGGACGGCATCATCGAAACGTTCGAGTCCGTGCCTGAAACGGCGAACCGCTACGTGCTGGTGACGGGCGAATGGCCCTATTCGACCGCGGGCATCCGCCATGTGGACAAGCTGGAGATCATCCGCCGCCATAGCGACCGGCATCAGGCGCTGCTCGAGGCGACGGACTACGATGTCGTCTGGGTTCACGGTGCGTCGCAGGACTCGATCCGCTTCTGCCACGTGTGCAGTCCGAAGGCATTCGTCGTGTGGAGCACATGGGGCTACGACTACATCGACTACGTGGGCCGCTGGTGGTTCCTGCCGAGCACGACCTGGATCTGGTTGCGCCACACGTCGCCCCGCCAGGTGGTCAAGATGCTCGCGCTCTGGTTCATCGCGAAGGTGAGGATCAACCGCCTGTCGCGGTCCGAACACGGACGCTTCTTCCGCCGCGTCGACTTCTTCTCCTGCGTGCTGCAGGAAGAGGGCGCGTTCATCCGCCGGTTGGTGAATCCCCAGGCGCAGCAGATCTTCTACGCCTACCTCGTGAACCTCCGCGAGAAGGCCCGCACGAGCGGTCCGCTCGTGGATCTGGACCGCAAGGGCATCTGGGTCGGCAATTCGGCCACGCTCTCGAACAACTACTGGGACATCTTCCCGCGGCTCGTTTCCTCGCGCGACTACGAGGTCATCGCCTCGCTCGTCTACGGTCCCGACGGCGTGACGCGCGGTCCCTATGCCGAAATGATCGAGGCTTACGGGCGCAAGTGCCTGGGCGACCGGTTCTCGGCGATCACGACCTTCCTGCCGCTGGCGGAGTACACGAAGGTGATGGACAAGTGCTGCTGCTTCGTGTTCGGCCAGCTGCGCCAGCAGGCCGTCGGCAACGTGCTGCTCGCCCTGAAACGCGGCGGCTGCGTGTTCCTCCACCGGAACAGTCCCGTCTACGCGTTCTGCCTCCGCAAGGGGTTCCGCGTCTACACGCTGGAAGACATCGACCGCGGCCTCGCGACGGTCGTCGAAGATTTCAGACCCTACCAGAAGGCGACGGCCGCCGCCGCGAACAAGGCGTCTTCGACGCGGGAGATTCTGGCGAAGATCCGGAAGTCCGTCCGTCAGATCAAGGGCGAATTCGAGCGCCGCCAGGCCGCCGCGCAGGATCAGGGACCGGTCCGGACGATTCGGCGGCTTCGCGCATCCGACGGGGAGGGCGCATGAACGGCGACGTCGTGATCCCCTGCCAGGAGATCTCCTCGCCCGAGGCCCTCTGCCGCCACCCGCTCGTCTCCGTGGTGATGCTGGCGTACAACCACGCGGCGTACATCCGCGAGGCGTTGGAAGGCGTGCTGATGCAGGAGACCGATTTCGCGTTCGAGCTGCTCGTCGGCGAAGACTGCTCGACGGACGAGACGCGGGCGATCTGCCTGGACTACCAGCGGCGGCATCCGGACCGTCTGCGCGTGCTGACCTCGCAGGAGAACGTGTCCTTGGGCATCTCGGGCAATCTGCTGCGCGTGTGCCGGCGCTGCCGCGGCACGTTCGTCGCGATGTGCGAGGGCGACGACTGCTGGACCGATCGTGCCAAGCTGAAAAAGCAGGTCGCCTACATGAAGGCGCATCCGGATTGCACGGTCTGCTTCCATCCGGCCCGGGTCGTGTGGGGGGACGGCGACCATCCCGACTCGTTCGTGCCGGCGCAGCCGGCGCGGTACCGGAATCGCACGATCCGCCTCGCCGAGCTCCTGCACGGCAATTTCATTCCGACGAGCGGCGTCCTCTACCGGTGGAATGCCGACGGCAGGCTGTTCGACGAGTTCCCCGTGTACGCCTTGCCGGGCGACTGGCTTCTGCATCTGCTGCATGCCCGGGCGGGAACGATCGGCTTTCTGGACGAGACCATGTCCATCTACCGCCGGAACAAGGGGAGCGTCTGGTCGGGCGACTGGATCGACGAATACTGGTTCGAACGCCTCGGTCTGCGCGTGGCGCTCTTCTATGCGACGGTCGAGCGTCTGTTCCATGTGAGCCGCGGTTCGCGCCTCGTGCCGCTGGTGCTGGCGACCGCGGCGATTCTGCTGGAGCGGATCGAGACGCCGCGGAACGCCGAAAAGCTGAGCCGCCTTTGGACCATCCGCCGGCCGGCGGCCGTCTGGGTGCGCCTCTCGCCGCTGCTTGCGCTCGTCGGCCGCGTCCTCGCGGTGCTCGCGCCGTCTGCGCTGCGGCCGGCGTTCGCCCGGCGGTTCACGATGTGGCAGATCGTCGCCGCGCGGCGGAAGCTCCTGCTGCCCGTGCTCCGCGAGCGGTTGCAGCGGCCGCCGGCGGGGGAGGAGGGCCGATGAAGATCGCCTATCTGACAGATCGGGATGCCCTCGGCGGCGGCGGCGAATACATCCGCCGCCAGATTGCCGCCCATGCGGCGGACGAGACGCGGGTCTTCTTTGCCGAGAAGGGCGAGTGCACGGCGGCGAGGATGGATGCGTGGGGCGCCGAGCTGGTCCATGTCAACCATCTGAAGGCGCTGCTCCAGCTCCTGCGCAATCCGCTGCGCCGTCCGCGGGGACGGATCGTGTTCGTCGTCCACGGCATTCATTGGCGCAAGTATGGCTTTCTGCCGAAGACGGCCGGGAACCGTCTCAAGCGGTTTCTGCGTCTGCGGCTGGAGCGGTGGCTGTATGCCCGGGTCGACGAACTGGTGGCGCTCAACCGTGACGACGTCGAACTGCTGCGTACGACCTACCGGGTGAAAGTGCCGATCCGCCTTGAGCCCAATACGGTCGCGCCGATGGCCGTGAAGCCTTCGGAGGCCCCGGCCTTCGCCTTCGTCGCGGTGGCGCGGTTCGATTTCCAGAAAGGCCATGACACCCTGCTGGAGGCGATCGCCCTCGCCCAGGACCGCTTGCGCGCGTCCGGCCGCCGGACCTTGCTCATCGGCGACGGCGAGGAGCTGCCCGCGATGAAGGCGCTGGCCGAGCGGCGGGGCATTGCCGATCTCGTCGAGTTCGCGGGCGCGTTGCCGAATGCCGCGCGGGAAATGCGCCGCGGCGGCATTCTCGTGGCGCCCAGCCGCTGGGAAGGATCTCCCTACGCGGTGCTGGAGGCGCTGGCGCAGGGCATGAAGGTGCTGGCGTCCGACTGCCCCGGCAACCGCGACCTCGTGCAGCCGCCGACGAACGGATGGCTGTTCCCCGTCGACGATGTCGACGCGCTGGCGGACTTGCTCGTGCGCGTCTGATTCCGCGGGGGCCTGTCCCCAAACGGAGGGCCTGTCCCCACGCGGGTGCGATTTTAATTCGTTGAGATTCTGAGCCATTTCACGCCGCGCTCCTGAGCCTTGCGATGATGGCGCACGTCCTTCTCCGGCG
>CADCPA010000285.1 GCA_902803135.1 uncultured bacterium
GCGCCGGCTGACGGGCCGGCCGTCGAACCGGCCCCCGAAGCGCCGGCGGTTGAAGCCGCGCCCGAGGCTCCCGCGGCCGAACCGGCTCCCGAGGCTCCCGCGCCCGCCGCCGAATGATTCTGCGGACACTTTGATTTCTCAATCCTTAATGTGTCGTTTCCCATGAGACTTCCGATTAGTTGGCTGAACGAGTTTGTCGATGTTTCCGACATTCCGGTTCCCGAGTTGGCCGAGCGTCTGACCCGCAGCGGTCTGCAGGTCGAGGCGATCGAGACCTCCGGACCCGAACCGCTGTCCGATTCCTTCGTCGTAGGCGAAGTGCTCACGTGCGAGGCGATCGAGGGCACGCACCTGCACAAGACCACCGTTACGGACGGCACGGAGACGATCAAGGTCGTCTGCGGCGCGCCGAACTGCCGTGCCGGCCTCAAGAGCGTGCTCGCCAAGATCGGCGCGGTCGTCCCCGAAGGCGGTTTCAAGATCAAGAAGGGCAAGCTCCGCGGCGAAGAGTCGAACGGCATGCTCTGCAGCTCGAAGGAGCTCGCGCTCCCGGGCGGCACGCACGAAGGCATCATCGAACTCCCGGCCGACACGAAGGTCGGCGCGTTCGCCCGCGACGTGCTCCAGACGGAGAAACCCGAGACGGTGTTCGAGATCGAAGTGACCTGGAACCGTCCGGATGCCCTGAGCGTGATCGGCCTCGCGCGCGAATTCAGCGCGGTGCTCGGCCGTCCGCTGAAGATGCCGGCGATCGATTTCGTCGAAAGCGATGTGGACGTCAATGCGGAAGTCAAGGTCGACGTGCTCGACACGGTCCGCTGTCCGCGCTACACGGCGCGTGTCGTCACGCAGGTCGAAGACGGTCCGTCTCCCGATTTCATGGCCCGCCGCCTCGAGGCGTGCGGCGTGCGCTCGCTCGGGCTGCTCGTCGACGTCACGAACTACGTGATGCTCGAGTGCGGCCAGCCGATGCATGCGTTCGACTACAAGACGCTCGCGGGCGGCCAGATCGTCGTGCGCGATGCGCAGCCGGGCGAGACGATCAAGACGCTTGACGGCGTGGAGCGCAAGCTCGACGAGTCGATGCTCGTCATCGGCGATGCCGAGAAGCCTTCGGCCGTGGCCGGCGTCATGGGCGGCGAGGGCAGTGAAATCGCCGCGGGCACGACGCGCGTGCTCATCGAGAGCGCGCTCTTCAAGCCGGAGTCCACGAAGGACACGGCGACGAAGCTCGGCCTCGCGACCGAATCCTCCTACCGCTACATCCGCGGCGTGGACAAGGATCTCGCCGACTGGGCGAGCCGCCGCGCGTGCCACCTCCTTCAGAAGTACGGCAAGGCCGTCATCGCGAAGGGCGTCGTGGATGTCGACAACCGCACGCAGCCGCTGAATGCGGATGTCACGCTCGATTTCGAACGTGCGCGCAAGCTCATCGGCCTCCCCGTGGGCAACGACGCGATGGTCTATCTGCTCAAGGGCCTCGGTCTCACGCCACGCGAAGCGGGTCCGTACGCCGCGAAGGCGTCGCTGGCATTCGGCATTCCGAGCTGGCGTTGGGATCTCCTCCTCGAGGCTGACCTCGTCGAGGAAATTGCCCGTCTCTACGGTCTGGACAACATTCCGGACACGATGCCGTCCGCGCCGAGCGTCTCCCCGCTTTCCGACGCGCCGTTCCGCGCCCGGGAGAAGGTGCGCGCGACGTGCCTGTCCCTCGGCTTCACGGAAGGCATGCACTACTCGTTCCTCTCGGCCGGGGAACTCGACCAGTTCGACGCGCGTCCCGAAACGCAGGCCGCCCGCCTTGCGCTGCCCGATCCGGTCAGCGCCGAATACGGCGTGCTGCGCGACACGCTGCTCCCGCAGCTGATGGGTTCGCTCGGCCGCAACGCGACGCATCAGGTCGAAATGGCGGAGCTCTTCGAACTCGGCCGCGTGTTCGGCCGTGCGAAGGACGGCCGTCCGTTCGAGGCGGACCGCCTGGCGCTCGGCTTCACGGGGCCTGTGGGCCGCGGTGCGCTCGACCGTCGCCGTGCGGTGACGGCGGAGGAGGCGTTGCTGTGGATGAAGGGCGCCGTGGAGCGCCTCGCGACGTGCCTGCATGTCGCGCGCCTTGAGTTCCGTCCGACGGAACACCCGGCGTTCGCGTCCGCGCTTGAAATCCGCGCCTACGGCCGTCCCTGCGGCGTGCTCGGCGTCCTCTCCGCGAAGCTTCGCCATCCGTTCCGTCTCACGACGCAGATGGCGCTCGCCGAACTCGACCTCGAGCCGCTCACGCGCCGCTTCGACGCCGTTGGCAAGGTGACGCCCGTGCCGGCGTTCCCGATGGTCAAGCGCGACATCGCGTTCGTCGCCGGCGAGGGCGTCACGCACGAGGCCGTCGAGAAATGCATCCGCAAGGTTGCGCCGCCGGAACTCGTCGCCGTGTCGCTCTTCGACATCTTCACGTCGAAGGAAATCGGCAAGGGCCGCCGCTCGTTCGCGTACACGCTGGCTTTCCGCGCCGCCGACCGCACGCTGACGGACGACGAGGTCAATCGCGGCTTCACGCGCATCGTCGAAGCGCTCAAGACCACGCTGAAGGTCGAGGTGCGCGACAACTAACGTGGGCCCTGGCTTGCACGCGGATTCGGCAGTGTATTTCTCTGACCTTCATTTTTGAACGGGAGTCTAAAGCCCGTGGCGTGTGCGCCACGCGTGGGGACGCCCACTTGGGACATGAGGTTTCAGGGATTCTGCACTACGGCAAGTCGGGGTCTTTTTCCATTCGCCCCCTTCGCGCGACATTCGCGCAGTTAGGGGAGGGTCGCGCTCCGTCGTGACCGGCTTTTTAATGCGTTGGTCGACGGGCGCATCTATGTAATTCACCGGCACCTTCGACGCGTTGCCACGCCATCTGGTCCGCTATGAGATTTCCTACGCACCGAAATCTCATTTTCCGCTTGCCTTCCGCCCGCCGCTGCGTTATCATTCCGCCATGAAACGTGAAACAGGCAAATCAGGGCCGCCACGCGCCCGCACGGGCGCGGCGGCAGACGGCGAACTGGCGGTGTGGCTGGCGCGGTACGAGCCGGTCGAGC
>CADCPA010000286.1 GCA_902803135.1 uncultured bacterium
GGATTGCCGAACATCACGCCGATCTTCTCGCGCACCTGGTTCGTGAAGATGCAGAGCGTCTTCGTCTGCGCCAGCACGCCCGTGAGCTTGCGCATCGCCTGCGACATGAGGCGGGCCTGCAGGCCCATGTGGGAGTCGCCCATGTTGCCGTCGATTTCCGCCTGCGGGGTGAGGGCCGCCACGGAGTCCACGACGATCACGTCGAGCGCGCCCGACTTGCAGAGCTGCTCGCAGATCGAGAGCGCCTCTTCGCCGCTGTTCGGCTGCGCCACGAGAAGGTCGTCGAGGTCGACGCCGATCTTCTTCGCGTAGCCCGGGTCGAGCGCGTGTTCCGCGTCGATGAACGCGGCGACGCCGCCGGCCTTCTGGGCGTTCGCGACGACATGCAGCGCGAGCGTCGTCTTGCCGGAAGATTCCTGGCCGTAGCATTCGACGATGCGCCCGCGCGGCAGACCGCCCACGCCCAGCGCGAGGTCGAGCGACAGCGCGCCCGTCGAAATGACCGGGATGTTCGCATGCTCCTGACCGCCCAGGCGCATGATGGAAAGCTCGCCGAACTCCTTCTTGATCTGACTCAGAACCGCATCAAGAGCCGCGTTCGTCTGCTTCGGTGCGACCACGTCCTTCGCCGTCGCCGCCTTCGGCGCGGCCGCGACTTCGGCCGCCTTTTCCTTCTTCTCTGCCATGTGGATTTCTACTCCTTCCGTCCTGTCGCCGTTATTATAGCATAAATGAGAACGGCCTGCGGGAAGAAAACTTACGTTTGTCCGGCAGCGGGGCGGTCACGCGGGACGCGTGACCCTACCGACGGCGCGATGGGGTCATCGCGCCCTACCGGCGCGGCTGGAGTCCGCACCCTACCAGGCGTAACCTCTCGAGGTTTTCTCTTCAAAAGCCTTTGTGCCATAAATCTTTCGTTCTTGTGTTCGTGCGTCGCCGCATATTATACCAGACAAATCAGCACTCACTTCTCCACGGCGGAGGCGTCGAGTTTCACCAGCTCCATCAGCTCGTCATCGGACATCTCCGTGACGAGCTTCTCGCCGCCGTCTGCGAAGAGCGAGTCGGCGAGCGCCTGCTTGTCCTTGATCATCGCGTCGATCTTCTCCTCCAGGGTGCCAGGCGTCACGAACTTGTGGATCAGCACGTTCCGTTTCTGCCCGATGCGGTAGGCGCGGTCGCTCGCCTGGTTCTCCACCGCCGGGTTCCACCATCTGTCGAAATGCACCACATGGTTCGCCGCCGTCAGGTTGAGGCCCGTCCCAGCGGCCTTGACGGACAGCACGAAGAACGGCGGCCCGCCAGGATCCTGAAACGCCTTCACGAGACCCCCTCGCTTCGAGACGGGCGTTCCGCCGTGGAGGACAAGTCCCTCGCGCCCGAACACGTCCGCAAGGTAGTCGGCGAGCGGCCCGGTCATCTCACGGTACTGCGTGAACACGAGCATCTTCTCCTGACGCGACGCCACCTCCACCGCGCGCTCGCCCAGCACGACGAACTTGCCGGAATCCTCCGGCTTGTACTCGCCCGTGCCGAGATAGAGCGACGGATGGTCGCATATCTGCTTGAAGCGGAGCATGTACGCGAGCACAAGCCCCTTTCGCTTCATCGTGGAGCCCTCGCCCTTCGTATCCTCCAGTGCCTGACGCAGCTCTTCGACCGTGCGCGCGTAGAGAAGCATCTGCTTGCGCGAAAGAGCGGTCGAGACGTCGATCTCCGTCTTGTCCGGCAGGTCGGCGATGATCGACTTGTCCGTCTTGAGCCGCCTGAGGATGAACGGCCGTGTGAGCTTCCGCACCACGGAGAAGTCGCTCGTCTTGGACGTCGCCGTCTGGAACGCCTTGAGACCTCCGAGCAGACCGGGGTTGATGAAGTCGAAGATGCTCCAGAGGTCGCTCATCCTGTTCTCGACGGGCGTTCCCGTGAGCGCAAGGCGGCGTGGCGACACGACGGAACGCAGTGCGCGGCTCTGCCCGGAACCCGGGTTCTTGATCGCCTGCGCCTCGTCCGCGATCACCGCCGCGAACGGCAGCTTGCGAAGCTTCTCCATGCGCGTGAACTGCCCGTATGTCGTCAGAACGAGGTCAAAGTTCCGTAGATATTCCTCGTTCTCCCAGTTCCCCGTTCCCAATTCCCCGTTCCCCGTTCCCCGCTCCGACGGATGCAGCACGCCCACGCGCAAATCCGGCGTGAAACGCGCGGCCTCCGCCTTCCAGTTGGAAAGCAACGAGGCGGGCATCACCACCAGCACCGGCAAGGGCGCGATCTCCCCACGCGCCTTCCACGTGTCGATGAGCGTCAGCACCTGAAGCGTCTTGCCGAGGCCCATGTCGTCCGCCAGGCACGCGCCGAGACCCGCAGACATCGTGCGCCGCAGATATTCCACGCCCTCCTTCTGGTACGGCCGCAGAATCTTGCCCAGCCCATTCGGTAGGGCGGTTTCGATGAAACCGCCGCCACCCTCCTGGTAGGGCGCGTTGTCCCCAACGCGCCGCCGTCCCGGATCCATCAACCCCGCCAGCAGCTCCTTCAGCTCGCCGGTCGCCCGCACTTCGCACACGTCGTCATCCCCGCCGGGCGCGAGGGAATCAGGATCGCCGCCCGCGAGCATCCTGAGCGCCTGCGCCATCGTGAGGCCTTCGCGCATCAGGCGCTTCGCGTCCTTCCAGCGGGCGAGAAGTTCCTGTATCTTCTCGTGGTCGGCCTCCACCCATTCGCCGCGTATGCGGACAAGCCCGTCGCGCGAATGGACGAGGAGCGACAGCTCCTCCTCCGTGAGCGGCTCGCCATCCAGCGTCACGTCCACGTCGAAGTCGCAGAGCGCATGCACGTTCAGCCCGCCGCCCTTCGCCTTGCCCACGCTGACGGACACCTTCGCCTTCGGCGGCGCCTTCTTCCAGATGCGCCCCGTCCTGACAAGAAGCCCAGCCTCCTCGTAGCCGCCGATCCCCTTGAGGAACGAATACGCCTCGCCAACCGAGAGCGCGCACGGCTGGAAGATGCGGCGCGTTTCGAGAAGCGACAGGAGGAACTTGTCGTTGCGCGCTGCGGCCTCGAGCGGCGCGAGGATGCGCGAAAGCGCGGCGGGTCTGCCGGCATACGCCTTGAGCGCGGCCGAAAGCGGCAGGTGCCGCGCACGTCCGTCTGCGTCGGCGCGGTTCACGAACGTGGCAAGGAAGGCAAATGGACGCGTCCCGCTCTTGTCTCCCTTGTTTTCCGCAAGGTGCAGGCTGACCTTGCCGACGTCGCGCCAGCCGGGGCCGAGCGCCGCCGTCGCGGAGAGAAGATCCCCGCCTTGCGCCGCCGCAAGGGCGGCGAGGGCGGCCTCGACACGAGAGAAGGTCCCGGCAAGCGTTTCCGCCGTCCAGTACTCGCCGCCGTCCATCGGCGGAACGGACGAGAGGATGGCAAGCGACTGGAGTGCGTCTGGCCGGCACGCCGCAAGCAGCTCGCCCTGCGGCATCGTTCCGTCGGCGGAGGCGGCGACAATGCGCCTCACGTGGTCACCCACGAGCCGCCTCAGCCATGCCGACGATGGCGGCTCATCTGACCGGATGCTTTCGGCGAGAAGCGCAAGCACGCCCCGTCCGTCCTCATCGGCCACTCCGCCAATGAGCAGCACGCCGTCTGGCCGAAGGCGAATATCTCTCTGTTCAAGCCTCATTTTGACGAAGCGCGGCGCTTCCTTGGTTTTTTACGCGGACTGTTTTTCTTGCGCGTCCTGACGGATACGGGAGTGCGCGTGTCCTCACGCGCCGCATCCGCCACGACCGGCGCTGACGCATCCGCATCCAGCGAGATTCCAAACACATCGCCGAGGTCCGCGCCATCCAGTTCGCTTGCCGAGCCGTCCGTGAGCGCATCGACCACCTCCGTTGCAACGATGGAATTGGGATCGATCCCGCGGAGGGTGAAGAACAGTTCAGGCGTCGCATCGAGCCGCGCGCCGACGCCATAGAGAACTGCGGCCACGTGCTTGCAGCAGCTCGCGCCGTCAGGACACGAACAGTCGAAGTGGATTTCACGCGGCTTTGGGAAGAGTCCCGTCTCTGGATTGCAGAAGTCCTCCAGCATCTCCTTCGGCAGCTTCCCCTGCGCAAGCGCCATGAGCGAGGAGATCTTGCCGGAGGAGCGCTTCACGAGCGCGTCCCAGTCGACCTTCTTCATTTTGTCAATGCGGATTGAGATGTTGTAGGGGCGGCTTCCGCTCCCGATCACCAGCGCCGAGACCTGTCCCTCGGAAATTTTCAGGTCGATGACCGCGCCGCTCCGCACGTAGGATCGGCCCCGCTCGAGACGGTAGGCGAAATCGCGATACGATTCGATGTTGTCACACCACGCCTTGCCCCAGAAGGTCCTGGCGATTGTACGTCCCACTAACTGAACGGGCGAGAGATTCGCGCCCTTCTTCCTCATCCGCTCAATCGTCTTCGCGGCCTTCTGCTGCCGTTCCCACACCGTGGGCTGCGGCTTGAATCCCCAGTATGAATACCTACTCATTTTGTTTCCTTTTGTCCTGCAAACGATGTAAAACCCAGTTGTCTATCTGAACTTGGCGTGGCAAGAATCAAATTGTCAACGAGTGGAACGCCGAGCATTTCGCCCGCCTTGCGCAGTTTTGCCGTTGCCGCGATGTCGGCCTTGCTTGGACGCAAGTCGCCCGACGGGTGGTTGTGCGCGACGATCATCGCCTCCGCGCCCGCCTTCAGTGCCGCACGGAACACCTCGCCCGCATCCACGACGGCCGTTCCACGGTCTGCTCCAAGCGAAACAAGAATCGGCGCGGACAACGTGCGCCGCGAGGCGTCAAGCGGCAGGACGAAGAACCCCTCCCGGTCGCCCGCGACTGGAATCGCATCACGGAAAATTCGCGCCGCGTCCTCTGCCGTGCAAACCTTCACGCCGACAGACCTTGCGCGCGCATCCGCCCGTGTCACCTCAACCGCAAGCGTATCGGGCATCTGCCACATCCCCACGTTGCCCCGACAGGGAATCGTCTCGTCGAAGCACACCACCTCCGACAAATCCCACCAATACGCATATCCCTCATCCCACTGGCAGGGCGCGCTCGCCGAACGCGCCGCCGCTCCCCCCTCCAA
>CADCPA010000287.1 GCA_902803135.1 uncultured bacterium
GCACGGCACCGGGCCCCGTCGATTCGGAGAGCCCGTAGTTCGTGTCGTAGTCGTGTTTCGGGAAGACCGTCTTCCAGCGTTTGATGAGCGCCGGCGGCACCGGCTGCGCACCGATGTGCATGAGGCGCCACTGGTCGAGCTTGTAGTCCGCGAGATTCACCGCGCCGCGGTCGATCGCGTCGAGGATGTCCTGCGCCCACGGCACGAGCAACCACACGATCGTGCACTGCTCCGCGCTCACCGCGCGCAGGATCCATTCGGGCCTCACGCCTTTGAGAAGCACCGCCTTGCCGCCCACGAGGAAGCTGCCGAACCAGTGCATCTTCGCGCCCGTATGGTAGAGCGGCGGAATGCAGAGGAAGCAGTCGTCCTTCGTCTGGCCGTGGTGGTTCTGCTCCACGCGGCAGGCGTGCATGAGGCAGTGGTGCTGCAGCACGATCGCCTTCGGGAAGCCGGTCGTGCCCGAGCTGAAGTAGATCGCCGCGTCGTCGTCGTCCGTCAGCGGAATCGCCGGCGTGCGGGACGAGCAGTAGCTCGCCGCGCGGTAGGGCTCCGCGAAGGACGGACAGTCGTCGCCCACGTAGAAGCGGACCTTGACGCGCGGGATGCGGTCGACGATCTGCTCGACGCGGCCCGTGAATTCCGGACCGAACACGAGCACGTCCGCATCCGCGAGCTCGAGGCAGTACTTGATTTCATCCGCCGTGTAGCGGAAGTTCAGCGGAACCGCAAGGCAGCCCGCGCGGAGGATGCCGAAGTAGATGGGCAGCCATTCGAGGCAGTTCATCAGCAAGATGGCGATCTTGTCGCCCTTCACGAATCCGCGGCTCAGCAGGAGGTTCGCGAACCGGTTCGCCTTCTCCTCGAACTCCGCCCAGGTGATCTCGCTGCGGAACGCTTCGCGCGCGCTCGGCTCGATCAGCGAATATTCTCGCCAGGTGGCGTGGCGGTTCTCAAGTTCCTGCGGGTTGATTTCAACGAGCGCGACATCGTTCGGCCATTCCCGAGCGTTCCGCGCCAGCACTTCTGTGATTTGCATTCTGGCCTACTTCTTGTCTCTTCTTCTTGAACTGCTTCCGACATCCTCGACGCGGGCACCCTCCTACCAACCGGCGCGGTACGTGCGCCGCAGCAGCTTCGTCGCCGCGTCGTTGCCCGTGCACGCCAGTTTCGCCGCATCCCACGCGAGCGTTTCGCCCGGGCAGCGGACCGCCACCGTGCCGAGGATGATCGTCTCGGCCATCGGGGCGGTTTTCTGGAAGACGGACGCGCTCATCCGGCCTTCGAGGATCGAATCCGCGAAGTCCCAATAGTGGTTGAGGAACGGCATCTTCGGAAACTTCTCCGTAAACTTGTCCTTCGGCAACAGACGCGGCAGCTGCTGGTGCGGAACGAGGATGGCGCCTTCCGTGCCGAACACGAGCGCCGCCTCTTCCGGGAACCGGTCGAAGCCCGCCTCGCGGGCCAGGGCCTGGCCGTCTTCCGGCGGATAGAACTCGCCGTCGAACCACTCCATCGTGAAGGGCTTGCCGTCGGAGGCCGGCACGCCGTCGAAGGTCCACGTGATGTGGTTCGACTGCGGCCAGGTGTCCGCCCGACGCTCGGGCGAATTCTTCCAGCTCTCCTGCACCTGCGCCTGCACCGTCTTCGGCGCGGTCGCCCCGAGGTTCATGCCCTTCCACACGGCGTCGAAGATGTGGCAGCCGATGTCGCCGCTCCAGCCCGTACCGAAGTCGAGCCAGCTGCGCCACTTCGTCTGATGGTAGATGTCCGGCGCGTATTCGCGCACCGGCGCCGTGCCGAGCCAGAGGTCCCACGCGAGATGGGCCGGCGCCGGCGAACCGTGCGCCGGACGCGGCCCCTTCAGGCGGTAGAACTCCGCGCCCGTGCGGTTGGAGGTCAAATAGACTTTCTTCACCGCGCCGATGCGGCCCGCGCGCAGGAACTGCACCGCGAGACGGTCGCCGCCGCCCGCCGCGAACTGCGTGCCGAGCTGCGTCACGACGCCCGCCTTCTCCGCCGCCAGCCGCACGTCGCGGCATTCGCCCACGTCGTGGCAGAGCGGCTTCTGGCAGTACACGTGCTTGCCTTTCGCCATCGCGCCGAGCGCAATCACCGCGTGCGAATGGTCCGGCACCGCGATGTTGATCGAGTCGAGGTCTTTCTCCTTCTCGAGCAGCTCGCGCCAATCGCGGTAGCAACGCGCCTTCGGACACTGCTTGTGCGCGTTTTCAAGGTTGTTTGCATCCACGTCGCAGAGGGCGATGACGTCCGTACGGCTGTGTTGCAGGAAGTTCTGGAAATCGTGGTGGCCCATGCCCCCCACGCCAATGCACGCATGACGCAACCGGTCATTCGGACCAAACGTCATGCGACGACCCGGCACTTCGGCCGCGCCCAGCCAGCTCAAACCCGCGCAGGCGCCCACGCCGGCGAGGAAGTTACGACGATTGATTTGCATATTCATAATGCCGTATTATAGCACAAATCCCCCGTCGTGTGCGGATTTCCGCATTTCGGCGTTTCCTGCGTCGGGTTTCCGCTTCACTCTTCGGCCTTGCAGAAGCGGAGCAGTTCGTCGAAGCGGTTGATCTTGATCGTGCAACGCTGGCCGTTGAGCTGTCCGAAGCCGAACGTGCAGAACGCCGTCTTCACGCCGGCGTTCGCGCCGGCGCCGAGGTCGGTCCAGTTGTCGCCGACCATCCAGTCGTGCGAGGAGAGGCGGTGACCGCGCATCTGGTTCGCACACGCGCGCAGCGGCATCGCGCTCGGCTTCATCTCCGTGCAGTCGCCCCCCGCCACGATGGCCGAACCCATATAGCGCGTGAAGCCGAAGTGGTCGAGGATCGCCCTCGTCGCGAAACGCGGCTTGTTCGTGCAGACGCCCATCAACCAGCCGCGGTCGTACAGCTCGGCGAGCGTCGAACGCACGCCGGGATACGGCGTCGTCGAATCGAGCACATGCGCGCCGTACTGCTCCATGAAGAGCGGCCATGTCTCGTCGAACTTGCCCGTTACCTCGGGAATGGCGTGTTCGAGCAGATAACGCGCGCCGCGGCCAACATGCGAGATGGCCTCCTCCAGCGGCAGCGGCGCGAGCTTGAGCGCGACACGCGTCGCATTCACGGCCGTCGCGAGATCGGCGCGCGTGTCGAAGAGGGTTCCGTCGAGATCGAAGAAGATGGCGTTCATGGTTTCAGACAGGATTTACAGGACGAGATTTCTTGGAACGGCAACCGGCCGATGCGGAATCGTTTCGAGCGAGAAGACAGGCAGGAGATCGGCGAGCGTCGTCGGCGAGCCGTCACCCCAGCCGCAGGTTGCGGCGAGATGGCCAAGGAACTTTTCAGGCGGCACGCCGGCCGCGCGGTAGGAGGCGATGCGCGTGTCGCCGTGGCGTTTGGCGAGGCGGCGTCCGTCGGTTCCGACGACGAGCGGCACATGGCAGAACGCGGGCGGCTCGTAGCCGAGCGCGCGGTAGAGAAGAATCTGGGCCGGCGTCGCCGCGAGGAGGTCGTCGCCGCGAACGACTTCCGTCACGCCCATGAGCGCATCGTCCACTGTCACGGCCAGCGTATAGCCGGCGCCCCCGGCGTCGCGTGCGACGGGGAAGTCGCCCAGCGTGTTGGAGACATCCTGGACAAACGGCCCGGCGAACACGTCGGTCAAGCCGACCGTGGTGTGATCCGGCACGCGGAAGCGCCAGCAGGGTGCGCGCGCCGTTCCCAGAAACGCCTGCGCCTCGTCCCAGTTCGCGAAGCGGTCCCGGCAGGTGCCCGGATAGAAGAGCTGTTCGCCGGCATGCGGTGCGCTCTGCGCAGCCTCGACATCCTTGCGGCTGCAAATGCACGGATAGAGAATCCCCTTCGCCGTCAGCCGGTCGAGGGCGTCACGATAGCGTGCGGTGCGTTCGCTCTGCACATACTCCTCGTCCCAGTCGAAGCCGAGCCAGCGCAGGTCGTCCACCGCCTGACCGGCGGCCCCGGGCTTGTCGCGCGGATGGTCGAGATCTTCCATGCGGAAAATCAGCTTGCCGTTACGGCTGCGGGCCCGCAGCCAGGCGATCATGAAGGTCCGCACGTTGCCGAGATGCAGCGCACCGGTCGGCGACGGCGCCAAACGTCCCACATAGCTCATTTGCCTCCGAACCGCAGAATCCATTCATCCACCGAACCGAACATCGGGTGGCAATTCGAATAGACATTGTCGCTTTCCCGCCACGTCTCCCACAACGTCGTCGCGCCACGTTCGATCATGTACAGCCAGCCGGGGAACCCGCGATGCAGCACAATCTTCTCGGCAAGGTCGCGGCGTCCGTGTTCGGAGAGATACATCAGCATGTAGCGTGTCGAGAAGATGCCCGTCGACGGCGCACAATCCTTGATCTCAACCGCCTTCACGAGCGCCGCTTCCGCCGCGGCAATCTGTTCGTTCGGGACGAGTCCGAAATAGAGGGCCATCGCCTGCGCGCTCTGCGTGCCGTTCGCGACGACGCCGTCCTTCACGTATTTCGCGATGAAGGCCTTCTTCACCTTTGCCGCCAGCGCCGCAAACTCCTTCGCCTCGGCGTCCTTTCCGCGTTGCGTCGCAAACTTCGCCGTGAGCGCGAGGAACTCGTACCAGTGCGCTGTCGCCGTGACGCCGTTCGGCGCGCGCTCGAGCGCCTCGTGGTCGCCGATGCACTTCGGAATGAGGCCGTCCGGATACATCGCGTCGAGCAGGCGGACGTACCGCGCGCAGACCGGATAGTAGGCGAGCACACGGTCCTTCACGTCCGGATAGTGGCGCATGAGCGCGTCCATCAGCACAGGCACGGCGACGGCCCAGCTGATCGGACCCGCCCGGCCGCCGAATCCCTGGTCGGCGATGCCGACATAGGGCGCGGTCTCGGTGATCCAGCCGTCGTCCGCGGCTTCGTCCGCAAAGTCCTGCAGCGTCTTGAGATAGAATTCGCGCATGTCGTATTCAAGCATGAGCGCGTCGCACGTCGCGACGATGTCGCCGCCATAGCCGAGCTTCTCGCGTCCCGGACAGTCGCTCTGCACGCCGATCAGGTTGGCGCGGAACGTGCGACGGCAGATGTCGCGAATCTGCGCGAACTCCGGCCGAGCCGCCTGGAAGGCCTTCGCCGCCGGCGTGTCTTCCACGCGCGAAGAAATGAGCACGAGCTTCGCCGCCTCCGCATCCAGCAGACGGTCGTAGCCGCGCACTTCGGCATAGCGGCACACGTGCCAGGCGAAGAAGACGGCATCCGCCTCGCAGTCACAGGTGCGTCCGCCGTCCACGAACACGTCCCGCTGCATCGCGACGCGCGGGGCGCCGGGTCCGCCGTTGCCGCCCTTGATCTGTCCCGCCGTCTGCGTCAGCACGTTCACCGTGCCGTCCGCATTGAGCCGTTCGCCGTAGACGACTTCGATGCGCGTCCCTTTCGTCCGCGCCTCGTCGAACGTGAAGCGCGGAATGCCGGTGGCGTTCACGCCGAAGTCGACGATTTGAATCTCGCCCTCCTTCAGCCAGGTCGCCTTGCCGGACAGACAGCCGATCTTGCCAACGGCCGGCGCACGGCGCGGCACGATGCGGCCCATCGGTCCATTCACCTGTACCGCAGATCGCGTATAATCCTTCTCCTCCTTTGCGGGATCGAGTTCGGCGCCCAGGTACACGCAGTTCTTCTGGATGTAGGAATTGCGCCACGTCCACCCGCTCCACGCCACGTCGCCTGCGGTGCCGTCAAGCGCCAGCTTGAAGCAGGGCCGCCCATGCGCCTGTTCCTGACGGAAATTCCGGCTGCCCCAGAACCGCAGCGGCGGCAGGTTGTAGAAGCCGTTGCCGAGCAGCACCTCCACCTCGTTCGTACGCGGGTAGGGCTTGAAGGTCCACTGCGGGAACGTCAGCGTGTCGGCATAGATCGTGTGGTTGAACGGACTCCACAACGGCATCACCGCCGAATCGTCTTCTTTCGCCCTCTCGCCATTCACCGTCACGGTGTAGTAGCCGGCGCACGCGATTTTCAACGACGGTTCCGGCGAACCTTTCGGCAAGACGAAGGTCGCGCGGAAACGAGGGGCGGCTTCGGCGGCATAGAATGCCGCGTCGTCCGTCAACTCGGGACGGCCGTCGCCGATCCACGGCAACGCCGACCAGTCGACCTTGCCCCAGGCCGCACCGCACCCCGCCAGGGCGCACAGGATCATCAGCTTTTTCATCTCATCCCCCTCTCGTCCTTTCCGTTGAGGAAGGTATTATACCAAAAACTCAACGCCGTGACATTCTTGTGACACTGCCGTTGTTGACGCCATCTTTTCGCTCTGCTATACTTGCCACAGTTTAAGATGCCTTGGAATGAGAGATGTTGAAGTTCGATAAAGACGCGGTTGTTCAGAGGGCTGATTTCTTCAAGGCCCTGGGACACCCGACCCGACTCTGGATCGTCGAACAGCTGACAGGCGGCGAACATTGCGTCTGCGAGTTCGTCGCCGCCGTCGGCGACCGGTTCCCGACCATCAGCCGCCATCTCGCCGTTCTCAAGGCAACCGGCGTCATCACCGAGCGCCGCGACGGCAAGCGCATCTATTATGCACTCTGCCGCCCGTGCTTCGCCAAGATGGTCGAGGAGCTCAGCTCCAAATGCCCGTAGCACACGAACAAGCCCGCTTCCCGACCCCGGAAGCGGGGGCGCGGGCAGGGTTAAATCTGCGCAAGGAATTCGTCACATTTGCGCATTGACCCTCTGCCGGCTTTTCGCTATCATATCCACATGTCGCTCGAGTCGCCTAAAATCCTCGTCCATCTGCCGGCCCACGTCAAGTCGAACCGCGATCTTTTGCGCGGCTTTCTGAAGTTCGCCAGTTCCACCGGACGCTGGACCTGCGAGATCGTCGGCATCAGCGAGAACTATGAAAACGTCGACGACCTGCGACTGATCGGCCAACCTGACGGTGTCATCTGCTACTGCGACGGCACCCCGACGGCGCGTCGGCTGCTCGCGCTCCGCGTGCCGATGGTCGAAGTGCTGCCCGACATCCCGAAACGGCTCAAGCCCCCGCGCGGACTCCGCGCGCAGGTCGTCTGCGGAAGTGCCTCGATCGGCAAGGCCGCCGCGGAATACCTCTCCTCGCTCGCGCCTGCTTCCTACGCCTTCGCCGCCCGCCTTCCTTCGACCCATTGGTCGCGCGAACGCCGTCATGCCTTCACCGAAGCACTCAAGGGACGCAAAGTCGAACTCATCGGCGTCGGCCGTCGCGGCGGACTCGCCACCCTGGCAAAGAAGCTCGCCACGATGCCGCGCCCCGTCGCGCTCTTCGCCGAGAACGACCGTCTCGCCCGTGCCGTGCTCTCCGCCTGCACGCAGCAGAGTCTCGCGATTCCGGAAGACGTGATGGTGCTCGGCGTGGACGACGACGAAATCCTCTGCGAAACCGTCACCCCGCCGATCACCTCCATCCGCATGGACGCGCGCGAGTGCGGCGCCCGCGCCGCCGAGATGCTGGGACAGCTCATGCTCGGCAACCGCCCCGCCCGGCCGATTCTCTCCTATTCCTTCTCCCGCATCGTCGAACGCTTCTCCACCAGCATCAACTTCAGCACGGGAACGATCTCGGAAAAGGCGTGCCGCCTGATCGCCCACCGTCTTGAACGCGAACGGCAGGACGGTTCGCTCCACGTGCAGACCCTCGTCGGCCAGCTGGGTTGCTCGCGTCGCAAGCTCGAGATGGTCTTCCGCCGCGAGACGGGCCGAACCCTCCATGACGAGATCATACGCCAGCGTACGCGCAAGGCGCTGCAGATGCTGTCGGACGAATCCTATTCGCTGGACGCAATCGCCTCGTCCTGCGGTTTCGCCTCCCCCAGCCATCTCGGCAAGGTCTTCCGCGCCCAATTCGGCAAATCGCCCTCGGCCCTCCGCGGGAAAGGAATCAAATAGCCTATTTGCCGATGCAGAAACGGCTGAAGAGCGCGTCGAGCAGGTCGTCCGAATAGACCTTGCCCAAGACGCGGCCGAGCGATTCCGCCGCCACGCGCAGCTCATTCGCCGCGACCACCCAGTCGGGAAGCGCAAGGGCGGCGAGGGCCGCCTCCAGCGCCTCGCGCGCGCGCATCAGCACCTCCTTCTGGCGCGTCGTCACATCGGCGCCCGTCTCTTCGGCATCCTTCGCCGCCAGGCTCGTCAGCCCGTCGGCAATGGCCGTACGCAACGCCTCGAGTCCCTCGCCGGTCTTCGCGCTCACGGCAAGCGCCCCGGGCGTTGCCTGCAGATCGCACTTCGAATGAACGACAATCGTCGGCACCGCGCACGTCTCGGGTGGCAGAATGCCGCCCCCGTCCGCCGCATCTTCAGGCGCAATCAGATGCACCACGAGATCGGCTTTGGAAATCAGCTCCGTTGCCCGCGCGACACCCTCGCGCTCGATCGTGTTCGCCGTTTCGCGAAGGCCCGCCGTATCGACAAGGCGCACCGGCCAGCCGCCGATTTCCACGCCTTCTTCGATCGAGTCGCGCGTCGTACCGGCCTCGTTCGACACGAGGACGCGGTCCGCGCCCAGCAGCGCATTCATCAGCGAGCTCTTGCCGGCATTGGGAAGTCCCGCGAGGACAACGAGCGCGCCTTCGCGTAGCAGGCGCCCTTCGCGCGCGGTCGAGAGCTGGCGGGAGACTGTGCCGAGCAAATCGACAAGGGCGGACCGGACCGTGTCGCCGAAGCCGGCCGGCAGTTCGTCTTCGCTGAAGTCAAGCGCGTGTTCGACGCGCGAGGAAAGGTCGATCGCCGCGGCGTACAAGTCTTCGAAAGGACGCGTCTGCGCGCCGAGGAGACGTGCGGTCGCGTCGTCCGCCGCCCGTTCCGTACGCGCGTCGACCAGATCGATCACCGCTTCCGCACGACCGAGGTCGAGGCGTCCGTTGAGAAACGCCCGCTGGGTGAATTCGCCGCGCTGCGCGAGACGCGCACCGGCGGCCAGGCAGGCTTCAAGGACCCGCCGCGGTGCCACGGCACCGCCGTGGCCCTGGAATTCGACGACATCCTCGCCCGTGTAGCTGCGCGGTCCGGCGAAGACGAGCACGAGTCCGTCGTCAAGCCGCACCTGCGTTTTCGGCGCACGGAATGTCGCATGAAAGAAGCGCCCGGCAAGGGAGGCGTCCACGCGGCGGCCCGAAAGGGCCGTCGCGATGCGGAACGCGGCGGGGCCGCTTACGCGAACCACCGCCACGCCGCCGCGGCCGGGGGCTGTCGCCACCGCCGCGATTGTGTCCCCGTCTCTCAGCTTACTTCTCGATGGGAGTGAGGATCATGTTCCTGAAGTCCGCGTCCGAGTGGTCGCCCTGGAGATAGATCGGCCCCGGCACGAACTCGTCGCTCGTGATGGCGCCGCCTGTGCAGCCCAGCACGGGCTGGTTGTCGATGATCTTTGTGCCGTTGAGGACGACCGTCAGGTGGCGCTTGTAGAGCGTCGCATCGACATGCTGCCATTCGTTCGCCGGCTTTTCAGCCGCGACCGTGGGCGTGATGCGGCCGTAGAGCGCCGCCATGTTGTGGCAGTCGACCGGTTTGCCGTAGCTGTCGAGGACCTGAAGCTCGTAGATGCCGCGCAGGTAGACGCCCGAGTTGCAGTTCGGGAGCACGCGCACGTCATACGAGAGCTTGAAGTCGAAGAAGTCGGCACGCTTCGTCACGATGTTCGCATCGCCATGGTAGGGCGTACCGTCCGGCTTCCGGCGGATGCGGTTGGACAGAACGCCGTCCTTGATGGACCAGCCGAAGGGAGCATTCTCGTTCATGGACTTCCAGCCGTCGATACCGTCCTTGAGGAGGTCGATCGGCTGGCCATAGACGGCCTTGGAGATGTCCGGCGCCGGCGGCAGCTCGGGAATGCGCTTCGCCTTCCTGACTTCGGGGTTGCCCTGCGGCTCGCCCTTTTCGTTCACGACCTGAAAGGTGATCTCCGCCTCGGCACCGTTCGCCTTGAGCGTCGCGATGCGCGTGCGGTCCTTGCCCCAGCCCTGTTTCATCGTGGCCGTATTGCCGTCGATCTTGACGTCATGCTGCTTGTTCGGCGAACCGCCGCCCCAGAGGAGCTGCGCGGAAGCCGTGCCATCCTTGTCCTTGAAGATGCCGAGCCAGAACGCGCCGTTCATCTGGAGCGCCCAGCGACCTTCGGCGCCGCGGCACGTGCAGGTCGAGCCGCCGTCATCGGCCATCGTCGGCGGACAGCTCGCCACGGCGGCGGCTAGACCCGCCGCGAGAAGAGACTTTATCGAAACTTTCATCGTTTCTCCTTGGATTGAATGCCGGCAATCGTGAATCGCTTAGAGTTTGCAGAGCTGGCGGATCGCGTCGAGCTCGGCTTCCGTGTCGTTCGCGCCCTTCTTCGCGGGCTTGAGACGCGCGGCGAGCGCCACGCAGATGTCGACGGCCTCGGAGCAGCTCTTGATGAAGCGCCACTGGGCGTCGGCCGCCTTCTCGGGCGAGCCTTCGCTGCGCAGCATATGGCAGTCGAATTCCACGACGCCCTTCCAGCCGCAGTCGGCAAGAGCCTTGAACATCCACACGGTCTCCTTGAGACCTTCCGGCCCCACCAGCGGCGGGAAGTCGTCGTCGAACTGGCCCTTGATCTGCGAGCCGAAGTGGAGGAACTTCATCTTCTTCGTCGCGCAGAGGTAGGAGACGGTGAGCACCGAGTTCAGCAGCGTCATGCCTTCGTGCTGGAGGAGCTCCGGGTTGACCCCCCAGAATTCCGGCTTTTTCAGACGCGTCATGATGAAGCCGACGGCGTGTCCGCTCGTCGGGAGGAACATCGCGCCGCGCGGTTCATTCGGCTTCGGCTCGACCGTCGCGCCCTTGTAGTTCGTGAACTTCATCTTCTGGATGTAGTCCGTCACATGGTTGAGGCCGTCCGCCAGCCAGTCGTAAAGGTGCGCAAAGTCGGTCTTCGCATAAACTTCGAAACCGTCGCGGGCCACCCAGTACGTATAGTGCTTGGCGCCGAGGAGGTTGCCGATGCGGAGCGTACGCTCGACCTTCTTGGCCGCAAGGGCGCGCAGCTTCGGATCCGGGTTCGTCAGGCCGCCGGCGCGGAAAAGCGCGTTGCCGTGAAGGGAGCACGTGACCATGTTGACCTTGAGGCCGCCGGCCTTCAGGATCTTCTTGATCTCGCGGAGCTTTTTGTACACGTCGCTGTTCGGATCGAGGTCGTCCTCGGGATGCTCGGGATCCCACGGCACGAGGTCGTCGTCGTGCGTCGAGGTCATTTCGATCAGGCCTTCCTTGCAGGCCTTGGCGAGCATCTTCGCGACGTCGATGGAATCGGGCTTGGGCTGCACGGGACCGCCGAAGGGATCGCCCAACGGATTCGCCACACACCAGAACGGCATCGAACGCGCCGCAACACAGAGCTTGTCGTACATGTCTCTCTCTCCTGTTATTTGTTACCGGAAATCGGACCCGCATGAAAACCCTCACACGAGACGGCAAGATTGTACCACGATTTCCGTCTCAGTGTCAATCGCACGAATTGGGCACCAAAGACTCCAAATTGGGGTCGGCGGGATGCGAATGTCACTTGATGGCGAAGCGTGCAAGGCGGCGCGCACCCTCTTCCCACACGACGAGACGGTCGCCGCGCAGGGCGACACGCCGCGGCGACGCGAGGCCCCCGTGCCGGGCAAGCAAGTGCGGCGCGCCGGCATCCCACGCGAAAAGACGAACCTCGCCCGCGACGGCATCGACCACGGCAAGCGTGGAAGCGTCGGATGCGAGATGCGAACCGTCGAGCGCCGGGACAGCCTCGCCTTGCCGCCAACCCTGCGACGTCCGCCGATAGAGGAATGCGCGGCCGGCGACAAGCGCGACGAAGCGTCCGTCGGGCAAGGGCGCGAGCCCGTTGAAGACCGCCTTCTCCGGCGCGGGCAATTGTTCGTGGACGCAGAACGCCCCGTCCGTCTTCACGGGGTGTCCATCCGGATCGGTCGTGTAGATTGCGACATCGCCCGAGGACGTGAGCGCGAACGTCTCGATGCGTTTGTCTTTTTCCGGCATCGCGGGACGCGAGAACGCGGAAACGGGACGATACTTGTTCCACACCTGCCCCGGACCGGATTCGACCCCTTCGGGATAGGGGAACGCGTCTCGGTTGTAGTCGATTGCCAGTTCGCCGTCGGAGAGACGGCCGTGCCGGAACTCGATGCGGCTGCCATGCGTCTCGTGGACGTGCAGCAGGCTGCCGTTCGGCAACACGGCCGTCGCACGCACGGGCATGCGCACAAGGGTGCTGTCCGTCGCCGCGTGCGGCGCATCGTCCCACTTCCACACGAGCGAGTCGGCGACGATATGCCCGTCGTCGTCGACCGCAAGGTTGACGGGATCGGAGATGCCGCCCAGCCGCTTCTCCGGCACAAGCCGCCAATGGGCCGCGTCGTAGCGCATGAGGTAGACCGCGCTGTTGACGGCGGACATCACCGCATACAGGTCCTTTTCGATTCGGCACATGCCCACGGCATGCACGCCCGTATCCATCTCGACGTGTCCGATGAACCAACCCGACGCGCCGCCGTACACCACGCCCGGCGCCGGCTTCATGACCCGCGCGTCGTAGCGCTTGACCGTCGAGCCCTCCATCGACCAGAGCTCGTTGCCGAGAATCGCACCGCGCGTGAGTTTGATCTCGCGCTCGCCGAAGAGCTCGTGCGGGCCCGACACCTTCCCGTCGGAGAAGACATAGTATTCGCGATGCTCGATAAACGCCATGATCTTCCCCTCCGGCGTGAGATCGATCATGCAGGGATAGGCCGATCCGTTGCGGAGCGGCGTTTCGCACAGCGTCTCGCGCGAGCCGTCCTTGCACGAAACCCAGACCAATGTGGACGACGGCGTCATGCAGGCCAGACGGCCGTTCACCACGTGCTGGGAAATCGCGCAGAGGTTCGAGGCGAGGCAGTCGACGCCTCCACCCTGTGGACGAAGGCGGTACAGCCGCCCCGCATTTTTCTCCTCGCGGTCCGGATGCTGCGCGGCAAGTCCGCCCGCCAGCACATAGACCTCGCCGCTTGCGTCGTCGATCGCCATCGAGTCGAAGCGGTCGAATGCGCGCGCGTCCGGCAGGGAATAGCTCGCCGCCGGCTTCCCGTCCCGCGTCATCGCGACGACGAGTCCCTGTCCCGCCGACGCGTAGATCAGCTTCCTCTTCGCATCGTAGACAGGTCCCGCCGCGTAGTTCTCGCGCTGGTACGCCTGTCCGTCCGGACGGGCCGGGAGGCCGTACGGATTCACCAACGGCGAAAGCGGCTTCAACGCGGCCGCGCGGCGCACGGGGACGATCTGCGCCGTTTCAGCCGACGTTTCGCCGCCGAGCCGCGCCGTGCCCCATTTCTTCGGCTGGGGCATGATTTCGCCGGGCACATCGTTCACCAGGCCCGTCTCCTTGTTGCTCCAGTAGACGCGCGACTGGTTGACCGTACCGTCGCGATCGCCGAAGATCACACCGAAGTCGCAGACCAGCCTGCGGTTGCCCTCAAACGTGCCCGGCACGGTGAAGGCGACCTCGTAGTGGCGTTCCCCGCGCTGCACGCGGATGTCGCAGCCGGTCGGGAACTGCACGTCGCCGACATGGTGCGAACGCCACGGCGACGCGAAATCGTGCGGCGTGCCGGTCTTCGCGGCATGGCGGTAGAGAATCGCACGCGCCTTCTGCGGTACGGATTCATCCGGGAACACCATCAGGCGGCACGGCTCGTTCGCCGCGTCGAGATACTGGAAGTCGACGCAGTCGCCCGTCTTGAACATCAGATACGGATCGGTGCCGTGGTTCACCCACGGACTCGGCTCCTCCACGGAGAAGACGAGCCGCAGGCGATCCTGCTTGCGGCACGCGGAGAGGCGCACGCGCCAGTCGCCGGAACGCCAGGCCGCCACCTGCGCCGGCTGTTCCGCATCGGGAACGACGAGCGAAGCCGGGCGCACCTTCTCCGCCGGCACAAGAGGGCTCGCCTCCTGCGCCCGCACGAGCTCCGCGGCGCTGAATGCACGCTTCAGACGCATTTCGCGAATATCCGTCAGATGGGTGATTTCATACCAGCGGTAGCCGCCCCCGCCGGAGGTGAGAATCGCGCGCCGGCCCTTGCGGTCATACGCGAACGAACCGCCGAACGACTCGCCGCCGATATAGGTCTCGTCGTTCGACGCGGCCACCCGGCAGTCGCTGAAGATCTCGTCGAGGTAGAGTCCGTCGGACGTGATGAAGAAGATGCGTCCGTGATTGTTCTTGTACGCCGCGACTTCATACTCCCCCTTCGCGCCGCCCGGGACGGATCCGAGCGGGAAGAGCATGCCCTGCAGTTCACCCGGCTGCGGCAGCGGTGCATCGTGCGAACCGTGCACGCCCGGATAGGGGTTCGTCATGTACCAGTCGAGCGAACCGTCGGGACGAAAGGCCAGCAGATACGGCGAGAGCGTCGGGAAGAGGAATCGCCCGTCGACCGTGTTGTACGATTCGCCGCGACGCGGGAACATGCACCCCGTCGGGATGCGTCCCGTCGCCGGCTGCTTCTGCGCGAGCGCCGTCTCGAGCGACCATGTCGGATAGGCGAGGGTGAGGAACGACAGCGCGTTCTTCTCGAGGAACGGCAACTTCAAGTCGAGTCCGCTCGCGAAGAGCCCCCAGCCGCACGGCGCGCCCGTGCCCCACGGCGCAAACGTGAATTCCTCCACGTCGAACTTCTCGTTGCCGTTGAGGTCGCGCCAGACCATGAGCGTCTCCTCGTCGTACTTGAACTGGTCGCCCGTGCGATTCGGAAACGCCGTCTCGTACGCGGCCTTGATCGCCGCACAGGTATGCGCGCGCCCGATCATGTGCGAATAGAAGCCGGACGACCCCACCATCAGGCGCGGCTTCAACCGCTTCTCGTTGTCGAGATATTCCCAGATCGTGGTCACGCCGTCGTTGCCGAGGACAAACGTTTTGCCGTCGCGCCGTACGAAGCGATAGGTGCGCGCGCTCCGCGGCGGGTACGCGTACGTCTCGCCCTGCGGCACTTTCTCGTTGAAGAGCGCGGCGATCGGTTCGTCGACCTTCTTCGCCGCGTCGATCCGCCACTCCGTGTCGTGCGCGATCCAGCGCGTCGCGTCTTCCTCGTCCATGCCCACGCCCGGCGAACCGTACTTCTCGCTGCCGATCTTCTCGTAGTCGCATATTCCCGTCTGGGCATTCCAACGCGAAATGCGCTTCGGGTTGTAGCGGTTTTCCGTCACCCACAACGAACCCGCCGCATCGAAGACAAGCGCCGTCGGCTCGACGAGCCGCTGCTTGCGCCACGCGCCCGCGTAGCCGCCCCCCTCCTCGCCGATCCGCCGCGTCTCCTTCTGCGTCTTCCGGTCGTAGACGTGGATGACCGACGAGCCGGATTCAATCGCAAAGAGTTCCCCGCCCTTCACGGCGATCGACACCTGTTCGGGCTTGAACGCCGCGACGAGACGGTCGCCGTCCGCGCAGAGCGGACCCGCCACCTTGCACGCCCGGGATTCCCCGGTGAAGACGAGTCGCGCACGCCCGTCCGTTTCTTCGAGACGATAGACATCGACCGTCTGCGTGAGCGCGTTCGCAAGATAGACTTTCTCGCCGATGCGCGCCGCGCCCTTGAGCTTCGTCTTCACTGCGCCGACGAGTTCGACCTGCGGACGCTGCCGCGCGAGAAGTCCGTACCCGTGGAACTCGAGTTCATTGTCCTTCTTCTCGCGAACCGAGTAGAACCATTTGTCCGTACCTGCGAAATAGCAGCACGCCTGATTGCCGAGATTCCACCCGTCGCCGTAGCCGTTCAGCAACTTGCCGTCGTGGGAAAGGACGAGCGTCGAGTTGCCGCCTTCGGTGAAGAGCGCAGAGGCAATGACCGTGTCGCCCATCGTCGCGAGCATTGTGCAGGGCAGATGGTTCGGCCCGAACCCCGAGAACATCTGCTCGCCGCCCGCCGCGAAGCACCCCTTGAAATCAGAGCCGATTCCCGGATGCGTGACGACGCGAATCGTATAGTCGCCCGGCAGCGCGCCGGTCTTGTCTTCCGCGCGCCCGTCCCACACGACTTCGTGATGTCCCTTCGTAAACGAGATTCCGTTCACAAGATTCCGCACGCGACGGCCATCCGGTCCGTCGAGCACGATCGTCGCCTTGCCGTCGTACGGCATGTCGAAGGGAATGAGAAGGCGATCCGCGCATGGAACGTAACGACCGGGGCGCCTGCAGATCATCGTGCGCTGGCCGGCGATTTCCGCGTCGAAGAGCGTCACGTCGGCCTTCGGATCGTAGTACGCCGCGAGCTTCACCGTGTACGGCTTCTCCAAACCGCGAATGCGCTCGATCGCATACTCGTCCGCACTGCCGGGCGGACCGTTGCGATCGGCGAGGTTGCGGTTGTTGCCAGCACGATGGCGCTCGGCATTCGTGACACAGCGTTTCACCCTGCCATCCCCGCCGACGTTCGCATACTGGGCGCGGCCGAGTTTCGCATCGACGCTGAACTCCAGTATCGCGCCACGGCCGTCCGTGAAGCCTGTCGCAAACCGCTCGCCCGGCAGACAGTCGAACGTGAAGAGGTCGCCCGGCGGCGGCGACTCCTTCAGCCACTTCGAGCCGAGCTTGCCGTCGGGGTACTGGACGAGTTCGTGCACCGCGAGCCAGCCGCCCCAGCCGCGCGGATGGACGATCCAGCCGGCGATGATGCGACGGTCGCCGGACCACGGCGCCACCATCGGCACGCAGAGACCGTCGTAGACATCGTCGCCCGTCTGCGACCAGTCGGTCCAGTTGCCCGGCGTCCCGTCGGGATTGTACGCCATGTGCGTGAAGCCCTGGAGGAGATAGTGGTGTCCGTTCCATTCGAACTCGCACGGACAATCCCCTGAAATCGGAATCTTGTCGTCTTCCAGCTTCCAGCCCCACGGCTTGTCGTCCGACACGTAGATGCCATGGATGCCGCCATAGCTGTTCACGAAACCGAGACGTCCGTCCGCCCGGTTGTAGACCGTCGGATTCTGCGCCGAATGGATCAGCTTGTTCACGCGCGTGAAGTGGATGCCGTCTTCGGACTCCGCATACGCGCCGCCGAGCGGATAGCCTTTCAATTCGGCGAAGTCGAACACGCCCGTGTCGCCGTGGTCGGCGAAATACTTTTTGAGGAACGGCTCGGTCGTCTCCTCGCTCGGCATGAAGCGCGTCGTGTGGAGTCCGTAGGCGAGGCAGAACTTGCCGTCCCACACGAAGGGCGTGCCCGTACCGAGCGTCTGCCACCATTCGTCGAGGCCGACGGCCGTGGGATGTTCGTCCCAGTGCGCGAGGTCGGCGGACGACACATGCGCGAAGTAGTGTCCGCCCGCGCCCCCCTTGCTCGCATGGTGGCGGCGGTCGATGAGATAGAAAATGTGGAATCGGTTCTTGAAAACGCCCGCCACGACATCGCCCACCCAGGTGTTATGGCCCGGCGGCGTCCAGAACTGGATCGACTTCCGGATCGGCGTGGCGTCGGGTACCGTCGGGCGCGGAAGCGCGGGCGTCGTCACCGCGACATCCTTCACGCGATCCGAGAACCGCGCGAGCCGCGCCTGCACGGGCCACGCGATTTCCTTCGCGCGCAGACCGTCTTCGTCATACGCCTCGTCGACGGTCATGAACCATTGCGCATCCGCACCGCGGCGGATCGTCACCTGGTGCGCGCCCTTCGGGTTCTTCAGCGCACCAAGCGGAATGCCGAGGGTGCTCGCACCGGGAATCGCCGCCTCGATCACGGGGCAGCGCCCGTCGGCCGTCTTGAAGTTGAGGTAGTTGCCGAACGAATTGTCGAGCTGGTCGAGCGCCGGTTCCGTACCCGCGAAGCGGAACTTTGCCTGCATCACGCCGGGGATGTCGACGAGTGGACAGGCGGCGTTCAAGCCGTCCGCATCGAACGTGAAGGTCATCGTCCAGCCCTTCGCGCGCACCGTCTCCGCATCGCACGCGAGCGTCTCCGTGCGCGGACGCACAAATGCACCGCCGACGAGTCGCAGTTCGGCGGCGGCGCCAGCCAGCGCAAGCGCACAGACGCTTGCGACAACGGCCCCACGGGTGAGCGGTCTTCGCATCTTGTACTCCTATCGCACGTAGACGGAGAATCCCCAGACGCGCACGCGGATGTTCACCTGTCCGTCTTCCAGCTTCACCTGCGCACCGCAACCCTTCGGCGCACCCTCGATCTTCCACGCCTTGAGGTTCGCCTCGCCGTCGAGTTCGTTCGGGGCGAAGAGCGTCCAGGACATGTTGCGCGGGCACGGCTGCGGCAAGACGACCGTCACCGCCTCCGGAACCGTCAGCGTGCCCGTCACCGTCACCGAACCGCCGTCGGCCGCGAGCGTCGCACCCTCCGCAAGCGCGATGTCGCCCGACACGGTACCCTGGCCGTGGAGGTTCTTCACCGCCGTACCCTTCGGAACGGACACAACCGCTTCTGCGCCAACCTCGAGGTCAAGCTTGTCCGCCGTGGCTTCGACGAGCGGCGCCACCTTCGTGTTGTGATAGTTCGCGACTTCCGCCGGGCTGAATGCGTAGTTGTAGACGGCGAGTTCGTCGACCCAGCCCTTCATGACGTCCGACCACATTGTCGCACCAACCATGAACAGCTCGTTGCCGATGTTCGGCTGCATGTTCTCGTCGCCCTCGCCGTAGAGTACCCAGAACTGCCCGTCCCAGTAATGGGTGCGACGCCCCGTGATACCGCCGGAGTACGTGCATACGAGCGAATGCCAGCCGTCGTCGAAGCGCGCCCCGTTCGGCAGATTGTCTCGCATGTCGATGTTGTTCCAGTAGTTCTCCAACGTACCGAATTGATTTCCCCAGCCGCTCCAGGCATGGAAGCTGTTGCCATGGCCCGGCTCGCGATCGCCATAGCTGAACCAACCGCCGTTCGTCGACGAGTCGGGTGCCAGGCGCACCCATACGCAAACCGTGTAGGGCTCCATGCCCGTCGGCATCGAACGCGGGAAACCCTTTGCACTCGTGAGCACCGTGCTGCCGTCGAGATAGAGCGTACCGCCCGGACCACCCGGCGTGACGCCCATGTCGCAAGACGCGCCCGTCGCCTGGTCGGGATTTTCATAGCGCAGCGGCGCGTTGCCGGTTTCGTCGGCAAAGAGCGTATCCGCCGTGTCGAAGTGGTAGAGCACCGACGTGCGACGCACATCCAGCTCGACCTCGCCCGCATCAATCTTCACACGCGTGGACGCGCCTTCGAGGCGACCGACGCCAAACGCGTTGAAGTTCGCCGCGATTTCTTCGTCCGTCATCGGACGATTCAAAATCAGCACATCGTCGATCCAACCGCGCATCGTCACATCCCAGATGGTACGGCCAATCAGGAATTCATCCCAACCGACATCCGGAGACATCGTCGAATTCGTCGCCTTCAAAACACCATCGTAATAGAGGCGCCGTTCATGACCGTCCCACGTGCCGGCGACCTGATGCCACGCGCCATTCGCAATGCCGGGCGCCTCCATGCCGACATCGGCCTGGTTCCAATAGTTCCAAACGCCGTCACCGCCATTAAAGCGAAACGAGTTGCCACCGCCCGGCTCGCGTTTGCAGCCATAGCTCACCCAACCGCCACTGCCGGAGCAACCCGCATCCGCCTTCACCCAGGCGACCACCGTGTAGGGCTCGGCCCCCTTCGGCAGAACCGAGGGATAGGTCGGCGAGTACAACCAGGTGCCGCCATCCACATAGAGGCAGCCCTCGTTGATGCCATCCGGCGAGAAGGCCGGCGTACCGTCACCGCGTACCAGATCATATCCGTTGCCGCTGCAGTCATGCATCATTTCGTCCACCGAACCGTTGAACGGATAGTAGAGCACCGTTCCTTCCGGCAGATCGTACGCACCCGCGGCGGCCGTCTGCACCGGAAGACGCATCTTCGCCGCCGGAGCCACCGACACGTTGCCCGCGAGTTCCGCCAGGATCGTCACGTTGCCGCCCACCTCCGTCTCGCCGCAGAACAGCACGCCGTTCTGAATCGTACCGCCCGTCATGACGAGTTTCTCGCAGCTCCAGGTCAGGCCGCCGAGATCGAGC
>CADCPA010000288.1 GCA_902803135.1 uncultured bacterium
GCACCGTGCCGAGCGCGGGGCACCAGTTCACCGGCACCTCCGCGACGTAGGCGAGGCCCTTCTTGTAGAGCTGCTCGAAGATCCACTGCGTCCACTTGTAGTACTTCGGATCGGTCGTGTTGACTTCGCGGTCCCAGTCATAGCTGAAGCCGAGGGCCTGGATCTGGCTGCGGAAACGGTCGATGTTCTTCTTCGTCGTGACCGCCGGGTGCGTCCCCGTCTCGACCGCATACTGCTCGGCCGGCAGGCCGAACGCGTCCCACCCCATCGGGTGGAGCACGTTGAAGCCCTTCATGCGCTTGTAGCGGCAGAGGATGTCCGTCGCCGTGTAGCCTTCCGGGTGGCCCACGTGAAGGCCGGCGCCCGACGGATACGGGAACATGTCGAGGCAGTAGAACTTGGGTTTGTCTGCCTGCGCGTCAGTTTTGAACGTCTTGTTTTCGAGCCAGAATTTGCGCCATTTCGCTTCAATGGCCTGATGATCGTAGTCGCTCATTTCTTTTCCTATGCCTGAAACCCGGTCTGCCCCCGTCTTAGTGCGAGTAGGTCGAATCCGCCTTCAGCGGTTCGGCCGTATCATACCACGCCGGGTCGCCGTCGAGCTTCCACTTGTAGTAGATCGGAAGGCCCGGGTAGTCGCCCCAGCCGTAGAACCAGCCCGGCGAGTTCTTGGACCGCGGATCCCACAGGTCGATCGTGGCCGTGAAGGTCGTCGGGTCGAAGGAGTCCGGGGTGAACACGAACCAGCGCAGCGGGTAGAAGGCCTGCGAGACATCCGGGGAATCCGGGCGCTGCAGCGCGGCCGCGACCTTGAAGGTCACGCCCGTCCACGCCGGCGAATAGATGTCGTAGCCGTAGCTCGTGCTGCCCGGCTCGAGACCCAGCAGGTGGTCGGGCGCGCGCACGACGTGCGTTTCCGTGTTCGTGATCATCATCGTCACCGTCACACGGGCGTTCGTGAAGGACTGGCCTTCGCCGAGCGTGTAGACCGGCTGGGCGTCCGGCAGGCCCGGATCGTCCATTTGACCCATGCCGGCGCGCAGCACCCAACCCGACTCGGTCGGATCGATGTCGAGCCAGTACATGTCCTTGAGACTGAGCAGCGTCCGCTTTTCCGGATCGCCCGAAAGCGGCCAGAACTCGGCCGGGAAGAGACCGTGCGAGTCGTCCTTTTCGGCGAGCCACTGCATGATCGCCGGGAAGTACGGATCGGTCGGTTCGAGCCCCATCTGCTCGCCCTGGACGTCGGTACCGGCGGTTTCGTCCGCATACACCGTGATCGTCTCGTTGACGTTCTTGAGGTCGAGCGTCCAGGTATGGCCCTCGCTGCGGTCGGCCCGTCCGCGGGCTTCCGCCACGACGACGCCGTTCGTCGTCACTTCGCCGAGCGCCCACCACCTGTCCGCCGTGTAGACGATGTTCGTGGAATCGCCCTTGCGGATGATGAACACCTCGCTGGGGTTCGTCTTGTTGCCGATGGCCTGGTGGATGTGGGTGCCGAGCACCGTGGAGTAGATCCACACGTTCGTGCCGTTCGGCGGCAGGAACCAGTTCGCGTCGATCGACTGGCGCGTACCGTCCTCGAACTTGTTGAGTTCGCCGGCCGTGGCGATGAGGATGTTCGTCCAGCACGTCTCGTCTTCACCGTGGCTGCGGAACACGCCGAGCGTGCCCTTCGTCTGGTCGGCGCCTGCGAAGAACCACTGCGAGGTCCGGCCGTCGAGGGCCTTGATCTTGCCGAGGAGGTTCGTGCCGGAACCCATGAATTCCCAGTCCGTTCCGTAGTAGACGTTCGTGCCCTGAACGACGATCTGGTGCTCGATCACGCCGCTTGGACGCACCAGCTCGAGGCCGTACGTCTCGTAGTACTGGAACGAGCCCGCACCGGAGAGGTTGAGCTTGCTCGTCGTGTATGAGTCGAATGTGTCCCACGCGCCGTCGGCGCCCTGGACCGTGCCGGCGTTCTTCGCCTGCGGGCTGCGCAGGGCGACCACCGTGTAGTTGTTCGTCCAGTCGACGCCCATCTGGGTGCCCAGCTTCGGATTGGGCTGGAAGTTCGCATCCTTGAAGCCGTAGGTGGCGAGCGTGCCGCGATAGAGGCCCGAGCCGAGCACGCGCAGCGACCAGCTCGAAATGTCCGCCCCGCGCGGAACGGCGATTTCGACGAACTGGTTCTTGCCGTCGGAGTTGTCGAACAGGGCGGTGTCGCAGATGTTCACCTCGTTGATCCACGCGCGCTTCGGCGAGATCGTGTCGAGGATCGTGTAGCCCGCGAAGCCCTGGCTGCGATAGGTCTCGTTGAGATCCTTGATGCCGACGTACCAGCTCGGCACCGTCCAGTCGATCGCGTCAAGGCCGTGGCGGTGCTTGTTGCCCTCCTTGTCCTTGAACTCGGCCCACACGTAGTACTGCCAGAGATTGTCCGGGAACGTGGCGGTCGGCGTGTCGACCGGCGAGATGATGCTCTGGGCCGTGTTGTACGACGAGCGGAACGTCATCGTGCCGGGAATGCGGTCGAGCTTCACGGCCACCACGTCGTTGCTCCAGCTCTCGTAGCCCCAGGGCACGATGCCGCGCTTGAACGCCGCATACACGACGAGGCTTTCGTCGTCGAGCTGGTCGCTCATCTGCTGCGACTCGATCGTGCACTGGATGCCCCAGCTTTCGCCGAAGAGCGGCTGTTCGCTCAGGTCGGCGACGTTCTCCACCACCTTCGGCGGAATGTCGACGATGCCCGAGCGGAACGGCCGCACGTTGCGGAAGACGATGCGCGGCTGGATCGGTTCGCCGACGGAGATTTCGTCGATGAGCACGCGCTGGAGCGGCGTCGCCTTCGGCGCGTCCCATTCGTCCTTCTTGCCGGCGTTGCGGCCGTTGCGCGAGTTGGCGACTTCGAGACGGATCGCACGGTACTGCGAGCTGTCGTCCGACGTCTTCCACTCGAACGTGTGGAACGTCGTGTTCGTGACTTCGAAGTCGGTAATGCGCTTCCAGCTGTCGGGCGACACGACCTGGTCGTCATCCGGTTCATAGGCGCCGTAGAGCGTGACCCACGAGGACTTGCGCGTCGCGTTCGTCTCGAACGTGCGGGCGCGGAAGCTCACGGAGCCGATGCCGTTCGTGAGCGGCGGACACTGCACGAACGAGTTGTTCGCCTTGTACGCCTCGAGGTCGCTCTTGTCGGCGAGGCCGATCTTCTGCGTCGCGGCGTCCGTCTCCTTGTTGTCGTTCGCGAGCGCCGAGAAGTTCAGCGAGCCCGAGAGGCCGTCCGGCGAGTCGAAGAGGTACGCGAAGCGCTTGTCCTCCGTGTTCCAGCCCACCGTGTGGAAGTTCCACGCATACCACGAGCGCATGTCGAGCGCGGGCTCGTCGTAGCAGTACGCACCCGTGATCACGATCTGGCCGTAGTCGATCTTGCGCGTGGGCTTGCCTTCGTTCGCCTCGCACGTGGCGATCACGCTGTCGTCCATGACGAGGCGGATCAGGCCGTGGATCGGCGCGCGCAAGCTCATGTAGTAGGTCAGGGAGCCGGCCGGCTTGACGATGCTCGTGCTGGAGAAGTTCCAGTTCGTCATCGTCACCCAGTTGTAGTTGTTCGGCGGATAGGTCGTGAGCGATTCGCTCACGCCGCCGACGGCGGTCAAGTTCGTGCACACCTGCAGGAGCAGGCGCGTGTTCGCATCCGCGCCCACGTAGTCGAAGCTGAACATCGAGAGCCCGTTCGCCAGATACGGCGAGCGCAGACCCATCGCCTTCGTCGAGACGCCGCGGCACGGCTGCAGCATGAGGCCGAGCTGCGTGCCCGTGCGCACGAGGTTCGTCACCACGCCCTGCATGTAGACCCAGTTGAAGGACTGGCCGTTGTAGTACGCGAGGTCGGGATAGTTCTCGGCCTGCCAGCTGGACACCTCGACCTTCGCGATCGAGAGGTCGGTGCGCACGTCGTCGAGCGTGCTGCCGCCCGTGCGCAGACGCACCTGGTAGGCCGGCGAGACGCGCGGCATGAACGTATACTTGTTCGTCGAGAAGCTGTTGATGATCTGCTCGTAGCCGCTCGGCTTCCAGCCTTCGCTGTCGCCCGGCAGCTTGAACTCGAGCTTCATCGTCTGGTTCGTGGGCATCACGGCCTGGATGTTGGCCGCGGGACTCGCGGAGATCGTCTCCTTGACGCGCATCCAGCGGTTCGCGTAGTAGGCCCATTCCTCGTCGTTCGACAGGGAGGTCACGAGCGTGTAGTTCCAGTCGATCTCGCCCCCGGTCGCGATCTTGTGCTCGGCAAGGGCGCAGAAGGTCGACGCGCAGTCGGTCGAGCCGACGCCGTACGTGCCCTTCGCGAGCGGATTCTTCGTATCCGTGTAGGAGACGAGCTTGACGACGTTGGCCTTGTCGTTGTTGATCATGCTCGTGCCGCGCGTCTTGCTGAGCGCGCCCGTCAGCTTCACGCCCGAACCGAGCTTCTGGAGCATGAAGTAGGCACAGGAGCCGTTCGCGACGCCGTCGGCGTTTTTCGGCACGAGGTACTGGCCAAACCGGGTGACCAGGTCCTGGCCGGGGCCCTTGTGCGCAAGCGCATCGTTGTCGGCGATGGAGCAGACGTTCGAGACGAGGCACTGCGAGGTCATGCCGTTCGCGCCCGGCGACCACTTGTAGAGGGAGGCGCAAAGCTGCTCCTGGCCGAGGCGGGAGATGCGGAACTCGTAGCAGCCCTTCGAGGGACGATAGTAGCCGACGAGCGAAATCGACGGCTGGCCCGGCGAGACGTCCTCCGGGTTGTAGAGGTTGCCGCCGGCCTTGTGGCTCATCGACAGGCGCGCGCTGACGGCGTAGTTCGTCATCGTGATGCCGTCCATGTACCACGCGAAGTCCTCGAAGCGCGGCTCCTGCGCGATGCGGGCGTGGAACTCCACCTTGTCGATGCCCTTCGGCATCATGTCCGCGGAGAAGCCGTCCATGCCGAGATAGCCCTGGCCGCGCCCCTCGATCTGAAGGGCCATGTCGTCCTGGCCGCGCATGCCGTGGATGAACTGGCCGTGGCCGGCCGTCCAGCCGTTCGGCGTACGGTGCGAGTCGAAGACCTTGTGGTAGGGATAGGTCACCCAGTCTTGCGTGAGGAACTCCTCGCGCCAGAAGTCCTTGGTGAAGACGCTCGTCTTCCAGCCGTTTTCCGCCGACATCTCGAGCGTAAACTTCTCCTTCGTGTCGGCGACGCCGATCGCGCCTTCGCCGTTCCAGTTCGTGTGGCCCACGTAGCCGACCGTCGCATCGGTCCACGCGTTGAAGTTCTGGTAGGCCGCGTGCGAGATCGAGAACGAGAGGAGCTCGTCGTTGAATTCGATGAGCAGGTGCGTCGCCGCCTCGTCGAGCGTGCAGGAGATGTCGTTGAAGTAGCCGAGGCCCGCCGCCGAGGTGTACGGGATGTACGGCACCTCGCGGAGGTCGCAGTACCACGTGTTCGTGCGGCTCTGGTAGCCCTGCACCCACTGGTTCGTGAAGATCTGCTCGCCCTGGAAGTGGAAGCTGAACGTCTCGCCCACGTGGTTCGTCGGCACGTAGTAGTGGTAGCGCCACGTGTGGTCGCCCACGAGCTCCATGCGGTAGTCCTGCTTGACCGCGTCGGCGACGCCGTTCGTCGTCATCGTCGTGCAGAGCTTGATCCACTTGTAGTCGCTCTCGCCTTCGCGGACGCGGGTGAAGTAGTCATGGCCCAGCGCCGGGGTGCGGACGTCTTCCGACTGGCTCAGGCGATTCGTGACAGCCGTAATGGCTTCCGTCCAAGGTTTCGTCGATCCCGGCAAGGTACCAAACACCGTTGCCGTGTCGTTGGCATAGTCGCGATGATTATAGTATGGGGAGTTGAGTGTCGCCGTATAGTAATACTCCAAATCGCCAACACCGTCACCAAGTTCAAGATCTGCGGAAGTTGTCAGGTTCGTTGCTTCAAACGCCGTACGCGAATCAATTTTGCCCATTGTCATAACCGTGCCTTCCGGCGGGACAAAACCAACCGACTTCCACGGATTCACCTTCTGGTCAAGATAGCGCCAACGATAGAAGAGCGTTGGTTGAGACACTTGAATCGCATGTACCGTGCCGGCAAAATTTGTCACCCAGTCAAATGTGACGCTTCCCTTCAACGAAGTTTGCTTCCACGTCACAAACGGCAGGTCGAAGTCTCCCGTGCATCCAAGCACGCTCGTCCCCGTCAGTTTCTCATCGTAAGGAGCGCCCTTGCGGTCAAAGCGAATTGTCATCGGAGGATAGGACGCGATGATGTTGTCGACGACAATCAATCCCGTACTGTCACCTGTCAGACCATCGCCCGCAGTACGCTTGATGCGGAAGCGAATCGGTCCATAGTAGTTCAATTTCGTGCGAATTCGGAAATACTCGTTTGACGAAGCCGTCGCGATATCCAAAGGTAGACTTTCAACATTTTCAAGCGTTTCATCGACTTTTGTGCCTTTGATATGCAAAACTGTAAGCGGGAGCGTCTTCCAGTCGTAGAAGCTGTCCCACCGCGAAAAGTCAACCTGCCTGTCGACATCTTCAAACTTGCACTCATCTAACAATTCGGCCTCTTCGGTCAGATTGGTCGCAATCTGAACCATGATATTTGCATTCGTCACATCGGCAAACGAATTGACAGTGTCAAAATACAACGTACCAATGCCCTCGCCATAGTAGGGCGAGTAGATCGTTGCCGTATCGCCATTGCGCATGTAGACTGCCGCATTCGGCTCGTTCGTGTAGGCGTAACGGTAGGCAAGTCGGTTCAACGCATTCGTATAGGCATTTTTGTAGACATCAGGAATGCTGCGTTGGGCGTATTTTGAAATGGGAATCTGATTACGCGTCGTATTGCCCGCCTGGATTACCACATGTCCGGCACGACAATCGACCAGACGCCACAACGGAACACCGTCAGAC
>CADCPA010000289.1 GCA_902803135.1 uncultured bacterium
CCCGATCGTCTCGCCGGTTCTGGCCTTGAATACGCGCCGCAAATCCACGAGAGACTTGTATCCGCAGAAATCCGGCAGGACGGTGTTTTCGCATATCTGCGGATCGTCGTCAAGTTCGCTTCTCAGATACTCGAACATATGCAGAAGCATGCGCAAAATCTAGTCATGTAATGAGCACTTCACGGCCGGTGAAGGCGAAATTGCCAGCAATGAGATACTGAACGGCGGTGGGAGAGAAACGCTCCTCGACGGTGATGTGCAGGTGCCCGGCGAGAATACCCTTCAGCAGAGGCTCGGACTTCAAGTACTTTATGAAGTCCTGCCCGCGCTTTCCGAAGGTGATCGGCTTCGGCGGCTCGTTGCGAAACTTCTTGTTCCAAGCCCAGTACTTGCGCGTTGACGCCACGATGCGCGGCGTCGGGAACGGCACATGCATCAGCAGGATTATCGGCAGTCCCTTCTTAACCTCCTTGGCGAACGCCTCCACCTGATCCTGCGTCACGTCGTCATCGGCGTCGTCAATGGACACGAAGTTGACCCCGTTTATGACCTGCGAACCGAAGTGCAGGTTGTAGGGATACGCCTTCGAGCAGGCGGCGAAGAGCTCCGCGCGCGGCTGTTCCGGATCGGCCGGCTTCCAGTACTCGTGGTTCCCTATTGAGCCAAAGACATTGCCGGCGTCAGGGCCGAACGCCTCTCTCGCGGCGATCAGGTTGCCGTCGGAGACGAAGTCAATGAGGTCGCCGGTGTGGATGAGATAGTCGGTGTTTATCTTGGCCCAGCGTATGGAGTCCTTCAGCGCCTCGAACTGACGGCATCCGAAGAGGTCTGTGCGGATGCGGCGATAGTTCTGCACGCTCTCCGGCTCGTCTGGATTGGCGAACGTGAGATGCGTGTCGGAGATGTGCAGCACCGAGAACGGCTTCTCCGCCCCGGCGTTGATGTGGGCATATGCGACGGAAAGCTGCTCGAAGTTGCCGCGCGCATGGAGCGGCAGACGCGATGTCGCCACGATTCCGCCCGCAGCAATCGCACCCTTCAGAAAGTCACGCCTTGAGCTGTTCATGTCACCCTCATTCCTTTATCTTTCCAAACCACACGCCTAGCGGCTCAAGCGAGACCGACCGCGGCAGCGCGATCCCCTCAAGCGCGAACTCCACGACCTTCGGCCTGTACGTCGGATTGACCGCAAGCAGCCACACTTCGCCGTCCTTGCGCCATGCGCGCACCGAGGCGTCCTTGGTTATGAGCGTTATAGCCGGTGCCGTTTCCTCGGAAAGGAACACGGGAACCTTCTCCTTCACCTCCTCGCCGATGCGGCAGACGCGGTTCCACATCTCATCCGGCGGAGTGCGCCACTTCATCTTCTCCCACGACGAGTCGTATGCGTAGAAAATCAATCCGTTCGCGCCCTCGGCCATGAACTGCCACGTCATGTTGCGCATTTCCTCGAACGTGGGCGGGCGAGTCCTGTCCTTGTCCTTGACGCGGTACGCGCCCCAGTCGAACGCCTGCGGAATCTGCCACATGGCCCGCGCCCCGAACACGCCCTTGCGCGTGATGCGCGTATGCTCCATCACCTGCGAGATGGGCGGGTCGCCAGTCTGGCATATCGGGTACGGATCGGAACCGATCACGTCAAACGACGGCAGATGGCTGCGTATGTCCTCGACCATATAGTGCGCCACGTAGGTGGGGTGGTCGGGGTCGAGCCTCTCGCAGAGGTCGCGGCGGGTCACAAGCCGCTTCAGCCAGTCGAGGCCAAGCTCGTCGTTCACGTACCATGCCAGAAGCGCAGGGTGGTCCTTGAACTCGCTGATTCGCCGCGACGCGTATGCCGTCTCCGCAGTCTCGTTTGTGACGCCCTTCGGCGCGTGCTTGAGGCCGACGTAGCAGTCCTTCAGCGTGAAAATCATCTTCAGCCCCTTCGACGCCGCGTAATCCATCTCTTTCCTCGTCGGCTCAGGGTATGGCAGCAGGCAGTTGAATGGCCCTTTCGCGTATCGGTCCACCCGCTCCTTTGAAGCCCTCTCTTCAAAGAACATTCCCAGCGGAAAGAACGGCTTTCCGTCGATGCGCGTCAGGCCCCTGCGGTCGATCCTCACGCCCTTCGCCTCCGGCTTCGCGGTGCGCGTGAACGTGAGCGACTTCGAGGCGATCTTCTTTCCTGTCCTATCCAAAAGTTCAAACGTTATCTTGTTTTCGCCAATCGGCAACGACGCCGCGTCTAGGATCGCCGAGA
>CADCPA010000290.1 GCA_902803135.1 uncultured bacterium
ACGTGGCGCGCCGGCTTCAAGCTCGTCCGCGACGACGAAGCCAACGGCCTTCGCCTTGTGCACAAGCCCGGCCTCATCATCTTGGTGCAGTAGTCCGGCAACGGACTTCACGCCCGGGGTTGAAATCAGGATTGAGGGCGCCGCTCGCGACAGAGGATCTCTTGGTCTGGTCGCAGACCAAGCTCATCGAGATGATCTACAACCCGTCTGATGGCGCTTGGAAGCCAGCCGACGGCATTTTCCGCCCCGCGATGTTCTTCAAGTGGCGGGTGGAGATTGCGAAATGACAACTCATATTCGAGAGTAACGATACCATGAAAAAACTGTTTTCAGCCATCGTGCTTTTCGCCGCCGCGTCAATGGCTTTGGCGCGTGAGATTTCGTCCGACGAAGCCAGAAGGGCCGCAGGCGCGTGGGTGCGACGCGACAATGCGCCGCTCGGGGCAGGGGTTGCTCTTACGTCGGCCGACATCGCTGAAGTCAAGACGACGAGCGGTGACAACGGCGAGCCGATCTGCCATGTCGTAAAGATGTCCGACGGCGGAGTGGTCGTTACTTCTGCCGAAAGCGGCGTCGTGCCTGTCGTCGCGTTCTTTGAGGGCGACATACCCGCCGAGGACAATCCACTTTGGGAAATTCTTCGCGCCGACATGGCGGAGCGCACGGCACATGTCGCCGCCGTGCGGGCGAGAAACGGGACTGAAGGGACGAAAGGAATGCGGCTTCTCGCGGCCACAGCCACAGCCTCCGATCCATTTGCCGAGGCGGAGGCGGCATGGGAGGAGTTGCTGGCCGAAGGAGATCGGCCCGCGACCAAAGAAGGCGCCCGTCTTTTGTCCGAACACATTCCCGACGCCTCCGGCCTCTCTGACCTGCGCGTGGCACCGCTCATCACCACGACGTGGGACCAGAAGGGAAACGCCGCGAACTACTATACGCCGCCCGGCGCTGTCGGCGACCCCGACAACTACCCCTGCGGCTGCGTCGCCCTCGCCGGCGCCGAGATTGCCAACTACTGGCGTTTTCCCACGCTGTCTCGTCCGCAAGTCGCGAATCCCTGCTACCTCTCTGGCGTTGCCGCCAATTTTGCAAGCCTTGGCGGCACCTACGACTGGCAGAACATGCCGGCGGACTTCTCCTCGCTCTCCCTCGACCAGAAGCGGGCCGTCGGTCGACTCTGCTACGACTTCGGCGTCGCGACGAAGATGAACTGGGGTCCCTTGCCCGAAGGCTCCGGCACGCTCGGCATTCTGCTCGACGAGGCGTTCCGCGACGTCTTCGGCTACGCAAGCGCCGTGGCGTATTCCCATGTCGATGGCGACGTCATGCCCGACGCGCTCGTCGAGAGGGCCATCCTCGCCAACCTCGACGCCCAAAGCCCCGTTGCGCTCAACCTCGACGGCCACACGGCGGTTGCCGACGGCTACGGCTACGCCTCCGGGACGCTCTACACCCACATCAACCTCGGCTGGGGCGGCATCGGCAACGTCTGGTACAACCTCCCCGAAGTCGAAGTCGACGAGAGCGGTGCCCGCTACTCCAGCTCGATCCTCGACGGCGTGGTGTACAACATCCACCCGACGAAAACCGGCGAACTGCTGACGGGCCGCGTCCTCGACGGGAACGGCGATCCCGTCGCAGGCGCGACGGTGACGGCAGTTGGCGGCGGCGCCATCGTTTCCACCACGACGGACGCACGCGGCATCTACGCGCTCCGCATGGCGGGCGGCCGGACGTGGACGGTCGTGGCGACGGACGGCAGCCTGTCGGGCAACTGCTCAGTTGACATCGGGTTGTCGACTTCCGCCGCGTGTACGGAAAGGACGCCCCACGGTGGCAGGATCTCGCTGGGCGTGATCGGCAACAGCTGGGGCAACGACATCACGCTCGGCGGCGCCGCAGGAACAATCCCGATTTTCTTCGTCGACGCTGCGTCCGGCAACGACTTGAACAACGGCTCGTCCTGGGCCACCGCCAAGGCATCCATCCAGGCGGCGATCGACATCGTGGAGGCGGGTTTCGTCACCAACGCCGTCGTCCTCGTGAACGACGGACGCTACGAGCCGATTGCGGCGACGAACGACATTCCGTTCAGCATCTGCTCGGTCACCGGCCCGGAAACCACCGTGATCGACGGCTCGCTCCAGTGGGCGCGCGGCGTCACCAACCGCTGCGCCACCTTGGGTGGCAAGAACGCGCAGACCAACACCGTCCTCTCCGGTTTCTGCCTCACGAACGGCATCGCTGTGTCCAACAATGGCGGCGGCTCCCTGCGCGGAACCTTGCGCAATTGCGTCATCTCCGGCAACTCGGCCCGGAATGGCGGCGGCTCCTACTACGGGGCACTGACGGACTGCACCATTGTCGGCAACGAGTGTGACTATGCCTATGGTTATGGCGGCGGCTCCTACGACGGAACGCTGGTGAACTGCACGATTTCCGGCAACTCCACCCCCTACAACGGAGGCGGCACCGCCTATGGGACGCTCGTGAACTGCACGATTACCGAAAATACCGCCAAAAACGGCGGCGGCGCAGCCTACGGAAC
>CADCPA010000291.1 GCA_902803135.1 uncultured bacterium
GCTGCGCGCCTCGTCGAGGTACATGAACACGGTGATGAACGGCGCCTGGCCGTTCGTCGTCATCAGCGTCACCACCTGGTACTGGATCGTCTGAACGCCGCGCACGATCTCGTCGCGCAGACGGCGCTCCACGAGCGCGGCCTTCTTTTCGGCCGGCACCTCGACGCCCGCGAACGCGATCTCCGACTCGACTTCCTGGGCGCTCTTCTCGCGCGACACCTGCACGAACGGCGCAAGGTGCGTGAGCGAAATCGACTGGCCGCCGTACTGGTTCGAGGCGACCTGGGCGATGATCTGCGTGGCGATGTTGCACGCCGTCGAGAAGGAGTGCGGGCGGTCGATCTTCGTGCCGGAGATGACCGTGCCGTTCTGCAGCATGTCCTCGAGGTTCACGAGGTCGCAGTTGTGCATGCGCTGCGCATAGTAGTCCATGTCGTGGAAATGGATCAGCCCCTCTTCGTGGGCCTTCACGACCTCCTCGGGGAGCAGCAGACGCTTCGTAATGTCCTTCGACACCGCACCGGCCATGTAGTCGCGCTGCGTGGAGTTCACGACGGGATTCTTGTTCGCGTTCTCCTGCTTGGCCTCTTCGTTCGTGCAGTTGATGAGCGTGAGGACTTCGCCGTCCGTCGTGTTGTGGCGGCGCTTGATGTCCTGGACGAAACGGTACTTGATGTACTTCTTGGCGACCATGTGGGCGCCGGCTTCCTGGATCTTCGTCTCGACGATATCCTGGATTTCCTCCACGCCGAGCGCACGGTCGTGGGATTCCGCAAACGCCTCGATCTGGGCGGCGATGCGTTCAATGCGCGCCTCGGTCAGCTTGTCGGCGTCCTCGACCGTCGCGTTGGCCTTGCGGATCGCGGCCGCGATCTTGGAGGTATCGAAAATTGCCTGCGAACCATCGCGCTTAATGATATTCATCTTAGCCCTATATCCCCTTCCCCGCGCCGACGGATTCGTGCCGTCTCCGCTAGCCCGGCATCTTGCCGGGCAACCACCTCACGGAAACTCCTCGTACACATCCGTCCTTTCGGGGAAACCGCGCACAGTATACAAAATCTCGTCGGTGAAAGCAAGCCTGCAATCTACATATTGTGTCTTTTTTTTTTGCCACCCACTATATGTTGTAAAACTCACTTTTTCAGTCGATAACCCGCATTTCTGACAGTCTCAATGCATGCGGATTCGTCGCCGAGCTTCCCGCGGACGAGCGCGATGTGCTGGTCGAGGGTGCGGGTGTTGCCGAAAAAGTCGACGCCCCAGAGCTTGTTGAGGAGGTAGTCGCGCGTGAGGACCTCGCCCCGATGGTCGGACAACTCTTTCAAAAGTGCAAATTCGCGCGAAGCAAGTTGATTTTCATCGCCATTCGGCAAAATGACAACACGACGCGCCCCGTCGATGCGGGTACGGCCGACGGCGAAGGACGAGGTGGCGGCCGCATCCGGCAGCAGACGGGCCCGCCGCACGAGCGCGCCCACACGGGCGAAGAGCTCGTTCATGGAGAACGGTTTCGTCACATAATCGTCCGCGCCAACGCCAAAACCGCGCAATTTGTCCTGTTCGCCGTTCCGCGCCGTCAGCAGGAGGATCGGCAGGGCGGGGTCGTGCGCACGGATTTCCGCACAGACGGCGAGGCCGTCCTTTCGCGGCATCATCACGTCGAGCACGAGCACGTGCGGACGCTTCGCGCGCACCGCCTTGAGCGCCTCGACGCCGTCGGCGGCGGTCCGCACCTCGTAGCCTTCAGACGACAGGGCGATTGCAACCCACTTGCGCACGTCGGGATCGTCTTCGGCCAGCAGGATCTCCGTCCGGCGAACGGTCGAGCCGTCAGCCACGGCGCGCCTCCTTGACGTAGGCGAGCACTTCATCGACAATGCCGCCCAGCTTGCGCGCCTCGGCCATCACCGTCTCGGCGCATTCTTCGCGGGCCTTGTCCGCCACGCGACCGGACTCCGCCAGTTCCGCACAGAGCGAAATCGCCGTGAGCGGCGTCTTCAGCCGATGGGAGAAATCCGCCACGTCGTCCAGCCGACGGCGCATCTCCCGCCTCGCCCGCACGGCGGCAAAACCGATCAATGCGCCGCCCAGGAGCGCGAAAAAGGCGGCGAAAGCATAGAGACAGGCCGCCGAACGGGTGAAGCGCCGCATGCGCAGACGCCCCGGATCGATGTCGCCAGCCCACATCGCGCGCACCCGCAGACCCGCGTCGCGCCCCGTGAGCGCCACCTCGCCGAAGCAGCGTCCGTCGGCGGGCAGCGGACGGCCGATCGCCGTGCCGTCGGCCGCGACGAGTCCGGCCTGGATGCCGGCCGGCAGCCGCGTCAGCAGTTCGGCGGGCGTTTCGTCCGCCTTTCGGCCCAGAACCAGATTCTCGGCCACCGTCTGCAGATAGGCCCGCCCCAGCTCCCGTCCCCAGGCCGCCTCGCCGCTCAGCAGCCGCTGGCCCGCGAACGGCAGGACGCACAGCGGGGCGAGCAGCAGCAGAAAATACCAGATCAGTTCCCTTTTCATCGCACGTAGTATACCACAAACACGTAGTATGCCGCAAACCTCCCCCGCACGGTACCCCCTCCGCAATTCGCCGGCCGAATTTACATGCAGTTTACACAAGCTCTCCCCGCTTCTGCTATAATGCGGACACGATTTCCCAATAAAGGATGGAATGAAATGAAAAAAGGTTTCACGCTGATCGAACTCGTCATGGTGATCGCCCTCATCGCGATCGTCGCCTCCCTCGCCGTCATGAAATTCGGCACGCTGCGGGAACGTTCCGCCCGCACGGTGTCGCTGGCAAACCAGAATGCGATCGACCGCGCCGTGTCGACCTACCTCACGGCCCAGCCGGACGGCAAGATCAACTATCTGGACTCGCTCATCACCGACCGCGGCAGCATCTCGGGCCGCGAAGGCGACGCGACCGGTTTCCAGCGCAGCCTCATGGCGATGAACTACTGCTACAAGGGCTGCGACACGACGAACAGCGTCGACTACACGGAGACGAACAACGGCCTGACGCCGCGCCTCTACGGTCCCAGAGCCGAGGGCGGCAACGTGTTCATTCCGTACAGCCTGAGCGAAGCGGAAGTCTCGCGCCTCCAAAACCGCGGCTTCAAGTATGTCATGCGCCACCTCACGTTCAAGAACGTCGGCGCCGCCGGCACGGTCGGCGACGACCTCGCGCGCATCCAGGTCACGGACCAGAAGATCCTCGATCCGCACGAGAGCGCCTGCGTCGCCCGCGGGGTGACGAACGGCATGATCGTGTGCGCCATCTCGCCGCTCACGAAGAACGGCCGCGACATCTACCGCGACATGGGCCAGAAGCTGCTCGACACGGAAGCCATCACCGACGCCAACGGCAACGCCACGGACCCGGACGCCGCGTTCGCGCAGGTCAAGGCCACGGGCGGCGCGCTGCTCGCCTTCGGTCTGGGCCCGGACGCGACGATCATCGGCAACGAAATCGCCGGCCTCGAGGCCGTGCCGCTCGCCACGTACCCGGTGAAGAAGTTCTACCGCCAGTACATCCTCCTCTTCCGCGTCGACACGTCCACGCCCGCCGGCCGCCTCGACTACGCCGGCGTGCTCGACCCCTGCGGTTTCACGATCCAGCAGGGCCGCAAGAATGTGGAGTGGTGAGGTTGAAGGTCAACCCTCAAGCGCGGACATGACCGCGAACCCGCGATCGTCGGGCCAGCTGGTGACGTTGCGCAGGATGACGACCACGGTCCGCGACAGCGGATCGAAGCCGACGAAGGACGCGCCGCCGTAAATCATGCCGGCACGATAGAGAATGCGCCGACCCGAGGGCAGTACCTTCACCCGAAGCAACCCGTAGACGGCATCGTCCTCGCAGTCTTCGAGCGGAGAGCGCTTCAGCCGTTCATCCAGGATCGGCCAGGCGGCGGCAAATACCGTCGCACAGTCGGCGGTCGAGGAAAGGAGGCCGCCCGTCGCGCGCAGCGCATCGCCGAGGCGATGGTCCGGAATGTTCTCTCCGCGACGCGTCAACCAAGGCAGATGCCCGGCGCAGGCGCGAGACAGTCGGGCGCACTGGTCGGGCGACGGCGTGTAGGCCGTGTCGGACAACGCCAGGGGCTCGGCCAATTTCCGCCGGAGCAGCGTTTCGAGGTCTTCGCCGAGCGCGTCTTCCACGGTCATGCCGAGAAGCCCGAAACCGACGTTGGAATAGATCGGCCGGGGCGGACGCACCTGCCAGCGCCACCAGAGACGTCCCGCCTGCCGCGCAAAGCCCGCCCGGTCTTCGAACGGGGCATAGAGATCGGTTCCCGAAAAGCCGCAGTGCACGGCCGAGAGCATGTCGAGGGGATTCCACGGCGAGAGGAATTCGCGCGGCAGGCCGCTGCGGTTGAGCAGCAGGTCGCGAAGCGTCACGGAGCGGTA
>CADCPA010000292.1 GCA_902803135.1 uncultured bacterium
CACGCCTTTGCGGCGGATGATGCGGCAGTTCTCGCAAATGCGACGAACGGAACTACGTACTTTCATTGCTGATTTACCCTAATTTGGTGGTCGAACAATTAAATATTATCTCAAAAAACGGGGGGGAATGCAAGGGGGAAAATGAAGAAAATTAAACAAAGCAGCTCCAGATGTCCGCATTGGACGCCGAACCGGCGTCGATCGGGCCGATCGAACGCTCGCCGAGATTCTTCGCGCGGCCGAAACGGGCCTGCATCTGCGCGGTCGCCTCGCTGCCGGCCTTGGCCGCCGCGGCCGCCGCCGCGAACATCGCCGCCTCGCCTTCCGCGGCGTGGGCCTTGAGGGCCTCGATTGCTGGAATGAGGGCGTCCATGAACGTCTTGTCGCCGACCTTCGCCTTCGTGGCGAAGCCGAGTTCTTCAAGGCCGGCCGCGAACATGTCGGCGATTTCGTCCGCCGCCAGTTCGGTCCGGCCGGCATCGACGGCGTCCGCCATGCCTTCGAAGAGCGTGCCGTAGAGCGAGCTTGTCGAGCCGCTCACGTCGCTTTCGAGATGCGACACCATGTCTTCCAGGAGCGCCTTGAAGTCCGCACCCTGCGCGGCCGCCAGCGCTTTCGTCGCCGCGACGATCGCCTCGCCGTGGTCGCCGTCGCCACCCGCGGCGGCGTCGAGCGCGGAGTAGTCCTTCTCACGGGCCAACGTCTTTTCCGCGGCCTTGGCCCACACGTTCTTGAACTGTTCGATGGTCATGCTGTGGCTCCTCTTTTCGAGTGAATAGGTTAGAGGGAATGGGGAATGGGGAATGGCTTTTTTTGTGGGAGGGAAGGAACATAAAAGAATCAAGAGTTGAGGCGTGGCCGCCCGGCGGCTCGACGCTCAACCCTCGATCCCGACTTGCAGAATGCCCTTACCCCTTGATGGGCGCGTACTTCGGCACGAGCGTCTTCATCAGGAACCAGGCCCACAGGTAGGCCACGGCGCAGCAGCAGAAGACGATCATGTAGCCGGCGGGCTTGCCGGCGAAACCGCAGAACGTGAACGCCGCGCCCTGGCCTTCGGCATAGGTGAACAGCGCGCCGGCGCCCTTCTGGATGAAGAAGGAGCCGAGGCCGCCCGCCATCGCGCCGATGCCCGTAATGGAGGCGATCGTGGACTTCGGGAACATGTCGCCGACCGTCGAGAAGATGTTGGCGCTCCAGGCCTGGTGCCCCGCGGCCGCAAGACCGATCAGAACCGCCGGGAACCACACCGAGACGCCCGAGAGCGGCTGCGTGGCGAGCGCGGCAAGCGGGAAGAACGCGAAGACCAGCATCGCGCGCATGCGGCACATGTACGGGTTGCCGCCCATGAGGCCCTTGTTGATGAAGACCGTCGGCAGCTTGCAGCCGTAGATGGAGACGACCGTCACAATCAGGTACAGCGTGAAGATGAGCGCCTGGCCCATGGTCGTGGTCGGACCGTGCCCGAGCTCCTTGAAGTACGCCGGCGCCCAGAAGAGATAGAACCACCACACGCCGTCCGTGAAGAACTTGCCCACGATGAAGCTCCAGGTCTGACGGTAGGCGAAGCACTTGAGGAACGGAATCGGCTTCTCCTCGTCCTTCGCCGCCGCGGGCCGGGCGGACGTCTCCTCGGCGTCGTCCTGCGAGACGTAGTCGAGCTCGGCCTTGTTGACGAACTTGGACTGGCCCGGCTTCGTGTACAGCCACTGCCAGAAGAACATCCAGATGAAGCCTGCGCCGCCGATGATGATGAACGCCATCTCCCAGCCGCAGGCCTTGGCGAGCAGCGGAATCGTGAGCGGGGCCGCCAGCGCGCCCACCGAGGCGCCGGAATTGAAGATCGACGTCGCGAACGCGCGGTCGCGCTTCGGGAAGTACTCCGCCGTCACCTTGATGGCGGCCGGGAAGTTGCCCGCCTCGCCGAAGGCCAGCGCCAGACGGCACGCGAGGAACAGCCACATCGACACGCCCGCGATGCCCGCGGCCGCGGCGGAGCCGGCCGCCACGGCGCGCAGCGCGGCGACGGATTCGACGCCGTCGACGAACCAGCACGTGGCGACACCGCAGCCCGCATGGAGGCAGGCCGCCAGCGACCACACGAAGATCGCCCACTGATAGCCCTTCTTCGTGCCCATCCAGTCGATGAACTTGCCCGCAAAGAGGCAGGCAATCGCGTAGACGAGCGAGAAGCAGGCCGTAATCGTACCGTAGTGGTTGTCGTTCCAGTGGAACTCGGGCTTGATGAAATCGGGGAACGTCAGGGACAGCACCTGCCGGTCAAGGTAGTTGACGGTCGTCGCCGCAAACAGCAGCAGACAGATCACCCATCGGAACTTCGTCATCTTGCTCTCGCTCATTTCGCACTCCCGTTTTTCTTCTTCGAAACCTTCTTCGCCGGCTTCGCCGCCGCCTTCTTGGTCCGCGCCTTCGCCGCGGGGACGAGTTCGCCGAGGAACTCCTGTACGCGCTCCATCGTCTCCGCGCTGAGGATGTGCTCCATCAGGCACGCGTCCTTTTCCGCGGTGCGCTCGCTCACGCCGAGTTTCAGGAGAAACGCCTTCAACACGACATGGCGCCCCAGAACGAGGGCCGCCACGCGCGTACCCTTCTCGGTCAGCTCGATGTTGCCGTAGGGCTCCTGCGTGACCAGCCCGAGCTTCTTGAGCTCGGCGATGGCCTTCACGACGCTCGGCATCTTCACGTTGAGGCCTTTGGCGACATCGCGCACACGCGCCGCGCCCGACTCGCGGATGAGAATGTGGATCTCCTCAAGATAGTCTTCCAATGACTTCGTCATGGCGATTTCGACCCCGCATTTCGATTTTCAGATTTCAGTTCGCCGGCGCCGCTTCGGGCGCCGCACCTTCGGCCGGCGCCGGGACCGCAGGCGTCTCGACGGCCGGCGCAGGGGCCGGCTCGACGGCCGCGGGGACGTTGCGCGTGGGATTGCGCTTCACGAACTCCTTCGCGAAGGCGCGATAGGCTTCGGCGCCGCGGCAGGACGGATCGTAGAACACCACGGGCTGCCCGTAGCTCGGCGCTTCGGAGGTGCGCACGTTGCGCGGAATCATCGTCTCGAAGACCTTCGCGCCGAAATGCGCGCGCACTTCCGCGATCACGTCCTGCGAGAGGCGCGTGTTCGCGTTGACCATCGTCATGAGAATGCCGTTGAGCTCGAGGTTGGGGTTCGCGCCGTTGGACTTCAGGCGCACGAGGAGGTCCTGCATCACGCCAAGGCCTTCCAGGGCGTAGTATTCGGCCTGCATCGGCACGAGAATGCCGTCCGCCGCCGCCAGCGTGGACGTCATGAGAATGCCGAGCGAGGGCGGACAGTCCAGCAGGATGTAGTCGAAGACGTTCGCGTCGCGGATCGCCTGCAGCACGTTCCGCACCACCTGGAGGCGGTCGGGACGCTGCGCAAGGTCGATTTCGCTGCCGGAGAGGTTGACTTCGGACGGAATGACGTTCAGGTTCTCGTAGGGCGTCGCCTGGATCATGTCCGCAATCTGCTGCCGCCCGATCAGGCACGGGTACAGCGAGACGCCTTCCTGCGGCGCAAGCCCGAGGCCCGTCGTCGCATTCGCCTGCGGATCGAGGTCGATTACCAGCACCGTACGGCGCATCTTCGACAACGCCGCCGCCAAGTTCACCACGGTCGTCGTTTTGCCCACGCCGCCCTTCTGGTTGGCGATTGCAATCACGCAAGTTTTGATTTGATCGTCCATCGGCTTCCCCTACCCTCGTCTCACCAATTGAAAGAACCGGTCTTGATAGTGTTCGAAAACGCCCCGGCGCTGCAACAGCGCGCCCAGTTCCTGCACCAGCCGCGGATCGGCCTGCGCCCGTTCAAACGCGGCCTCCACTTCATGGCGCACCGCGGCGGGCATCAGGTCCCTCTCCTCGCGCCGGCGCGCCGCCTCGAATTCGCGCACGTTCACCGGGGCGGACGCATTCACGTGCAGCCAGAAGAAATGGACGAGCGAAACGTCCCACGGCTCGTCCACGCCCTGGATCACCGCCGCAAATGCGTCGTTCGCCTCCACGACGTCCGTCACCACGCGCGCCGTCACGGCGTCCATCGAATCGGTCACCACCTGCTCGGAAAACGCCTCCTGCGACAACCGATAGCCGTACTGGAGAATGCGCACCGAATCTTCGTGCCGCTTGAGATACTCCAGATACTGGCGCGCCTGCTCGCCGAACCCGTCCATCATGTCCTTCACATACGCCTCGGGCGTGATGATCGCGGGTTTGTGCGCCTCGAGACGGCCCTCGCGCACGCGGATCTTGCCGGGGTCGTCCGGCAGCTCCGCCAGATGACGGTAGTTGATGCGCGTTTCGCCAAATGTTTCGAGCGCGCGAGACGGCGCGCGCACCACCTTCGTGTGGTGCACGGCGTACCAGAAATCAAAGGACTGTCTACCCTTTTGCATTGTCTGATATAATAGCAGAAAAAAGCGAAAGGGGCAATGGCGAATGACGGCGCCGGCTACCAGTCGCGGTCGTTGGGCGAGAGCGGGGCATTGCGCATGCGCGCCTTCTTCTCGTTCTCGTGCTCGTCGCTGCGTTCCTGGGCCTTGCGCAGCAGGTCTTCGACGTCCTTCTGGTCCTGAGGCTCCTGGGCCTGCTCCTTGTCCTGCGGCTGGTCTTCCTGCTGCCGGTCCTGCTGATCCTGCTGATCCTGCGGATCCTGCTGGTCCTGCTGCGGGTCTTTGTTCGGATCCTGCTGCTGCTGTTGTTGTTGCTGCTGCTGGTTGTTCGAGCCGCCGCCGTCGTCCTTCGGCAGCAGTTCGCGGATGCGCTCGAGCTTCTCGAGGATCTCGAGCTGCCGGGGCGGCAACGCCGCCTTGACCATCTCGCCCTGCATCGTCTCGACTTCGGCGGCCAGCTTCGTGATTTCCTCCTGCTGCTCGGCGGTGAACGGCACGGCGTTCGTATTGCCCTGCTGGATCTTCTGCTGGATTTCCTGCGCCTTCTGCTGCGCCCACGCGGGGAATTTCGCACGGAACGCGCGCGTCGTGTCGAGCGCGTCCTTCTGCCAGTCGAAGCCGTCCGTGCGCTTCACGTCGTTGTAGGCGTTGGTCTGGTTGAGGATGTCCGCGGCGTTCAGCTGCGGCGGCTGCCCGGCGACGAGGCCCATCTGGTTCTCCACGCGCGAGAGGCCGGCGAGGAGGATCGCCGGGTCGGAGGCCTGCGGATTCGCCACCAGTTCGGACTGCTTCTTCTCGATTTCCTGCATCGCCGTTCCGATCCGCTGCGCGACTTCCGCGGTAAACGGCGGCTGGTTGCTCGCCATCGACGCATCCTGCGCGCAGGCCTGCTGCGCCCACGGCTCGAACTTGGCGCCGAACGCCTGCGACAGCTCGGCCGCCTCCTGCTGCCAGTCGCGGCCGTTCTCCCGTTCCGCCTTCGTCACCGCATTCGTCTGGGCGCGCAGACCTTCCGCCAGCGCCGCCGGGGGATCGATGACGCCCTTCCAATAGCGGTGGAACGCCGTCTCGGCCTGCGAGAGGCTCGTCGCCGCATCGGCCGACAGGTCCGCCAGCTGTTCCGCCGCCCGCGCCGTCACGTCGCGCGTCGCCTCGACGTCGCCGACGATCGTCGCGGCCTGCTGCTCGTTCGTAATCGATTGCAGCACGAGCTGCTTCAGCGGAATCAGCGCGTCGGCAAGTTTCTCGGTGCGCGCGGCCAGCGACTCGCTTTCGGCAATCGCGCGCGCCGCCTCGTTCGTGAGCACGCCCTGCTGCGCCTTGAGAATCGCCAGCGCCTCCTGCGACGCCGTCGTCAGCGCGGCCGTCGGATCCTTGCCCTTCGCCTGGGCGAGCACGTCCTGCACGTGGAGCTCGTCGCGCAGCTCCTGCAATCCCGTGACCGCACGCGTGAAGTTGCGATTCGCCCGCGGATCGTCCGGCTGCGCGCGCAGGGCGATCTGCATCGCCGCCGCACTCTCTTCGGCGGCCTTCACCGCGCGCCTGAGCGGCGCGAGCGCCGCGTCGACGGCATTGACGTCGCGGACGTCTTTCGCCTGCGCGAGGGCGGCCTCGCGTTCCTGCTGGCGCAGCGCGCCGACGATCTCCGCCGCACGCGGACCGTGCGTGCGGCTCAACATCAGCGGCTCGAGCGTCACGAGCGCATTCGTCGTGTCGCCCGCCTTCCAGAAGTCGTAGCCGCGGTTCCAGAGTTCGCGCGGGCTCATCTGCGCTTCCTGCGGCGGCACATAAACCGGCTCCGCCGCCGGCACAGCCGCCGCCGCCACGGCATTCGTCGCCGATTCGTCCGCCCCCGCCGCGCTCCCGACGAGGAGCACGAAAACCGTCGCCGCCGCGCGCGTCACGCGGCCGCCGAAGCGTCCACGCGAGAAGAACGCCGCCACGAGCATGAGGAAGAGTCCGGGAACGAGGAAGATTCCGAACCGTTCCGTCGCCCGCAGCTCCTCCTCTTCGGCCTGCTCCTTCGCCGCGACCTGACGCAGGTACTGGCGGTAGATCGCACCGAGCGTCGTCTCGGCCGTGCCCGCCGTCGCGAGCGGCACGTAGCGTCCGCCGCTCGTACGCGCGATTTCGGACAACGCCTTCTCCTCGAGCTTCGTCATCACAGCCTGTCCCTTGTACTGCTGGTTGCCCGTACCCGAGGCGTCGGGAATCGCACTGCCCTGACGCGGATCGCCGAGGCCGACCGTGAAGATCGGCACGTTGCGCGCCTTCGCGATCCGGGCCGCGTCAAGCGCACCGCCGCGCAGGTCGCCGCCGTCCGAAATGAGGATGATCGCATTGTGGTCGTCCGCCGCGGGGTCGAGCGCGTCGAGCGCCGTCTTGATGGCGCCGCCGAGATCCGTCTCGCCGCGCGGCGCGGATTCGGGCGTCGCGTTCTCCAACGTCGTGCGGAGGAAGGCGTGGTCGGTCGTGAGCGGACACAGCAGCACGCCCGTACGGCGGAACGCGACAAATGCGCAGCGGTCGCCTTCCAGGGAATCGATGAGGTCGGCGATATCGGCCTTGGCTCGTTCGAGACGGTTCGGCCGCACATCGTTCGCCAGCATCGAACGCGAGACGTCGAGCGCCACGACGACATTGCGCGAACGCGCCTTCATGACCTGCGCCGAGTGTCCCCATTGCGGACGCGCCGCGGCGAACACCGTCAGAAAGAGGCCCGTGAGCAGCAGCGCGGCCTGTACGTTGAACAAGCGCGGCGCGCGCGGCAGCAGGCGCCCCTGCAGGGCCGGCGCGACAAGACCGTTGAGCTTGCGCTCCGCACGGGCGCGAAGGAACACCCAGAAGGCGCCGGCAATCGGCACCAGCGCCACAAGGACCAGCATCCAGGGATAGACGAATTTCATGACTTGACTCGGATTCGACTCGGACAACTCTTGGGGAGTTTGAAAGGTGGGAGGTAAAAGTTGAAAGTTAAAGGTTGAAGGTTGAAGGTTGAAAGTTGAAGGTTAGGGGATCGGGGAGGAGAGGCCCTGCTCGGCGAGCCAGGTGTCGATGAGGGCACGCGCGATGCTGCCCTTGAACGGCAGAAGCGGCAGATGCCCGGGATCGAACCAGCCGCTCTCGATCACTTCCTCGCCGTCGGGTGTGAGTTCGCCGCCGGACCATTCCGCGCGGAACCCGACCATGATCGCGCTCGGAAACGGCCACACCTGCGACGTCACGTAACGGAGGTTCGTCAATTCGATCGTGGCCTCTTCCCGCGCCTCGCGCCGCACGGCGTCTTCGAACGTCTCACCCACGTCGACGAACCCGGCAACCAGCGTCCAGTTCGGCACATGGTAGTGGCTGTTGCGCTGCAGGAGAATCCGGCGGCCCTTCGTAATCAGCGCAATGACCGCCGGCGCAATCTTCGGATAGGACATGTACCCGCAGGACGGACACGTGAACGCGTGCTCGTCGGGGTTGACGTGCGGCGCCATCGCCGTGCCGCACTTGCCGCAGAAACGGTTCACTTCGCGCCATTCGGCAAGTTCCGCCGCCACGGCGGCTGCGCGGAACTCTTCCGGCGTCATCTCGCCCATGCGCTGGCGGAGATGCTTCTGTTCAGGTGTCAGGACCATGCAAACACTCTCGGCAATAATCTCCACTCTCAACTCTTCAGACGAGCCGACGCGACGCCGCCATCTGCAACGACACGGCCGCCAGCACGAGCGCGACGCCGGCCAGCAGGAACGGCGCGAAATGTTCGTTCCAGCGCTGGTAGACCGTGCGGTCGAGCGTCGTCTTCTCCAGTGAATCGATTTCGGCGAGCGCCGTCTCGAGGCCCTTGGGGTCGTTCACGGCGAAGTAACGCGCCTGCGTCTTCTGGGCGATGGATTTGAGCTGCGACTCGTCGAAGGAGATGTTCGCATACTGGATCGACGTACGGCCGAACATGTCCCGCGCCTTGAACGGCGTGCGGCGCGCCTTCGTGCCGACGCCGATCGTGTACACGCGAATGCCGAGCTTCGCCGCCGCCGCCGCCGCCGCATCCGGTTCGACGACGCCCGTGTTGGATACGCCGTCGGAGAGGAGGATGACGATCTTCGACTTCGGTTCGGCGTCTTTCAACCGCGCCAGCGCCGTCGCGAGGCCGTCGCCCACCGCCGTCATCGTCTCGTCGGGATCGACCGGATGTCCGTTGGCGTCGTAGGTCACGCTCGGCACTTCGACGCCCTTCAGCACGTGAAGCAGCGCCTCATGGTCCGCCGTCAGCGGGGCACGCGAGGAAGCGTAGCCGCCGAAGGTGACCAGGCCGATGAGATCGTCCGGACGCTTCTCGATGAATTCCTTGAACGTCTTCTTCACGACGTCGAGACGCGTCACGTAGTCGTGCGCCCGCAGCTGGGACTCCGGCGTCAGATCAAGCGCCTCCATCGAACCCGAGATGTCGACCGTCATCGCGATCGCAATCGCGTCGACGCTGCGCTGTCCGTGCGAGAGCGCCCGCCTCGGACGCGCCGCCGCGACGACGAGCAGCGCCGCACCGACAAGGAAGATCCACGGCGAGAGGTTCGCGACCTGCGCGCGCCAGCCGGCCGTCTTCGCGGGCAGACGCGTCACCGGGGCGAACTTGATGCCGGTGCGCCGCGCGCGGCGCAGCATCCGCCACGCCGCCGCGGCGAGGGGAAGAACGAGAAGGAAACTCAACGGCCAGGCAAAGTTCATGCGACCTCCTTCGAGTCGGTCTGCAGATAGTCCTTCGCCTTGGCGGTCGCGGCATCGGCCATTTCGGGCGTCGCTTCGACGCCGGCGAACTTGACCATGTCGGCGGATTCGAGGAAACGGCGCAGCTCGGCAATCGCCTCGGACGAAAACGCGGCGTTCTCCTGCGCCGCACGGAGGAATTCCTCCGTCGTCAGGTTCGGCGCGCGCACGGCATGGCGGCGCTCGATGTAGCGGCGCACGACCATCGTCAGCTCCACATAGAAGTCCTTGAAGAAGCCGCGGCCGGGCAGGCCCTTCTTGAGCAGCACGTCAAGCTCGTAGAGCGCGCGCTCGATCGGACTCATCCGATGGACCTTCACCATCAGCTTGATCTTGCGGATGATCAGATAGGCAATCGCCACGACGGCCGCGAGGCCGGCCAGACCGGCCGCGACAAAGCCGACAAGCTTCCAGCTCAACGGCGGCAGGTCGCGCGTGGGGTTGATTTCCATCGCCCCCGTCGCCGGCTCGCGCGCCGCCGGATGCGTGAAGAGGACCGGCGCCGTGGGGAACGTCGTCGTCGACTCCCCTTCCGCCACCGTCACGACGAACGGCGCGAGACGATAGCGCTTCGCGCTCGGCACGGGCACGAGACGCCAGCGCGTCACATACGTCGTCTTGCCGGCCGCATCCGTCAGCGGCTCCTCGGCGAAATCTTCGGCGACCTGGAACCCGTTCAACCGGTCGCGAAGATCCGGCAGGGCGACCGTCTTGCCGGGATCGCACACCGCCGTCACGGTGACGAAGAAATCGCGGCCGACGTCGACGACGTCCGGCTCGGCGTCGATCGTCAGCGCGACGCCGTCGCGGCTCAGATCCGCCACCTGCACGGCGGACAACACCGTCGCGCAGGCGCAGCCGAACAACGCAAATGCTTGTTTCAGACTCATGGACATTTCAGAAACCTCTCGCCTCACCGCTGGCTGGCGCGGCGCTTGAAGAGCGCGCGGATGGACTGGATGTACGGACGGTCGGTGGCGACCGGCACGCTGTCGATGCCGTTCCGCGCGAAGAAACGGTCGCGATGTTCCGTCTCCGCCTTCGCAACGGCCGCAAACTGGCGGCGCACCGACGGATCGGCCGTATCGACGAGCACGAGCTCGCCCGACTCGGGGTCTTCGAGTTCGGCGAGACCGACGTTCGGCAGTTCGGATTCCGCCGGATCGCTCACGGGGATGCAGACTACGTCGTGGCGGCGCGCGACGACGCGTAGCAGCTTCTCGTAGTCGTCCGCCTTCGCGGACAGGAAGTCCGAGACGAGAAACACGACGGCACGACGTTTCTGCACGCCGTTGAGGAAGCGCAGGGCGCCGGCAATGTCCGTCCCGCCGGTCGCGTCGTCTTCCGCGGCGAGCACTTCGCGCACGAGGCGCATCACGCTCTGACGGCCCTTGCGCGGCGGAATGAACTTGACGATCTGATCCGAGAAAAGGATGAGGCCGATCTTGTCTTGGTTGCGGATGGCCGTGAGCGCGAGGAGCGCGGAAACCTCCGCGGCAAGCTCGGCCTTCGAGCGCTGCACGCTGCCGTAGGTCTGGGAGCCCGAGACGTCCACGAGGAACAGCACCGTCAGCTCACGCTCTTCGCTGAACCGCTTGATGAACGGCACGCCCGTACGCGCCGTCACATTCCAGTCGATCGTGCGCACATCGTCGCCTGCGACGTACGGACGCACCTCGTCGAACTCGACGCCCTGGCCCTTGAACGTCGAATGGTAGTCGCCGCTCAGCTGGTCGTCGATGAGGCGATTGGTGAGGATGCGGATCTTCCCCACCTTCGCCATCAGTTCTTTGACATCAATAGCCATCTCTTTGTCTCACATTCACTTCCCTTTGCTCGGCGCAGGAATTGCCAGTGAGCCGCCCTTCATGTCGGTCCACAGCGTGCCTTCGCCCGCGTGGAGGACCTTGATCTCGATCTTCGGCGAGACGTTCTCGGCGAAGACGAGGTCCGCCAGCGTCGCCGGATTTTTGAACACCTTCGCGCGGCGCTGCTCGCCGAGGGCCTTTTCGTTCTCCACCATGTACTTCGCCTTCACCTCGGCCTCGCCGCGCGTCTGGATGATCTGCGCCTCGATGGTTGCGCGCTCAAGGTCGAGTTCGGCCACGTCGACCTTCGTCTGGGCCTCGATCACCGCCACTTCCTTCTTCATCTCGGCGGCGGTCGTCGCCGTGATCTTCTCCGTCTCCTGCTCGATCTCCTTCTGATACTGTTCGACCATCGCCTGCTGCGTATTGAGCTCGGCCTGCTTCTTCGCGGTGTCGCGTTCGGTCTGGTTCGTCTTGTCCTGCTCCTTGGCGACGCTGGCCTGCTGGATCGGAGCGAGAATGTCGGGCGGCACTTCCACATGGCGCACGATCGCGTTGCGCACGAGAATGTGCTTCTCGCCGAGGATGCGCACGAGTTCGTCCGTCATCTCCTGCTGGAACTTTTCGCGTCCGCCGCCGTCGATGAAGTCGCGCGCCTTGTAGTCGCTGCCCTTCATGCGCGAAACGGAGAGGATCTGCGGCAGGATGATCTTCGACACGACCGCCGGCAGATCGCCGTAAAGCATGAAGATGCGCGAGATGTTCTCGGGCAGCAGCTCGAATTCGACCGTCATGTCGAGCAGGATCGAGAAGCCGTCCGAACTCGGAAACTGCACGAACTGGTTCATGCCGAATGCGACGTTGTCCTGCGCGGGCACCTTGGGCTTCGGTTCCGGCACGGCCTTGTGCTTCGCCGCTTCGGTCCTCTCGGCGTCCGGACCGGCGCCGGGCGCCGCCTTGCTCGCCGCCGGCAAGGACGACGACAGCGACCAGCTGCTCTGCGCTTCCTTCTGCGCGTAGTTGAGCGAACTCGCCTCGCTCTGCGAAAGGATGCCGCTGTCGCGGTTCGACTTCACATAGTCCGCACGGCGTTCCACCTGGCGGGCGAGCGTATTCTCCTGCAGTTCCTTCAATGCGCCGTTCACATTGTCGAGCTGTCCCTTCGTCAAGACGACCGTGCCGCTCTTGCCGACAATCGACACCTGGTTCATGCCGACTTCGACGACGTCCACCTGGTAGGCGCGCGTGTTGACGTAGTAGAGGCCCGGCTGAAGCACCTTCTCCATCACGCCCTTCTCGCCCGGCCCCGCAAAACCGCCGCTCTTGGCCGGCTGGCCCGCCTGGCTCGTCACCACGCCCACGTAGCCGATCGGAATCGAAATCGCATCGAGCGTCTGCACGTCGTAGCCTTCAGGGTTCAGACGGTAGGTGCCCGGTCCGAGCACGTCCTTCCACACGCCCTTCGAAACCTTGTCCGCCGCAAGGATCTCGCCCGGGGGGAGCTCCTTGCCCGTCTTCGACGTGACGACTGCGACCTGGCCGACCTTGACGGATTGCGCCTTCACGATGCGCCAGTCGTTGTTGATCGGGTTGAGGAAGTGGCGGCCCTCGGCGAGCGGCAGACGCTGCACGCCCTTCTCGCCCGGCTCGGCGAGAATCGCGCCTTCGGGCAGCGGCTGGCCCGTTTTCGCCGTCACGATCGCCATGTACCCTTCCGGCACATAGACGCGGCATTGCGTCCAGACGAAGCCGAACGCCAGAAGCGAGACCAACAGGGCGGGTACGCCCACGGCAACGACCGTCTTGTTCACTTCGCACCTCCTTCCGTCTTCGGTGCGGCAGGTTGCGGGCGGGGCGGCGATGGCGGCGCGACCTGAGGCGCCGGAGGCGGCACGACGCCCGCCTGTTTGACCGGCAGCCCGAACACGCCGTCCGGATCGTCGCCCACGATGACGCTCTTCACGCCGGGCGCCGTCTTCGCATAGAGCTTCGCGCGCACGTAGTCGCGCTCGTCCGCATAGACGCCCGCCTCCTGCGCAAGCACGTCGGCCGCCGCCGTCGTCTCGCTTTCAACCACCTTGCGCTTTGCCTCGGCCTGGGCGATCGTCGCCTTGGCTTCGGCCTCGGCGGCCGCCAGCTCGAGCGTCGCCGCGGCCAGACGTCCCTTCGCCGCGATCGTCAGTTCGCTCTGATGCTGCTCGGCCTTGATCTTCGCCTGGATGCGCGCCGTCTCGGCGGCGACCTTCGCGCTGTTCTGCACGGCGAGCGCCTTTTCGCGGACGAGCTCGGCCTGACTCTGCGCCTGCACGATCTGCTGGTCGAACTTGTTCGCCTCCTGCACCGCGAGCTCGCGCTTGCGGATGATGGAGGCGATCTCCTGCGGCGCGAAGATGTCGCGGATCAAGACGCTGTTGAGGGACACGCCCCATTCCGAGCAGACCTTCTTCAGATACGTCTCAAGCGAATTCTGGAATGCCTGGCGCGATTCGCCCACGATGAACTCCGTTGCCGTCTTCTTCGAGCCCTCGATGCGCGAGAAGCCGCGCGCCGCCGGCACGATGATCTTCTGGAGAATGTCTTCCATGTCGCCGACCTCGTGCGAGAGGAGCGCGATCTTGTCCACGTCGAGATTGAACTCGAGCGTGCCCTCGGCCGTGACGGAAAAGCCGTCGAGCGTCAGGAAGGTGATTGCGTCCGGGCCGCTCAGCTCGAACCGCTGGCTCTGGATGTTGACGATCGAGACCGAGTAGACGAACGGGTTGAGACGGTGCGTGCCTTCCTTGAGCACGGTCGGCAGGACGCCCTTCGACCCTTCCTTCACGAGGAAGCCCTTCTCGACCTCCTCGGGAGCCGGGCCGCCCAGGATGTCCGCACCTGTCAGCGCCGTCACGACGCCCACATGGCCGGGCTTGATGACGATGTCGTCGCAGAGCTTCACGTCGTAGGCGTAGGGGTTGATGCGGTGGCGGCCCGTACCGAGCACCTCGCGCACGATGCCCTTGCTGTCGTCGGACGGCGCGAGGATCTGCCCCGCGGGCAGGTCCTTGCCGAACTTTCGCACCAGAACGCCGAACTTGCCGGCCGGGATGTCGAGCACCTTTTCGTACGACCAGTCCCACGTCCACGGATTGCGGAAGAAGCGGCCTTCCGGCAGCACCTCAAGCTGAATGCCCTTGTAGTCGGGCCCCAGCGCCAGAATCGCCTCGGGGGGGAGGTTCTTGCCCGTCTTCTTCATGAGCACGGCGATTTCACCGTTCGACGGCTCGATGCGCCAGCCGTACCACACCCATGCGCCTCCCGCAAGGGCGAGCGCCAGCGCGGCGAGGACCCATCCTCCCGTATTTCCAAGCTTCATGTCAACACCTCCCCATGTCAGGGAACCGGGA
>CADCPA010000293.1 GCA_902803135.1 uncultured bacterium
CGAGAACGTGTTGCCGTTGTACCCATTGGCGCGCGCGATGAACTTGCCGGAGAACCTGTAGAAGCCGGGTTCCGACACCGTCACGTCATGGTAGAGGTTCACGTCCCCTGCATCGCTTGCAGGCTGCATGTACACCGCGAACGTGCCGCATGAGTTTTTCGTCGTGTTGTTGGCGAACCTCCAGCTCTCCGCCTTCGCGGCGCGCACGAGGCCGACGTTGGCGGCGCGCAATGCCTTCCAGGGCGCAATCGACGCGCCGTCCTTCACCTGCTTGTTCGCGTCGTTGGCTCCTATGCCCGTGCTGGAGTCGAAGTTGCCGTTGACGATGAGGTTTTCGCCCCACGCCGTCGCCACGCAGAGCGAGACGGCGGTGGTCGCCGCTACTGCCATCAGTTTTCTCATTCTCATGTACAACCTCCTTGAATGGTACTCGGCACGCGCGCACACGCATCGCCCGACCACGCCAACCGCCCAGCCGACGCCATCCCGTCGTTGGAACGCCGCAATGATACCATATCTCTCTGCGGCGCGCAAGGACCTGAACACGGCGGGCAATACAATACTCTCCTGGCATATCCCGCATTCAATATAAAAGAACGGAGAAGCCTCTGTAGATGTACAGTCCGTCCGCCTCCGCGGCGAACAGGCAGCTTCTGCCTTCGTCGCCGCTGACAAACACAACTCCGCCGGGCCGTGTGGACCAGCTGGCGATCTTCTTTCCGGCCATGTCGCCGATGGAGCGATCGCCGAGCTTCACGGACACCGTCGCCCCCGGATGGAATGTCGTCTTCTCGGCGCCGAACACCACATCCACGCCGTTCGTGCAGAAGCGCGAGAGGTCGAGCGTCGGCGTAAGGTGTTCCGCGTCGCCGAGCTGCACGATGGGGCCGGTGAGCGTCCCGCCGTCGCGCGTGTACCTCATGTTCGGCGCGTACGTGTCGAACACGACCGTGGTCGGATGACCGGTGGCGGCCTTGGACCAGAAATTCGCGCCGCGCTCGAAAATCAGCGACTTGACCGCCGTGAATCCGCCCGCATTCTGGTTCAACGATCCGCACACCCTCACCTCGCAGTTGCTGGCGGACGTGCTGTGCTGGTAGAACGACAGCGCGGAACGAACGTCGATTCGCCCCTCTCCCTCGTATCTCATGTTTCCTGCATAGACCGTGACGTTCGTGTAGGTGATCGTGCGGCCGTTCATCGCCATGGCGCTTGGAACCCAGTCGCCGCTCTTCAGGCTCACATACGATGTGCCGCCGATGGACGCGTTGGACGCGAGATCGATGTTCCTCATGACGTACGCCGTGCCATAGACGCTGGAGACCGTGGTCTTGTTCACGATTGCGCCAAGTCCGTCTGGGCCGGAGCCGGAGATCGTGAAGTCGTAGTAGGTGGTGTTGCTGCTGCCGCACACGTCGAACTGCGCGCCGTCCTCCACCACGATGCGGGAGTACGGGGCGCCGCACGTGGCATTGTTCGTCTTCGTCTTGCGCACGACGCCCGCCTTCACGACCATCGACGTGGCGCCTGCCGCGCCGAATCCGTCGTTGACCTTCGTCATGACCAAGGTGCCGGCGCCCGTCTTCCACACCTGCAGATTCGCGCCGCCGGAAATCTCGAGCGCGGAGTTGCTGAACGTCTCGCCCTCCGGCACGTTGATCTCCAGCACGCCGCCCGGAACGGACGACGTGACGGCCGCGTAGCCGTCGCAATCCGAGATGGACATTCTCCTCCCTGCCAAGTCGAGCGCGGCGGCGAACGCATGGCACCAGGCGACTGCCGCAGCCGCGAGTAAAACTGCGGTCCACGTTCGGTATCGTACGTTCAACATGGTCGTCGCCTCCCCTTCCGCCTACCGTATGACCATGCCGAGTCCCCTGTCGTAATCGCCCGTGAGCGACTTGAACGATCCGCCGCCCACGAACCGGACGGCGGAAAGACGCCTGGCATCCGATGCGAGCGCGAACGACGTGTCGCCGTCCAATCCGAGCGGGGCCCAGCCGCCGTTCGCGGTCTGCACGGATACCGAGTAGCGGCGCGTTCCATAGTCGATCCGAAAGCGGAACGTGCATTCCACTCCCGCCCTGGGCACGACGCCTTCCGCCGACACGTCCAGCCAGCGCTTCACGCCGCCATGCGTTGTCCAAACCTGGAAAGACCCGTTCGCGCCCAGCTGGACTGCCGCCTGTACGCCTTCCGGGGCGTCCACAGCGTTCGCCATGTCCGTGAACTGCATCTTGACGGTCATCGTGACGTGGCGGCCGGCGGAAGGCGTCGCGGGCGTGAAGGTGCGCTCTCCTGCGATTGACGCCCTGCCGGTGTCCGAATCGTAGTCAACCACCTGCGACCATACGCCCGTCGTCTCGCTCGCTCGCGCGCTCTCGTCCACCCATCCAGTCCGGCTGCCGGAATCCTTCTTCAACGTGAAGATGCGCCCGGGCGTCGTGGCGGCGCCGGGATAGAACGCCATCGTCACCTCGTCGTCCGAAACGTTGAGCCGATAGTGTCCCGCGCCGTTGTTGTGGAAATACCTCCTCAGACCGGGACGGAAGTAGGCGATCTCATTCCGGTAGTCGGCGTTCGCCAGGGGGGCGGAGTAGTCTTCCACCTTGTCATGGATCGGCGCGGCCGTTGCAAGGTCTTCGCTTCTCCAGACGGAGTTGACCGTCATCTCCGCGAAGCCGCCGTATTCGTTCCGGTGCCAGTAGTAGTCCGTCGTGTGCGTGTGGCCGGAGAGCACGATCGCATGGCGGCGCGAAAGCGTCTCGTAGAGACGCGGGCGCGTCGCCTCGCTCCCCGACCGTCCGGCAAGGCGCCAGCGGGCGTTCGACGCGCTGGTGCACGCGGCGCACGTCGTGAACGGACCATGCGTGACCAGGAACACGTGCCGCGCCGACGGATTGGCGTCGATCGCGTCGCAGACCGGATTCATGTTGACCGTCTCGAAGTCGCAGAACACCCAAAGATCGGCGTCGAGGCGGAAGGAAAACACCGGATACTTTGTCGCGCCCTGCGCCGCGCCGGAAAGACCGGCGATCTCATCGCCCATGAAGGGCTGGGCGAAATTGAGGTAGGCGTTCCGCGCACCCGTGCCGCGCACATCGTGGTTTCCGAGGACGGTCAGGAATGGGAGTCCCGACGGAAATCCGCCTCGAAGCGCCGAGATGCCGTCCCGGAGCATCTGCACGTGCGTCTCCGAATTGCCGCAGTCGCCCTGCACGAGATCGCCGATCTGGAGAATGAAGCGCGTGGGGCTGGATGCCGCCAGAGCCGCGCTCGCCGCGACGAGGCGAGGGCAACGTTCGTTCCACATCTCGCCGTTGCGCAGAAACTCGTTGTAATGCGTTGCGGCATTCGACTCGGAGGAGTCCCAGTTGGCGTGGTACTTCGATTGCGTCACGTCGTAGGACGCAACGCCGTCCGGATCGAGGGCCTCGTCGAAATGCGTGTCGCCGAGGACGGCCACCGCGTACGACGCGCCGGAATTCCGGGCTCGGGCAACGCACGGCAGCGCGAGCAGCGCGCCGCCGGCCGCCGAGCCCTTCAGGAATCCTCTTCTCGTAAGACGCATGGATACATCCCCGCGATTCGAGCTGACTTCGTCAAGGGCGGAATCAAAAGGATCGACTCTGCTCGAGCCGCATCGGACTATCGGATGATGACTTTCACGCCCTCGTTGTACCGCAGCCGAAGTCCGCCGGGCTCAGGAGAAAGGAAGAAGCCCGCGTTCTTCGTCTGATCGTCGGGCGCGAACTTGACGCCATTCGGCACGGCGGACCACGTGACCACATAGGGCGAATTGGAGTTCCTTATTGTCATCAGATCCGTCCGCCCCGAAAGATCCACTGTGACGGTCGAACCGGTCTGGAACGTCGTCGTCGAACCGTCGAAAGCCCCGGTGAAGCGCGTCAGGTCCAGCGTCGTGGCAAGATGCTCCGCGCTGCCGAGAACGACATTCAGGTGCGTATAGGATCCCGTATATCCCAGCGGCGGCGCATACCGCTCGTAGACGACATTCGTCATGTGCTTGCTCTTGTTGTCGTACAGTTTCGATCCCGGCTCGAACACGAGGGATTTGACGGCGCTGAAACCGCCCGCCACCGGCGACGCGTCGGCGTTTTCCACAATCTGCCCATAGACGGCCACGTCGCAATCCGGCGCCGCCGCGTTATGGTGGTAGAACGAGAAGGAGCTTGTGCTTCCGATCACGAACTTCCCTTCGCCCACGAATGTGCAGACGCCGGCGTAGACCGTGCCGTTCGCGATCGTCAGCGTGTGGCCGTTCAACGTGATGTTGTGGTCAGCCCAATTTGCCGTGTACTTCAGGCCGAGCTTGCTGTTGGTGCCGATCGCCGCATCGGCGGAAAGCGTGATATGGCGAATCGAGTAGGCGCTGTCGTAGCCGTTGTTGGAGATCGACGCCGCCCTTAGCGCAAGGGCGCCAAGACCGTCCGGGCCTGCTCCGGCAAGGAGGAAATCGTAATAGACCGTGCCGCAGTTGTTCGCGATGTCGAACTGGCCTCCGTCCTCGACCACGATGGTCGAGTTGCCGGCGCCGAATGTCTGCGTGGTCGTGGTGCTGTTGTCTCGCTGGACGATACCCGCCTTGATGACGAGCGACGTCACGTTGTTGCCGCCGAAGCCGGCATTCACCTTCGTCATCCTCAGCGTCCCCGCGCCCGTCTTCCAGACCTGCAGATTCGAGCCGCCCGTCAATGCCAGTTTGGTGTTCGTGACGGTCGCGTCGCCCCTCACCTCGATCTGGAGCGCGCCGCCTTCGACGCCGCTCGTCACCGTCGCCGCGCCGCCGTCGGCATACTCGAGCGCGAAGACGTGTCCGTTGACGTCAAGCATCCCCGACAGAAGCTGCACCGGGCCGAATCCGCGCACGTCGCTGTTCGCCGTCAGCACGGCACCATTGCCGAAGTCGATTCCGGCGCAAGCAAGCGTCGATCCCTCCGCCAGGTTCGCAGTCGGCACGTCGAGCGCGACGTTGCCGGCGAGCACAAGCCTCTCGATGTCGAAGGCGGCGCCGGCCGCCGTGGCGAGCGTCAGCTTCGCGCCGCTTGCGATGTTGAGGAAGATTGATTCCATTGAAACCGTTCCGTCAAGCGTGAGCGTAGTTTCCCCCGTGACGTTCACGACCGCCACGCCGCTCGCAGGTGCCGAGACAGACGCCGCGGCAGCAGTCCAAGCCCCTGTGCTCCACACGACGGCGCCGCTCGCCTCCAGCGTCGGCGGCGCGGAGCACCTTATGGCACACGGTTTTGGCGGCGTAAACGTCACGGTGTTGCCGGAAACCGTCGCGCCGGAAGGCAATGCGTCGAACTGGAGCGGAACGGACGGATTGGCGGCGAACCGTGCGGCCAGCGTGACCTCCTGGTCGATGACAGCCCATGCCGCGCCCGCCGCCCACGTCGTGCCGCCGTCGGTCGAGAACTCGAAGCCTTCCACGCCTTCCGCCACGCGCACCTGCACCGCGCCGTTTTCGTACCGGTAGCCGTCAGGCGCGTCCGAGAGGCCGAAACGCTGGCTGTCGACGAAGAAATTGCGCATCCGCTCGTTTTCCGAGAGGATGCGGTTCGTCATGCGCACCGCGCAGACCTTTGCTCCGGCAATCAGCGGATTCGATCCTGTGGGCGAAGCGCCGATTGTCAGCTGATTGTCGGCTGGTGTTGCCGTGCCGGTTACCGAATGGAACTGCACCTTTCCGTCGCAATAGGCCGTTGCCGTTGTCCCATTGCACACAACCGCGATGTATTGGCGCTTGTCCCAGCCGGTCTTCGTGCCTTTCGCCACGGATGCCGCGGAGTCCCACTTGGTGGCGCGGTATTGTACGCCCTGGACGAGCGGATTCTGGCTGTTGCCCGAGCGCAGGTCGATTGTGAGGGCACGGGAGCCGCTGTTGCCGAGATACACCCAGTTTTCATATTGGTTCTGCGTCGACGGATGGGAAATCACAAGCTCCACCGTGAAAGCGGCGGCGTTCCCGGTCAATGCGCTCTTCACATCGTCGGAGGTCGTCTTGAAGTAGCAGCTTCCGTCTGCAGCCCATGCGTCGTCGTCAAAGGCCAAGTCATTTGCCCCGTTCTTGTCCAGCGCGATGCTGCCGCCGGCCAGATTCACCCACGTGGCGGGAGAAGCTTCATGCACGCCCGCCCCGGCGTTGTCGATGGCGTCGAGCTGAAGGAGCAGGTTCGCGCTTCCCGACTGCGCGTAGGCTGACGTCGGCACAGCCGGTGCCGCATCGGCACGAGCAATCGAAATGACCGCGCTTGCCGCAGCCACCGCAAGAGCAGACTTCGCCAATGATGAAAATACTTTCATGTCCAACTCTCCTTTCTCTTTCAAAGTGTTTCAGCAACCGGGTCAACGGAACAGGATCAGAGAACCGAGTTCGAGTACGTCGACGAAGGCCGGCGCGGTCACGGTCGTACCGTAGGCACCCTTCACGAGCACCGTGTAGTCGCCTTCATCGGTCTTCACCGCCTCCGCCACTGTCAGCGTCGCGGATGTTGCGCCGGAGAGCACCTGGCCGTTCCGATACCACTGGTAGCCCGTCACCTCGCCCGCGGCCTTGACGAAGAGCGTGAAGGACTCTCCAAACGGCACGCGCTGGGCCGCGGGCGGGAGCAGGACGACCGGGCCCTTCCCCTGCGGCATGGGCGCCGTCTCGCGCACGAAGACCCACAGGCGGCGCTTGACGAAGTCGGAGGCGTTGTAGGCATGCGTCCAGTCGGGGGATCCCGTGCCGGAGTTGTTCGGGCCAATGCCGACACACACCTTGTCGCCGTTGTTCGCACCGAAGCTGTTCACCGCCATTACGGTCTGGCGCGCGCCCCAGTTGTGGATCTGCATCGAGCCGTAGCCATAGCCGACACTTCCACCCTTGTCGTCCCAGTCGAACGCCGCGCCGTCGCCGCCGATGTCGCCGAGCGCCGTGCCTTCCTGGTAGTTGGAGGGCCAGAACTCGATGTTGCCCGTCGCGATGTCGGTGCCCGTCACGACGCCCGAGTTGGCAGACGCGTAGACGTTCATGTGGCCGACCTTCTGCTGGAACAACCTGCCGCGCTCCACCGTCGGAATCGCGACATTGAAGAGATTGTCCGTAAAGGCGTCCATCGACACCCACACCCACTTCGCGACGCCGTTCTTGTCCGTCAGCTCGAGGCAATACGCCACACGGTCGAAGGCGCCGTTGTAGAAGAACTCCTCATCCACGGCGTACGGCGTGTCCTGATAGAGCTGGTTGCGGATCTCGGGCAGATCGATGCGGTACGCGACGCGGTAGTCGCCCGCCTCCGGCACGCCCGCCGCGCAGGCCGGCATCACCCGATCGCCGTCCGCCGGCACGACCACGTCGATCGTGGTCTCGCGCGTCCCGCCGTCGGCGCCCGCGACCGTACACGTGAGGCCGTAGGTTCGGCCCGCCGCCAGCGGCGTCGTGTCCAGAACCAGCCACGTCTCGTTCACACGCACGGCGCCCGTCACCTTCGCGCCGTCGGAGAGCGTAAACGTGCCCGCAGCCGCATACGGGGCAAGCGGCGCGTCGAACCTCACGGCAATGCCCGTGCGGGCCGCCGCGGCGACGGCACGCGTCGCCGCCGGACCCGGCTTCGCCGCCCGCGTCGCCGTCGGACGCACGAAGCCCACGATGCGGATGCGCTGGTACTGGTCCGCATTGTACGTGAACGTGTAATCGGGGTCGCTGCCGTCGCCGCGCTGATTGGCGCCGACGCCCACGTAGGGTTTGTTGTCCCTGTTGTAGTGGCCGAAACTCATCAGCACTTCGTGCGTGCCGGCATTGTGGATCTGCATCGACGCGTGGCCCTGGCCGGTTCCGAAGCCGGAATCGTTCCAGCCGAACGTGTTGCCGTCGTCGTTCCAGTCGTTCGATCCGCGTTCCTTGCGGTAGTCGGACGCCCAAAATTCGACGACGCCGGTCGTGATGCCCTTGCCCGGGGTCACATGCGGATCGTTCGACAACACGTCCATGTTTGTCGCCAGCTGCTGGAACGTGTAGCCGCCGAACGGCAGGCCGAGCTGGTAGGCCTTCGGCGTGAACGGATCCATCTCCACCCACACGTAGCGCGGCGAATCTTCGTCGTTGTACTGCACTTCCATAAAGTACGCGACGCGGTCGAAGGAGCCGGCCTCGTAGGCGTAGCGCTTGTCGACGGCGTAGAGGTTGGCCGTATCCCAGCCGCGCTCGTTCACCTTGCACTTCTCGGGAACGGACGAGATGGCAAAGAGCATCTCGTAGCCGTCGAGCGTCTCGGCGCCGACACGATCCTCAACCTCGCGACGCGCCGCCGTCTCGGCGTCGGCCGTCTCGTGCACGAACACGAGGATGCGCACGTCGGTGTAGCGCGGACCGAGCGAGGAGAACGTCCAGTCGTAGTTGCCCGTCGTGGACTCGTTGCCGATGCCGAAGCCGGCCGCCGTTCCGTTGTTGAAATTGTTCAGCGCCCAAAGGGTCTGGTGCGCGCCCACATTGTGCACCTGCCAGCAGCCATGGCCCTTGCCCGTGCCGAAGCCGGAGTCGTTCCAGCCAAACTTGCCGTCGTCGTCATCCCACGTGTCGACGCCGCGGCGCTCGCTGTAGTTGCTCGGCGCGAACTCGATGACGCCGGTGTCGAGGTTGTCGCCCTCGACGATTCCGCCGACATTGGATTTCACCGTGAGGTTCGCCACCTTCTGCTGGAAGAAATAGCCGGGGGTCGGCGCACGCAGACGCCGGGCGCTCGGCGTGAACGCATCCATCGCCGTGTAAATCCAGCGCGGCTCGGCGTCACCGTCGTCCTTATACTGCACGAAATACGCGACACGGTCGAAGCCTCGGACCGTCGTCGTGTGGTCGAACGCGTAGAAGTTCGCCGCCGCCCAGGCCTCGTCGCTCACATATGTCTGGGCGGGAATGTCGGTGACAGCCGCCACCAGGCGATAGCCGGCGAGCGCATCGACGCCGACCTTCGCGATCGCTTCGTCCGTCAGCGCGTTGACCAGCGCCTGATCGCCGTCGACGTCCTGCTTCGGGCGCACGAGCACGTAGAGCTTGCGCGAGAGGTAGTTCGCGGCATTTTCGGCAAACGTCCAGTCGCGGCAATCGCCGTGATTGGGGAGATTGTTGCTGTTGCCGATGCCCACGCAGAGCTTGCCGCCGTCGGTGCCGAAGTTGTTGAGCGCCCAGATCGTCGTGCCGCTCGCGGTATTGTGCACCTGCATGCAGCCATAGCCGTTTTCATAGGGCCACTGGGAGATGTCGTCGCCCCAGTCGTAGTGGTCGTTGCTCGCGCCCCAGCCCATGCGGTCGGTCTTTCCGTACGAGCAGCTCCAGAACTCGATCGCGCACTCGTTGCCGATGTCGCCGGTCGGGATGTTGCCGACATTCGTCTTCACATACGCGTTGGACACCTTGCGGTCGAACATGATGCCGGCCTTTGCGCCCAGCGGCACGCCGAGACCGTTCCGCGCCGCCGACGGCGCGTCAAACGCGGTGAACGCGTAGGTCACGCGGCCGCGCAGGTCCTCAAGTTCGAAATAGTAGGCCACGCGGTCCACCGGCGCCGACGCCTCGCTCTGGTCGTACCAGTACATCTGGGACGTCGCATTGAAGTTGCCGACCGCGGGAATGTCGAGCGCATACACGAGCTCGTAGCCCGCCAAGTCCCCCGCGCCCACGCGCTGCACGAGATCCGACGGCAGGCCGAAGGCCTCGACGACAAGATCCTGCGGCGCGCTCGCGTTGCCGGAGAGGTCCTTCACGCCCGCGACCGTCAGCGTCGCCCCGGGTTCCGTCGGCAACGTGCGGAGCGAGACCGTCCTGCCGTCCCGGAGCAGCGACATGCCCGTCACTTCGACCCCCGTAAAGCAGGTCGGCAACAGCGACAGCTCGTCGATTTTCTCGGAGAATTCGACGAAGATCTGCGTACCGGCCGAACCGACCTTGGCCCCCGCTGCAGTCGGGGCGGCCGTATCGGGCACGAGGCGCGCGAAGACCTTCAGGTTGCGCACGCGGTACGTGTCCGCGTTTTCGTGGAACGTCCAGTCGAACGCCGCCTGGCCGTTCGGCGCGAATTCAGGACTGTTGCCGATGCCGAGGCACGGCTTGAAGTTCGTCTCGCCGTAGTGGTTGAACGCGAAGACCGTCTTGCCCGCATCCATGTTGTGGACCTGCATCGAACCGTAGGTGCCGTCCCCGTTCATCGTGTCGTCCACGCCGAACGCGTTCCCCTTCTTCTGGTAGTTGTACGGCCAGAACTCGATGCCGCCGGCGATGCCCGTGCCCGTGTCGACGCCGGCGACGTTGCTCCACACGTTCATGTTCGCCACGTTCTTCTTGAAGACGATGCGCGAGGCGAACGTCGGAATGCCGATCTTCGAAAGGTCGTCCGTAAAGGCGTCCATCGACACCCACACCCACTGGCGTTCGCCCGAGAGCGTTTCGAGCTGGAGATAGTACGCGACGCGGTCAAACCCGATGGACGCGTTGGAATTGTCCACCTCGTACGCGAAGGCGCCGGGCACGTCGAACTGCGCACTCACGGGAAGCTCGGTCGAATAGATGAGCGTGTAGTCCTTCCGTTCGGACTCCGGCACCGTCGATTCATAATCGAACGGCTCCGGCACGGAGAACGTGCCCTCGAGATTGAACGGCGTCTCCGGCGCCGTCGCCGCCGCGACGCCCGCGACCTGCACCGTGTAGTCCCCCGGGGCGAGCGGCTCCGCGAGCTTCAGCACCGCGAGGCGGCCGTCGTCCATCAAGCTCACGTGCGCGACCGTCGCACCCGGCACCGTCCAGGTCGCCGTCGCGGCCGCCGGCGTAAGGGCCTTCGAGAAGTTGACCTGCACATGGCGGCCGTCTTCGGACGCCGCCACGCGCGCAATCGCCGGATCCAGCGCATCGCCGTTCAGGCCGAAGATCGCCTGGACCGGTTCAGCGTAGGCCGCCGCCATCTTCACGTAGCCATCCTTGTTGGGGTGCAGGCCATCGTTCATGTCGCCGCCATTTTCCGGCCTCTCGCAGGAGAGCCTCGCATGCATGTCGAAGAAATGGACGCGGTGGCCCTGCGCCTGATGGCGCTCGACGAGCGGCTGCACGAACGGATTGAACTGCTCCTGGATCTTGGCGTCGAGTGTCGCATCGCTACGCGGCAACAGCGTCGTCACGACAATGTGCGTCATCGGACGCGTCTCGACGATTGTGGTGATGAGGCTGTCGAGGGCGTCGATGCGATTGTTGAAGTCGGCGGCGCCCGAGTCGTTCGTACCGATGTGCATCAAGACGACGTCCGGATCGTCGACCCCTTCCAGCCAGGCCACCATGTGCTGGTGGATACCGCCGATCGTCCAGCCGCTATGGCCTTCGTGGAACGGCTCCGGCAGGTCCGTCGACGGACGCGCCATGTGGTTGCCCACCATCTGCACGCGGTAGCCCGCGCTCGTCAGCTGCTGGAAGAGCGGCAGACGGTAGCCGCCGCCGCCGTCGCCGCCCACGCCCTCGGTGATCGAGTCGCCGAGCGGCATGATGCGCAGACGCGGCTGCGTCTCGGTGGACGCCACATAGCGCGGGGCGTTGCCGACGGCCGACGTATAGACTTTCTTCGTCACCGTATCGTAGAGGCCAACCACCTCGCCGTCCGAATACGGCAGCAGATGGCGCACCAGCGCCTCGCCGTCGTAGATGGAGAACGAGAAAATCTTCAGCTTGCCGAAGTTCGCGAGGCCGGAAAGCGTCTGGTCCGCCGCAATCGTCAACGGAATCACGGCCTTCTTCGTGTGCGTCGTATCGAGATAGACGTAGTGCGCGTTGCCCTTCGTCGGCGTGCAGAGCAGCGCCGCGGCCCTGCCCCATTCGTCGCCCGAGCTGTTGATCGCCAGCTTGACGCGGTCCGTCGTCACCGCCACGCCCGTGTCGCGCCGATTGGCCGTGTCGTCTTGCATCGACCAGGCATAGTTGCCGGACGTGTTGATATAGCTGCCCATCGCGAGGCGGGCGTCGTCGCCCATCGGACCGAACAGCCGCTGCTGCCGCGTCTCCGTGTCGACCCACGCGAAGTCCGCAACAACCTTCGTCGAGCCCGACGCATAATAGTCCAGAACGAACGCCTGCGTGCCGTCCGTCTCAATGTAGGCGTCTTCCGCCCACGCCAGACCGCCCGTACAGGCGGCCAAAGCCAGTGTCAGAATCTGCTTCACTTTCATATGTCATCCCTTCTCGACATTTCATTTTCAACTGTCGGATTCACTTTCAAAAATTCGGACGGCCGTTTCAAGTCGTTTGCGGCGCCTTGCGGAGCTCGGCGAGCTTCGCGCGGATGGCCGCAAGCATCTCGTCGACGTCCGCCAGGTCCTTGACCGTCGCCTCGAGCGGACACGACCCCGTCTTGTCGCGGTTGAGGACAAGCGGCACGATCTCCGTCGCGGAGAACGCGATGCCGTTCGCCTTGAGGAGGTCCGCGCCCGCCTGGCCCATCAGCTCGGCGTGGACGCGCGTCGCGCCGCCCTTCACGCAGAGGGCGGCCGCGGCCTTGCCGACGACCTTGTCGATGACCCACGCGCCCTTCAGTTCGGCGGGGCGGGTGTCGAGGAGGCCGAGCAGCGGACCCAGTCCGCGGCCGTTCCCCGACGCGATGAACACGCCGTCCTTCGCCAACAGCACCGAGACCTTGCCGGCCTCGAGCAACTTTCGCGCCTCTGCCAAAACGTCCTGATCGCCCATCGGTTTCACCTCGCGGTGTTTTTCAAATCCCTTGACTGTCAGGCCCGGCAGCGGACGCGCCGGGCACAGATGTTCGCATGCCCCGCACGCGATGCACTTCAACTTGTCGACCGCCGGCACCTTCGGCCCCTGCACGTTCGCGTCGTCCAGCGGAATGCGCACGATCGCCTTCACGGGACAATGCCGCGCGCACACGTCGCACGAGATGCCGTCCGTCACCGCCAGACACCGCTCGCGGTGCCAGATGGCGTGGCCGAGATGGATGTTGCGCTTCTCCTCCGGCGTCACGCGGCGGATCGCCCCGGCGGGGCAGACCTCGCCGCAACGCGTGCACTCGGGCCGGCAATAGCCGCGCTCGAAGCCCATCTCCGGCAGCAGGAAGCGCGCACGATCCGTCGACGGGCGCAGCACGTGGTTCGGACACTGCTGCACGCAGAGCTGGCAGGCGACGCACGCGCGCTTGAAAGCCGCGAGCGACCGCGCCCCCGGCGGCACGAGCGGCGTCGACCGCTCCGGCACCCCCGGTGGCATCACTTCGGCCAGACCGCCGCGCAACACCTTCTCGTTCCCCGCAAGCGTGCCGGCGGCCGTCAGGCCCGCACCCACAAGGAACCCGCGCCGGTTCAGTTCGACCATGTCAGCGCCCCCTTTCCGCAGACCGCTCCGCAGTCGAAGCATGCGACGCACCTCGTAAGGTCGATCTTCCCCTTTTCAACGTCGATGCAGTGCGCCTTGCACGCCCGCGCGCAGAGTCCGCACATGACGCACTTCGCCGCATCGATTTTGGGCTTCGTCAGCGACACGCGCGCGACCTGCCCGAGCACCGTGCCCACCGGGCACACCGTATTGCACCAGACACGGCCCCGCCACAGGGCCATCGCCGCGAGCAGCGCCAGCGTGCCCGCCGAAACAGCCATCACGCAGACCGGCGGCGCCACCGTTTCAACCGCGACGAACGCAGAGCTGCCCGAGCGCGCGGCCCACTCGGCCAGCGCGTTGTTGCCCATGCCCCAGAGCGGACCGAGCAGCGTCTGCGCCGCACGGGAATAGATGCCGTAGGGTTCGAGCCACCCGTAGTGAAGCCCCAGGAATCCGCCGCAGACGAACACGACCAGCAGGCCGACGCGCACCACGTCGTGTACGGTCTTCACCGCGCCCGGCAGGGGCGACGAGGGGAAGCGGAAGCCGAAGAGGCGGCGGACGAAGCCCACGAGGTCCTGGCAGATGCCGAGGGGGCACACCGTCGAGCAGTAGACGCGTCCGAACAGGAACGTGGCCGCGAGAATCGCAAGCACGGTCCAGAGGGAGAGCGACAGCACCGCGGGCACGAACTGGATTTGCGCCAGCCAGCCCAGATAGTCGCCCGCCGTGCCCGTGAAGTCGAGCAGCGAGACGGTCAGTCCGAGAAACGAAAACGCCGCGAGCAGAAGGCGCAACAGACGAAGTTTACGCACGGCCGTTCCTCCTCAGTTTCTCGACCAGATCGTCCACGCGGCGAACGGCGGCGGGAATGTCGATCGACTGCGGACAATGCGACGAGCAATGTCCGCACCCCGTACAGCGCGCGGCGCTCCGCAGCGCGGGCACGGCGCGCGCGTAGCCGATCAGGAAGCGACGCCGGTTCGCCGCGTAGGCGGGATCGCCCGGATTGTCCGGCAGCCGCCCTTCCGCGACGGCCTCGTTCCAGCAGCCGAGGATGCCGGGGATGTCGAGTCCGTACGGACACGGCATGCAGTAGTCGCAGTTGTTGCAGGGAATCGTGTTGTCGCCGAGGTCGGCCTTCGCGGCGCGCGCGAGGGCGTCGGCTCGGTATGTCGAGGACGCCCTAGCGCCCTCGACGAGTGCCGCGCCCAGCGCCGCGAAAAAGGCCCGGCGGTTCATCGATGGGACTCCTCGGTGTCGCGCGGGATGTAGCCCGGCGCGCATGCCAGCGTCACGAAGAACATCGAGAGGCAGGCGCCCGAACGCATCGGACAGTCGCCAAACGCATGGATGAGCAAGGCGACGTTGCCGAGGAGGATCCAGAAAGTTCCGGCCGGAAGGCAGTAGATCGCGCGCGGCATCGGCGGCGCCTTGTCGGACTTCATGAACCGCGCGGCCGTCAGAAGACGGTACCAGTTTCCGAAAATCGGCGCGGCCAGCAGGATGAAGATCGCCAGCAGCAGGCCCGCGCCGACTGCGCCGTGTTCGCAGAGGAACTGCATGTAGTCGTTGTGGACGTTCGCGCCGCCGTCGGTCTGGATGTTCTTGTACTCTTCCGGCTTGAGGTAGTTGCCGAAAAAGTGGCGATACCCCCAGCCGCCCACGCCGAAGAACGGATGGTCCTTGAAGATCTGCCCCGCGACGCGCGTATGGTACTGGGCCTTTCCGGTGACGCGGTCGGCCACCTCGACGGCATCAATCGTGTCGAGCTCCTTCGACAGCTTGTCGGGCGCGAACACGACGGCGGCGAGAAGGAAGACCAGCGCGCCGCCGAACACGAAGGCCGCACGCCGGATCTGCTTGGCCCGATGGTGGCGCGCCAGCAGAAGCGCGCATTCGAAGTAGACGAACGCCAGCACGGCGAGCGTGATGACGAGCACGATCGCGGCGCGGCAGAGCGTGCTGAGGGCGCCGAAGAACGTCAGCGCAACCGCGACCAGCAGGTAGTGCGCATGGAGGAAGCGGTTCAGCAGCTGGGTGCTGGTGCTGCCCTTGGAACTGTCGATGTGCGGCAGCGCCTGCACTTCCGCGACGCGGTACTGCCAGCAGCCGATGGCGAAGGCGAACGTCATCGTGAAGAACGAGCCGCCCATGTTCGGATAGCCGAAGACGGAGAAGAAGTCGGGCGACGCCGGCGTCGTGCCCCAGAAGGCCGAGGTCGCGCCGGTCGCGCGCTGGATGAAGCCCAGCACGGCCAGCGCCGCGGCGTTCCACACGATCATCTCCATTAGCATCCGCTTGCCCGCCCGCGAAAGCGCGTGCTTGGCGGCGAGCATCGCCGTGAGCGCCGGCAGGAACCAGAGGACGACGCCGAAATGCTCCGCGGCATCCACACAGAACGGCGCGAACGGCACCGGCGGCTCGGCCACCGCCCCTGCTGCGATCTCCGCGGCGTCGCACAGCGGACAGAGCCCGCGATTCGACAACGGAATCAGAATCAGCACGATGAAGGCGAACGTCACGTACGTCAGCGGGTCCTTGCGCAGCCGCTCCCAGACCCGGCGACGGGCCGACAGCGGGTCCTCATGCGGATGGCGCTGCGGAAAGCAGAGCAGCGCCTCGAAGAGAAACGCCCAGAGCCAGGGCAAGGTGGGCACGAGCGCGTCCGCGCGCGCGCCGCCATGCAGCCACGCGAACGCGGCCATCGTGGCGAACACGAGGTAGACGGGCAGGTTTTTGAACAGGAAATCCATGAGCGCTTCTCTCCCCGGTGAAGGTTCGTCTTCGAATCGATTAGTAACGGTAGTAGTCGGGCTTGAACGGACCCGCCACCGGCACGCCGATGTAGTCCGCCTGGCGCTGCGAGAGCGTCGTGAGCGTGGCGCCGCACGAGGCGAGGTGAAGGCGCGCGACTTCTTCGTCGAGTTCCTTCGGCAGACGGATCACGCCCTTCACGCCGCCCTTCCAGAGCATCATCTGCGCGAGGCACTGGTTGGTGAAACTGTTGGACATCACGAAGCCCGGATGGCCCGTCGCGCAGCCGAGGTTCACGAGGCGGCCTTCCGCGAGCAGGTAGATCGAGTGGCCGTCGGGATAGGTGAACTTGTCCACCTGCGGCTTGATGTTCGTGCGCACGACGCCCGGCCACGCCATGAGGCGCGCGACCTGGATTTCGTCGTCGAAGTGGCCGATGTTGCAGACGATCGCCTGGTCGCGCATCTTCGCCATGTGCTCGGCGGTGATCACGTCGAGGTTGCCCGTGC
>CADCPA010000294.1 GCA_902803135.1 uncultured bacterium
TTCGCGCGCGATGCGCTCAAACCGTACGTCGACGACGGCCGTCTCCCCGGCGCGGTGAGCATCTTCGTGAAACCGGGCGCCGAAGAGGTGTGCTGCATCGGCTATGCCGACGTGGCGGCGAAACGTCCGATCACGGTCGACGACGTCTACATGCAGTGCTCGCAGACGAAGGGCTTCTGCGGCGTGACGGTCGCGATCCTCGTGGAAGAGGGCAGGCTCAACCTCGACGATCCCGTGGCCAAGTACCTGCCGGAATTCGGCACGCTCTGGATCGAGACGTCCAACAAGGACGACGTGCGCACGCTTGTGAAGGCGAAGAACACGCTCACGGTGCGAATGGTGATGAACCACACGGGCGGTTTCCCGTTCGAACTGCCGAACTTCGGTGCGATGGGCGGCTGGTCGCGCCGCATGCCGCTGCGGTCCGTGGCGAACATGGCGGCGTCGCTTCCGATCCTCTTCGAGCCGGGCACGCGCGAGCAGTATTCGAATGTCGGCATCGACATCGGCGCGGCCGTCGTCGAGCAGATCACGGGCAAGCGCTGGGAGCAGTTCCTCAAGGAGCGCGTGCTTGATCCGCTGGACATGAAGGCGAGCGGTTTCTGGCCGACGGAGGCGCAGCTGGCGAAGTCCGTGCAGATGTACGACTGCCAGAAGGACGCCCCGGCGAAGTTCAAGGAATTCGACGGCGCGATGCAGAAGCCGTACAACGACGACCGCGTTTTCCCGAGCGCGGGTGCGGGCCTCTGGACGACGGCGGCCGACCAGCTCAAGTTCTACAAGATGCTGATGAACCTCGGCCTCGGCGACAACGGCGTGCGCATCCTCAAGGAAGAGACGGTCAAGAGCATCCTCGCGGTTTCGACGCGTCCGAAGAACATGGGTGGCTACTCGCTCGGTCTCGCGGCGCCGGTCAACGACGGCGAGAACGAATGGTTCGGCCACGGCGGCGCCTGGGGTACGAACTGCATGGTCAACTGGCACAAGAAGCAACTCAAGCTCTGGGCGGTGCAGCTCACGGGCTGGCATCAGCCGTGGAACGGTGCGCGCGACCAGGCCGCGAACGCATTCTTCAACGCGAAGATCGACAACTCCTCGGGCAAGGCCTTCACCGGGCGCCTGCAGTGAGAGCGAATGGGCAATTGTGAAGGGTGAATAGGTCAAGGGGCGGTGCGCAAGCGCCGCCCCTTCAATTTTCATTCATTTCCCGTTGATTTCGGTCCTGAATTTTGATATACTACTGCCCTGTTTTCCGAGCGCGGGAGGGTCGAGTGGCCGTTGCCGCGCGGAAGCGAACGACGAATCGGTCCGTCCAGGCCGGCTCGCCAAAGCGGATTAACCTGGGAAAACACCAGCAAAAGTGCGTGTGTTTCCCAATTACGGACAAAGAAAGGTTACAAACATGGACATGCCGACCTCCCAGGCCACGGGCCTGACGCTGAAGGACCTCTTCGATGCGGGTCTCCACTTCGGTCACCAGACGAAGCGCTGGAACCCCAAGATGAAGCCCTACATCTTCGACAAACGCAACGGCATTCACATCATCGACCTCACGCAGACGGTCACGTACATCGACGAAGCGGCCGAGTTCCTCAAGAACACGATCCTCGAAGGCAAGAAGATTCTCTTCGTCGCGACGAAGAAGCAGGCTCAGGAGCTCGTCAAGCAGGCGGCGACCGAGTGCGGCCAGTTCTACATGACCGAGCGTTGGCTCGGCGGCACGCTCACGAACGCCACGACGATCCGCGGCAGCGTGAAGCGCATGAAGACGCTCCAGGCCATCGGCGCCAAGAACGACGGCGTGCTCTCCGTGCACAAGCAGGAGAACTCGATGCTCCGCCGCGAACTCGCCAAGCTTGAGAAGAACCTCACGGGCATCGCCGAGATGGATCAGAAGCCGGGCGCCGTCTTCATCGTGGACGCCGTGCGCGAACTCAACGCCGTCAAGGAAGCCACGCGCCTCCAGATTCCGATCGTCGCCATCACGGATACGAACGCCGATCCGGATCCGATCGACTACGTCATTCCGGGCAACGACGACTCCGTGCGCGGCATCGAGCTCATCGTCGAGGGGCTCGTCAAGGTCGTGAAGGCCGCCAACGACGAATACTCCGCCAAGGCCGCCGAGGAAGCGCAGAAGCGCGACCAGGAACGTCAGAAGCGCGAAGCGACCGAGAAGGCCGAGCGCGCCGCCCGCAA
>CADCPA010000295.1 GCA_902803135.1 uncultured bacterium
CCTCGGCTTCCGCCTTGCGGCCTCCCAGGATTGAACCGGTAAAGTCGGTAAGGGCGAGCGGCGGACGAGAGCGTCCCGCGCGGACGCGCGGGTTCGCGGAGCGAAAGCTCGGCCGCTGCGAGCCTGCGAGGAGAGCGATGAGCCAGTTCAAGACATTTGTGTTGCCCAGCGAATCCGATGCGGCGTCAGAAGGCGCATTGAACGCCTTCTTGCGGTCGCATCGGATCGTGTCTGTGGCGAAGACGTATGACGCTGGCGTATGGCGGTTCTGCGTTGAATGGATTGATGGCACACAGGGCGAGTCGGGCGGATGTCAGTTGAAATACGCAGAGCGGATCGACTACATGAAGGTGCTTCCGCCGGAAGTGTTTGCCGTGTTTGCTCGTCTTCGCGAGAAGCGAAAGGAACTGGCACAGCAGGCGGCCGTGCCGCCTTTCACCATCGCCACGGATGCGCAGCTGGCCGAGATGGCGAAGATCAAGGAGCCGTCTCTTGCAAAACTGGGTTCTATTGAGGGCATTGGCGAGGCGCGGCTCAAGTCGTATGGCGAGGCGTTTCTCTCCATTCTGGTCGAGAGTGTGTCGTGAAGCGGGTCGGCTTTCTCTTCAATCAGATCACTGACCGAGAGAATCTTCTCCTTGCGTATGCGAAGGCAAGTCGCGGGAAGTGTCTGCGGGCAGAGCGGGTCGCGTTCGGGGAAAATCTGGAGGCAAACATCACAGCGCTTGGTCAGGGGTTACGTGAGTTGTCCTACCCCGTCGGAAACTATTCTCGCTTTACGATATACGATCCCAAGGAGCGTGAGATTTGCGCCGTACCATTTGCGGAGCGGGTGGAGGCGTTCGCGAACGGCGAACTCGGACTGGAACTCAAGCAGAGGCCATTCGTCAATCGTACGTCCGCAGGTATGGACTTTCTCGGGTTCAGGGTGTTCCCTGAACGTGTCGCGCTTTCGCGCGTGTCGGCGAGGCGATACGCCTCCCGTGTTCGCGGGATTACACGGCATTGTGCGGATGAACAGACCGCGCAGATGCGGATGACGTCGATGACGGCGTTCGTCATGCAGGCAGATTCACACGCATGGAGGGCAAAGAAACTCAAGGATATTTGAAGGTGTGCGACGAGAAGGCCGGCAACTCCAACCGCGTGAACCGGGGCGGCAGCTGGAACAACAACTCCAGGAACTGCACGGCGGGCAATCGGAACTACAACAACCCCGACAACCGCAACAACAACCTCGGCTTCCGCCTTGCGGCCTCCCAGCATTGTGATTTCGCGACCGGTTCACAATCCCCGACGCATCCCTGATCTGCGGTGCGAATGGCACGGCGGCAACAATGGCTCAAATGATAGCATACGCAAATGGCGCGTGTGGTAGGGCGAGAGTGAATTCACTTAAGTTGGCTGGGATTGGAAATTACCAACAGAATTATATGCTTGTGCCTGCTTATGATGGACTTGCGCTTGGTCAGATCTTTGTAGTCTCAGGATGGTTCAACGGAGAGTATTGGAATAATGGAAATAGTACGTATCCTAGGCTAATATCGCGAAAGAGCATTAACTATAACGATCTTGGGAGTGGGAAATTACCTATCTGGATACTTATTTGACAATATCGGATGATGATGGTACGGGTGGCCGTTACAAAGGAGGTGGCGGAATGAAAGACGGGCTAAAGTTGGCGTGGCGTTCTGATATTCATGAGCGTGTGCCGAACAGAAAGGATTTCTACCTTATGTTTCTGAACGCGGTAGTAGATCCAGTAGCTGTAGTCTCGGCAGAGAATCTTCCGCAGTTCCGGGCGGTTGATTTCGGGAAAGGCCTCGCGCCCAAGTTGCGGATTGGCCGGAAGCATCAATGCCGCATTACGGGCATCGCTATCGAATTGAATTGCGTAATCGAGATAGAAGTTGTCGGCAATGTAATCGAAGGCGGATTGAAGCCGCTTGATGCCGCGCTTGGTCCATACAAGTTTCATACGGCGACTTTCTTCTGCTTTGCCGCATGTTTGGCGATGTGCTTTTCCATCATGCGTTCAACTTCCTCTGCGGTGTACACCTCGTCCCGGTCGGCTTCACCCTCGGCGACAAGGAGATCCTCATACGTTTCGAGCTTGTCGAGCTTCTCCTGGATTTCATCCCATGTGGAGGCGTTCACGAACACGCCGGCGGTGCGTCCGTTCTGCGTGACAATCACGGGCCGGCCGGTTTCGCGGGTCTGCGTGATGTACCCGGCGAGGTTTGAGCGGAATTCGCTGAGCGGAAGAATGTCTTCGTTGGCTTTGAAGTTGATCATGATGAGCTCCTTTCGTGGTGAAGGTGCGAATATTGTACAAAATTCGGTATGGCCTGTCAAGGAGGCGGCATGAGAGAATTTGAAAAGATGAATTTGAAAAGATGAAGAGGATGAGCATTAACCACGGACCTTCACCGACGGGGCGCACTAACGTTCGCCCTGATAATCTGAAAACTGCTGAGCGTAAGCGAGGCATGTCCGTGTTGGTCGGTGGTTAAATTAACCACGGACTACACGGACTGGCGGTTTGCTGGTCCGGGACGCTCGACTTTACGGTGGACCGTTCGTCCAAGTCCCTGCTCGGGTCAATGGTTAATGGCGAGGGCCTTGTCAACGTCTATCGTGGCACAGGTAAGATACTGATGGCTCCAACGCTTCCCGGAACTCTTGACGAAGGCACCAACGCCCCTAAAGCCGAAGATGCTGAGGCGACCAAGGGTATTGGCGCAAAGCTTCTGAAGGGGGTCTCAGGACTCGTTGATTGACGATCGACATCGTTTTACAGTTAACCGCAACACTATTCGCCCACACCCTTCGCAACATTTTCCCCCGCTCAACGGGGGAATTTATGCTATAATATCATTCATATGGACATTCTGAAGAAAATTTTCGGCACGAAGAACGCGCGCGACTTGAAGCGGATCAAGCCGATCGTGGAGGAGATCAACCGCCTCGAGCAGGAATTCGAGGCCCGGCATTTCACGGCGGAAGACTATCCTCGCATGACGGCCGAGTTCCGGCGCCGCCTCGCGGCGAAGGAGGTGACGCTCGACGGTCTGCTGCCCGAGGCGTTCGCGCTCGTGAAGAACGCCTGCCGCCATCTCGTGGGAACGACCGCGGAAGTCTGCGGCCACGTGCTGACGTGGGACATGATTCCGTTCGACTGCCAGCTCGTGGGCGGCATCGTGCTGCACCAGGGCAAGATTGCGGAAATGCAGACGGGCGAAGGCAAGACGCTCGTTGCGACGCTGCCGCTCTACCTGAACGCCCTCGAAGGCAAGAACGTGCAGCTCGTGACGGTGAACGACTACCTCGCCCGCCGCGATGCCACCTGGATGGGGCATCTCTACAAGTACCTCGGCCTCACGGTCGGCTGCATCCAGAATTCCATGGACTCCGCCGAACGTCGCGCGCAGTACCAGTGCGACATCACGTACGGCACGAACTCCGAATTCGGCTTCGACAACCTGCGCGACAACGGCATGGCGCAGCAGCCCGAGCAGGTCGTGCAGAACGGCCATCATTTCGCGATCGTCGACGAAGTCGACTCGATCCTCATCGACGAGGCCCGTACGCCGCTCATCATTTCGGGTCCGGCGACAGTTTCGACGAGCGCGCAGTACACGGCGATGAATCCGCTCGTCGCGAGCATCGTGCGCGTGCAGGTCCAGCAGTGCAACGAGTTCATCGCCGAAGCGAAGAAGTGTCTCGCCGCAGGCGACGAGTGGGGCTGCAAGCGTCGCATCTACCAGGTCTACCACTCGACGCCGAAGCACAAGCAGATGCTTCACATGTTCGAGGACGCCGCCATCCGCAAGCTCCACGAGGAAGTGGAGATGCAGATGCTCAGCGAACTCCATCGCGAAGAAGGGCGTTCGCTCAAGGCCGAGCTCTACTTCACGATCGACGAGCGCTCGCGCGAAGTGGCGCTGACGGACAAGGGTTGCGAGAAGATGAATCCGCAGGACCCGGAAACGTTCGTCATCCCCGACCTCGCGAGCGCGATGAGCCAGCTTGACGGCAACAAGGACATGTCGCCGGAAGAGAAGGCCGAGAAGAAGAGCCGTCTGCAGTCGGACTTCATGGAACGCTCCGCACGTGTGCACGTCATCGACCAGCTGCTCCGCGCCTACTGCCTCTACGAGCGCGACGTCGACTATGTCGTGCAGCCCGACGAGCGCGGCGTGGGCCACGTCTACATCGTCGACGAATTCACGGGCCGCATCCTGCCGGGCCGCCGTTGGTCCGACGGTCTGCACCAGGCCGTCGAGGCGAAGGAAGGCGTCGAGATCGAGAAGGAGTCGCAGACGCTCGCGACGATCACGATCCAGAACTATTTCCGCCTCTACAGGAAGCTCGCCGGCATGACGGGCACGGCCGAAACGGAAGCGCGCGAATTCAAGGACATCTACAAGCTCGACGTCACGGTGATTCCGACGAACCGTCCGATTCGCCGCATCGACGGGAACGACCAGATCTACCGCACGCAGCGCGAGAAGTACAAGGCCATCATCGAGGACGTGCGCAAGCGCCACTCGTACGGTCAGCCGGTGCTGCTCGGCACGGTGACGGTCGACACCTCCGAAATCCTTTCGCGGCTCCTCAAGGTCGCAAAGATTCCGCATGAAGTGCTGAACGCCAAGAACCATGCGCGCGAAGCCGAAATCGTGATGCTCGCCGGCCAGCCCGGCGCCGTGACGATCGCGACGAACATGGCCGGCCGCGGTACCGACATCAAGCTCGGGCCGGGCGTGGTGACGCTGCCGCAGGACGTTGTGAAGAGCAATCTGTCGCTCAAGGACAAACTGCCGGGCACGAAGGATACGATCCAGCAGATTCTCGAAGCGCACCCGCAGGGCCTCTTCGTGATCGGCTCGGAGCGACATGAGTCCCGCCGCATCGACCGCCAGCTGCGCGGACGCTGCTCGCGCCAGGGCGACCCCGGCGGTTCGCAGTTCTACATTTCGCTCGAAGACAACCTCATGCGTCTCTTCGGCTCGCAGAAGATCTCGGGCATCATGCAGCGTCTCGGCATGAAGGAAGGCGAAGTGATGGAGCACCGCTGGCTGAACAAGTCGGTGGAAACCGCCCAGCGCCGCGTCGAACAGCAGAACTACGCCATCCGCAAGCGCACGCTTGAATTCGACGACGTGATGAACAAGCAGCGTACGATCGTCTACGATCTGCGCGGCCTGATCCTCATGGGGACGCCGGAAGACGTGCACGGCACGATCCTCGACGTCTTCAACGACATCGTTCTGATGCAGTCCGAACGCTTCCTCTCCGATCCGAAGGGATCGGGCGTGGAGGAGTTCCTCGCGTGGCTCGGCGTGACGTTCCCCGTGTCGGTGACGCCGGAAGACCTCAAGCCGTTCCTCGGCGAACCCGGCAAGGCCGGCGAGTATGTCAACAAGCTCGTCGCCGAAGCCTACGAGGCCAAGTGCGCGATGGAGGATCCGCGCGTGCTGCCGCATATGGAACGCGGCGTGTTCCTGCAGTGCATCGACCGCGAGTGGCAGGACTACCTGCGCGCGATGGACGATCTGCGCCACAACGTGAACCTCCGTTCCTACGGTCAGCGCGACCCGCTCATCGAATACAAGCGCGAAGCGTTCGACATGTTCGAGAACCTGATGACGACCATCAAGACGGGCGTCGCGAACATGGAATTCCGTTCGCATACCGAGATGGCGGTGCGCCGCATGATGGCGGCCTCCGAGCCGGCGCAGGCCCAGGCCCCGCACCGTCCGCCGCCGCCGCATCCGCAGCGCGGTCCGCGACTGGGGCCGACAATCGAAGCCGCCGCCGCGCTGGCCAGCCGCCAGCAGGCCGCGCAGCCCGAGCAGCCGGCCGAACCGCCGAAACCGGCTGAGGAGAAGCCGAAGACCGCCTTGGACGTCTTTGCGTCGATGATGTCGCAGGTCTCCAAGCGCGAGGTGCGTGTCGTCAGGCAGGGTCCGCCCGCCGCCGCGGGCGCCGGGAAGGTCGGCCGCAACAGCCCGTGTCCGTGCGGAAGCGGAAAAAAGTTTAAAAACTGCTGCGGACGCAGTCAGTTCTAAGTTCGAGTCTGACCTATCCGGCCATCGGGACCGCTACGGGACCGCTTGAATAAAGGAGAAGAACATGAACAGCATCAAGAAAATCGGCGTTCTCGCTTTGGCTCTTTGCGCAACCTTCGCGGCGAGCGCGTTTCCGCATCACGGCGGTTTCTACGGCGGCTACCACCACCGCCATCATGTCGGCACGGGCTTTGCCATCGGCGCCGGCATCCTCGGCGCCGGTCTGCTCGCCTCGGCCATCTACGATGCCACGCATCCGTCCTACTACCGTTCGCCCGTCGTCGTGACGCCGCCGGTGGTGACGACGCCTGTGATCCAGCAGCCGGTCGTCGTACAGCAGCCTGTCATTCAGCAGCCCGTCATTCAGCAGCCCGTCATCCAGCAGCCCGTCGTGCAGGCGGCGCCGCGCTACGAGACCCGGACGCAGAACGTGTGGGTTGAAGGCCGCTATGTCGACCAGGTCAACGACCGCGGCCAGACGGTTCGCGTGTGGCAGCCCGGCCACTACGAACAGCAGCAGGTTCAGGTCCAGGTTCCCTGACGCCGGGTGACCGGTTCACGCGCATCTCGTTGCCATGAAGCATTCCAAGGTTGCGGTCATCGTCCTTGCCCTGGTGATGGTGTTCCTCTATCTTCCGATCTTCGTTCTGGTCGGAAACTCCTTCAATGCGTCGAAATTCGGAGGTGAATGGTCGGGCTTCACCCTGAAGTGGTACGAGATGCTGTTTTCGTCCCAAAACCGCGCGATCTGGCAGGCGTTCGAACGGTCGCTGATCATCGCGGCCGCTGCGACAATCGCCTCGTGCATTCTCGGCACGACGGCGGCTCTTGCGCTTCATCGGTGGAAGGACCGTTTGCAGGCCTTCCACTATGGTCTCATCTACACCCCGCTCGTGATGCCGGAGATCCTCATGGGCATTTCGCTGCTGATGATGTTCACGGCGGTCGGCATCGGATGCGGACTCTTCACCATCTGGATCGCCCACACGACGTTCTGCGTCTCGTATGTCGCGATGACCGTGCTGGCGCGTCTTCAGGATTTCGACGACCGCATCACCGAGGCGGCCTACGACCTCGGCGCCGGGCCGTTCTACACGTTTTTCCATGTCGTACTGCCGATCCTGCTGCCGGGCATCATCGCCGGCGGCCTGCTCGCGTTCACGCTTTCCATCGACGATTTCGTGATCACGTTCTTCGTCACGGGTCCGGGTGCGGACACGCTGCCGTTGAAAATCTACTCGATGATCAAGCACTCGAAACAGATGCCGGTAATCAACTCCCTGTCGACGTTGATGCTGGTCCTGACTTGCGTGCTCGTGGCTGCTTCGCGTTTCATGTCCAACCGCCGCCGTCGGCATCTGCCGAGCCTGAAGAGCGCCCGCGCGCTTTCCTGAGTGCGCGGGAAATGTCTGCCGCCGCCTTTCGACGAGGCGACGGCCGGTCGGACAGTCGGGAATGAGGATTGTCAAGATGAGTGAATGCATTTTCGGTCGGCTGCAACAGCTTCTGCACCTGTCCTTTCGTACGATAGCGGCGGTCGCTCTGATTGGCCTCGGCGGGCGTCTGCGCGCCGCAGATCCCTACGTCGCCTACATCTATCCCTCCAGCCTTCAGGCCGGCACGACCAACCGCGTCGTCGTGGGCGGACAGTTCCTCGGCGGCCTTCGCGGCGGGGACGTCAGCGGGGCACGCGTCACGGTTCTTTCCGCCGAACTCGTCCCCGGCTTCCCGGCCCCGCCGACGTCGCAGCGGCGTTACCTGACGAAGTGGCTGGACCAGATTGCGGCCGGCGACCGTACCGCGCCGCCGCTGCCGGAAAACGAGGATGCGCGCGTCAACGAATGGCCCAGCAACCGCTGGTGGTCCGTGCTCGGAACGCTTGACGCGCAGCAGATCTCCCTGGTCGAGCAGTACCTGTTCACGCCGCGCAATGCGCTTCAAATGTCTCCCGCCATGAGCCAGAAGGCCCTCGTCACCATCGCGGTTGATGCGGATGCCGCGCTTGGCGCGCGGGATTTCCGATTGTGGACGCCGAGCGGTTGTTCGCCGCCGCGTCCGCTGATTGTGACGAAATCCGCCCATCTCCAGGAACCGCTCTATACCGCGCCGCACCGCTCCCAGCCAGCACGGCCGGAACTCGGCGCCGTTCCCTGCTGGCTCGACGGGCAGATCGACCCCGGCCAGACCGATGCCTGGCGCATGCCCGGTCTCGTCAAGGGCCGCGTCTTGACCTTTCAGGCGGTCGCCCGCGAGTTCCAGCCCTATATCGGCGACGCCGTACCGGGGTTCTTCAATCCCGTGCTCCGCATCGTCGACGATGCGGGACATGAAGTCGCGCTGGCAGACGATTTCTTCTACCATCCGGACAGCGTGCTCACGTTCACCGTTCCCGCGGATGGCGACTACACGTTGGAGATCCATGACAACCTCTACCGCGGACGCGACGATTTCGTCTATTCGATCAAGGTGACGGAAGGGTCTGCGGCACGGCCGAAGCTCGGCGGACTTTCCCTGTCGCCGCTGCCGGATCTCGCCGTCCCCACGAATGCGCTGATCGCTTCCTTCACGGGCGTGGTGGCCCAGCCCGGCACCGTGGCGACGAATGCCTTTGAAATCGCCGAAGCCGGCGACTATGTGTTCGACCTGCTGGCCCGCCGCGCGGGTTCGCCCCTCGACGCCCGGTTCGTCGTCTATAACGCCGCGGGAACGGAGGTGTTCCGTTGCAACGACGTCACCAACATCGTCCATCTCGGCAGCATCATTCAGGCGGAGTGCGACCCTGTCGGCCGAGTGCGTCTCGAAGCCGGTGCCTATACGGCCTGCGTGACGGACGAGGCCCAGAAGGGCGGCGGCGCCTATGGCTACACGCTTCGCATCCACCGTCCTTCGCCCCGCTTCGATGTCTGGGCGAAAAAGAGCGGTCTGGTCCTCCGTCCCTGGGCAAAGGCTTCGCTGCCGCTGACAATCGTCCGACATGACGGTTTCGACCAACCCATCCATCTGGAGAACAACGCGTATCTCACCTTCAAGCCCCAGGAGATCCCCGCGGGGACGAATGCGTTCGTCGTCACGGCAACGATGAAGCCGCATCCGCCCGCCTATGAGCCCCATCTCGCCCTGTGGGCCACGGCCAAACAAGGCGAGCGTTCGTGGCGTGTTCCCGTCGTGCCCGCCAACGAATACAACCAGGCTTTCGCCTGGAACCATCTTGTCCGTGCCCGCGGTTTTGCATTCCGTGCGCTTCCCGCACCGCCGCCGAAAAAGCCCCCGGCGAAGCCAGACGACAAGAACACGCCCAAACATCGCTGATACGGCCGGTCGACTCGACCTCCAGGAGAAGGAGAACATGTTATGAAAATAGGTCTGATGGCGATGATTGTCGCCGTGGGTGCGACGATCTGGGCGGGTCCGCGCGAAGACGGACTCTTCATTTCCCATGTCCATCGCGGCGGCGGCAAGTTTGAGCGTCCCGACAATACGCTGGAAACGTTCCTCTGGTGTTGGGGCAACGGCTCGGCGCTCGAGTGCGACTGCCGGTGCACGAAGGACGGGGTCGGAATCATGTTCCACGACAACGATCTCAAACGGACGCCGCGGGGCATTCCGGAGGCGTGGAAGACGCGCAGGATCGACGAGATGGACTGGGCGGAACTCCGCGACATCGACGTCGGCTCCTATCTGGATCCACAGTATGCGTCGCAGCGCATTCCCACGATGCAGGCCGTGATGGCGGCGATGGCGGGGCATCCGTCGTACCTCCTGTTCGTGGACGAGAAGGGGGCGGGGCCGGCGCGCATTGCCGCCGAGGCCCGCAAGGCCGGCGTGCTTGACCAAATCTACTACACCGGCAACAGCTATGCCAACATCGTGAAATGGAACGAGCTCGTGCCCGGGGGCAAATCGCTCCTTTGGATCGGCAAGTTCCCCAGATTCAAGGACCGCTTCGATCCCGCGGCGCGTGCGGTCTTGACGAAGACCGTGCAGGCGCATTTCGAGAAGTACATGGTCGAGCTGCGCAAGGCCGGCTTCAAGTACGTCACCGCCGTGTCGCTGCACACCTACTGGAATCCCGCGGATCCCGTGGATCCGTTCATCCTCGGCACGGACTACCTGAAGAAGCTCATCGACGAGTTTCACGCGCATGGCGTGAAGGTCTGCTCGATTCCGTTCGAGGGCGGTGAAAAGGAAGAATGCTACTACCGCCTCTGGGAACTCGGCTGCGACGGCTTCTCGACCGACTATCCCTCCGTCATGTTCAAAGTCATCCACGATCTGAAAAGCAAGGGCGTCCCGTGAGCTGCTCCTTCGACCAGGCGCTGGACATCGTCACCCAGCTCCTCGACGCCCTCCATCGCGCCCATCTTGGCGAAGCGCCCGACTTCGACATCGTGCCAGACGGCCTGATCGTCAAGATGGACGATAACAACCGTCCCGTCGTGCGCATCGACCTCGATCGGGGCGATGATGTGTGTCCGCCGAAGCCGCTGTCCCTTTGGCGCTACCGCGCACCGGAACGCTGGTGGGGCGCCGAGAAGAATTCGTGGACGGACCAATATGCGTTGGCGGCGTTGTTTGTCGAACTCGTCACGGGCGAGGCGCCGTTTGCCGACGTCTTCGCGACGGAAGACGTGAACATCGTCAAGACGGTGCTGGCGAACCGGCCGCCGAACCTGCCAGCAGATCTTCCGCGGCGTGCGGTTCTGCTGCGTGCCCTGGCCAAGGATCCGCGCGCCCGCTATCGGAGCTGCTCGGCGTTTGTCGCCGCGCTTGCCGGCTTCCCCTCCGCGAAGACGGCGTCTTCTGCCGAACAGGCCGACGTACAGTCCCGCAAGACGCGTGTGCGACGCCCGCTGGCGAAGCGGACGATCGCCTTTGCCCTGGCGGCGATCGCCGCCCTCGTGTGGGGATTCAAGTCCGGTTGGCTGCAGCAGATGCTCGAGACGTACGGCAGCTCGCGTCAAGTCGACTACCAGAAGCGGGTGGACGCCTATGAGAAGGCGCGCGCCGCCGAACAGACTTCGTTCCGGCAGGACCGCGAAGCGAAACTCGCGGCACTGCAGGCGGAAATCGGACGGCAGAGCGCGGTCGCCGCCGCCGCGTTGAAAGAGTATCGGGATTTTCTCGCGAACGGGGGGTGTGCGGCCCTGTCCGTTTCACGCGATGTCCGCGCGCAAAAGGCCCGGAAGGCCGCCGAGGACCTCTCCACTGCGGAGAACGAGCTGACGGCGGACCGGACGCTGGAAAATGCGTTGATCTCCCTGCTGCAGTCCGGCAAATTCATGAGCGGTGTCGTGCCGCGGGCGATTCCGGCGGACTCCGAAGTCGTGGCCGCCTACCGGAATCTGATCGAGAAGGCGAAGTCCCTTGGCGACTTGCAGCTCAAATACACCGACAGGCATCCGTCGGTCATTGCCGCCCAGAAGAACCATTCGGATGCCAAGATCCGTTTCACGACGGCGATCGATGGTGCACGGAAGCAGATCCAGACGCGCATCGAACTGCGTGAGAAGACGGTCGACGGGCTTCGACATGTGTCTGAAGCGGCCGAAAAGGAGTCGTTGTCGGCCGAACAGGCCTTTGCGGCGGCCGAGGCGAAGCAGTTTGCCCTCAAGCGAGCCGTCGAGCGCGAATCCGACCGTCTGGCCGATCTGCGACGCAAAGAGATCGAGCTTCGGTTCGGGATTCGGTTCGGGACGGCGTCCGCGTCGACAAATAGAGCCGAAAAAGCGGAACAAGTGGCGCGCGAACCTCACTTATGATATAATGAATAGTCTGCGAAAAGGAGTAGTCAAGATGTTGAAGCTGAAAGGTACGATCACGGCGATGGTGACGCCGTTTGACGCGAACGACAATGTGGACTATGGCGCCCTGAAGGCCTTCGTCGACTGGCAGTGCGAGAGCGGGGTGGAAGGCATTTGCGCCGTCGGCACGAGCGGCGAGTCGCCCACGCTGTCCCATGAAGAACACCACAAGGTCATTGAGAAGACGATTGAATTTGCCGCGGGCCGCGTGAAGGTCATTGCCGGTACGGGCGCGAACTCCACGGCCGAAGCCATTTCCCTGACGCGTGCGGCCATCGCCGCCGGCGGGGCGGATGCCTCGCTTCAGGTGACGCCGTACTACAACAAGCCGAACGCCGAAGGCATCTACCGTCACTTTGCGACAATCGCCGATCTCGGTCTGCCGGTCGTGCTGTACAACGTGCCGGGCCGCAGCGGCAGGGAGATTCCGCTCGACGTCGTCGCGCGCCTGGCGCAGCATCCGAACGTGGTGGCGATCAAGGAAGCCGGCGGCAGCGTCGAGCGTGTGAGCGCGATCAAGCACATCTGCCCCGACTTCACGGTTCTGTCCGGCGACGATTCACTGACGCTGCCGATGGTGAGCGTGGGTGCGGAAGGCGTGATTTCCGTCGCGTCGAACGTCATGCCGAAGGAAGTCGGCGATTTCGTGCGCCTCGCGCTGGCCGAAGATTTCCCCGCGGCCCGTGCGGCGCATTTCAAGCTCTACAATCTGTTCCATGATCTGTTCATCGACACGAATCCGATCATGGTGAAGGAAGCGCTGGTGCTGATGAAGAAGATCGGTCCGGGTTTCCGTCTGCCGCTGTGCGAGACGACGCCCGAGAAGCGCGAGCAGATGCGCAAGACGCTGGCCGCGCTCGGCCTCGTCTGAGTTGCGGAAAGCGGGGGCGCCATGCCGGAGAGGACCGTGCGAGTGAATCCGGGATGACTTTTGAAAGGATATTCAACATGAAGGTTGCGATTTTAGGCGCCGCGGGGCGCATGGGACAGATGCTGGTGAAGCTGGCCGAGGCCGACGCCGATTTGACGGTGGTCGCGAAGATCGACATTGCGCCGGGCTATGACGCGGAATGGCCGGCGGAGACGCAGGCCGTCATTGACTTCTCCTTTCACACGGCCGTGGCGCCGAACATCGAAAAGGCGGCCGCGCAGGGCATTGCCTACGTCGTCGGCACCACGGGGCTGACGGCGGAGGAGCAGGCGCGCGTCGACGCGTGCGCTGCGCGCATTCCGGTCGTCCAGGCCGCCAACTATTCGCTCGGCGTCAATCTGCTGCTCGACCTCGTGAAACGGGCGGCGGCCGTGCTCGGCCCGGCGTACGATATCGAAGTCGTCGAGATGCACCATCGCCATAAGAAGGACGCGCCCTCGGGCACGGCGCTCATGTTGGCGAACGCTGCGGCCGCCGGTCGCAACGTCAAGCTCGACGATGTCGCGTGCTACGGCCGTGAAGGTCTGGTCGGCGAGCGTCCGGAAGGGGAAATCGCGCTCCATGCGCTGCGCGGCGGTTCCGTCGTCGGCGACCACACCGTGATGTTCGCAGGCGAGGTCGAACGCGTTGAGATCACGCACAAGGCGCAGTCCCGCGAGGCCTTTGCCGCCGGCGCGCTGCGGGCAGCCTCCTGGGCCGCCGGACGCACGCCTGGCAAGTACGACATGCGCGATGTGCTCGGTTTCGACAAGTAAGGAGAGTCCATGAAGCACACGAGTCCCGATAAAATGCTCGAGTGGGGCATCGCCGGCATCTGCAGCGTTGCGCTCCATGTCTTCATCATCGTCCTCCTGGTGTGGAGCGGACGTCCCAGCCGCGAGGCTGCTGCGGATGCCGATGTCGCCACGGCCTCGGTCATGCCGGCCCCGGGAACATCCGAAGTCGTGCCGGACACGCCGCGGGACGTCGCGTCGCCGCCGCCGGTCTCGTCCCGCGATTCCCAGCCTCTCGGAAATGCGCTCGAGACCCGCAACTTCGATCGGCCGGCGACGTCCCGTACGGGGACGACGCGTCCGGCGCGCACGACGAAGCCGAATGCCGCCGCCACTTCGGCACCCGCCGCGGGCGAAGGTGCGCCGAAGACGCGAAGCTATCGCGTCAAGGCCGGCGACAATCTGACGCGTCTTGCGCGCGAATGCGGCAGTACGCCGGCCGAGCTCGCGAAGCTCAACGGCGTGGATGAGAAAAAACTGGCGGACCTCAAGGTCGGCCAGACGATCAAGCTCAAGGTCAACGACTGACGATCTTCCACTTGAAAGGACCAGATCCATGAATCTGAACCGCCGTCGCTTCCTGGCCGCATCCACCGCGTTCGCGGCGCTGTTCTGTCTGGCCGGATCGGGGGCGATTCCCGCGGCTGTCCAGTCGATGCTCGAGGAGCGCCTGCCGCTCTCGTTCTTCGCGACGCCGCGCGCCACGCGTGCGGCCAAGGTCTATCCCCTGGTGTCGATGATGAAGCGCCAGTACACGAAGAACATGTCCGTCAACGTCGAACAGGACGAGCTGGTCCTGTTGGAATTCTCGCCGGACAAGAAGGTCGTCAACGTCGCCTATCCCGTCGGTTCGTCGGGCGACTACCTGACGGGCTGGTTCAAGACCGAAGACGTCCTCGACCTCGGCCAGCTCAAGCTCACGCCGCCAGTCGACTATGTCGCCCCGACGGGGACCGTGCGCCATTTCCTCTATCAGCCCCGTGCGACCGGTGCGCCGAACCTCGTCGGGTGCGCGCGCAACATGGACGGCGCGCTCAAATGTGGCGAACGCCGCGTGAAGAAGGGCGCCCGCGGGCGCGAGGAAGACATCTACACCCTGCTCTGCCTCCCGGCCGGCAATCGCACGCTGGGCGAGCACCAGCTCGCCGCCCGTCTGATCCTGGCGCGGGCGATTCCCGCATTCAAAGAGGAGAACTACCGCGCCCTCGTCGAGCAGATGGGAAGTGAATACGCCTTCCGTACCGGACGGTTCTGGGACAACAGCACGCACCCGATCGTGGTGAACAGCGGCAACGGCGGCTGCGCGGCGTTCGCGACCGATTTCGCCGGCTACATCTTCGACGCGCACAACTTCAATTCCGGCGAGCGCTACGACGATCCGAACGAGATCCGCTCCGGCGACGTGCTCGCGCTCAAGGGACATTTCATCACCGTCGTCGAGCGCTATCCCGACGGACATCTCCTCACCTGGGACGGCAATTGCAACAGCTCGATTCGGCGCACGTCCGGAGCCTACTCGATTGTCGACGGCAAGTTCCACGGCGCGGAGTTTCTCAACGGCTGGCACTATCTGACGAAAGAGCTGACGCCGGTTGGCGGCGAGAAAAACCGCAAGACCAAGACCAAGTCGACGAAGAAGAAGTGACTGGGCACGGCAATCCACAGCGCAGAGGAAATCAGACATGAAAACCAGAACAGTATTCCTCCCTTTCGCGTTCATCGGGACGTTGTGGGCGGCCGAGGTCGTGACGCCGGCCAACCCGCAGCCGGATCTTGTCATCGCCGAAGCAGTCCTGAAGGCCGCGGTCCCGGCAGATGCCGACGACACGGAGCGGCTGCAGGCCGCACTCGACGAAGTCGGCCGGAAAGGCGGCGGCACGGTCTTTCTCCACCGCGGCAACTACACGATCACCCAGCCGATCAACGTGCCGGTCGGCGTAACGCTGCGCGGCGACTGCGCCTTTCCGTCGATTGCCGGCAAATCGACGGTCATTCGCATCCGCGCCGGCCGCGGCGACGAAGACGGCACGGCCGCATTCACGCTGAATCCGGGTGCAGGCGTCATGGGCCTCGTCTTCTTCTATCCCGACCAGACGCTGGCCGATCCCCAGCCGTATCCGTGGACGGTTCGCACGGCCATCCATCCGCCGGTCGCGAACGACAACCAGACCGTCGACTCGTGTGTCTTCGTCAATTCCTGGAAGGCCATCTCGATCGGTCCGGAATGGAACGAACTGCACACGATCCGCAAGACGAACATCTGCGCGCTCAAGACCGGTCTCGCCATCGATTCCGTGACGGATATCGGCCGTGTCATCGACACCACCATCTCGCCGTTGCCCTGGCTGTGGTTCGGCAAGCAGGCGAAAGGAGCCCCGACGCCCGACGCCCTGGCCGGCTGGCTGTTGTCGCATGAAACGACCGGCGTGGATTTCGGCCGGAGCGACTGGGAGTTCATGCGCGGCGTCGACGTGCGCAACTACAAGACCGGCATTCGCTTCCGCAAAGGCGTCAACGGCCTCTCAAACGCCGTCCTCGCCGGCAGCGCGTTCCAGATGTGCGAAACCGCGCTGGAGCTGGTCGAACTGAACGACGTCGGACTTGCCGTCTACGACACCTCCTTCAACGGGCGCGTGAAGAACGTCTCGTACGCACCGGACTTCAAGTCCGTCGTCCAGTTCTACAACTGTGCCTTCAAGGGGGCGCCTGAAACGAGCGGCCGCCATGTCATCGTGCGCGGCAAGCCGCCGGCGCGCCGGGTGGGCGGCATTCTGAAGGCCCGCCAGCCGCCGTGCCCGAAGGCGAAGGCTTTCTTCGACGTGAAGGACTACGGGGCTTCGTCCCGTGCCGAAGACAACACGGCCGCCTTCCAGAAGGCGCTCGACGCGGCGAAGGCCGGGGGCACGGTCTATGTGCCGGCGGGACGCTACCGCTTCCGCGGCAACCTCCGTGTGCCCTCGGGCGTCGAGCTGCGCGGCTGCACCGACGTGCCTCACCACACGTGCTCGGGCGGTTCCGTGCTCATGCCGTATCAGGGACGGAACGAAGAAGGCGGTACGCCGTTCATCAGTCTGGAGGCGAAATCCGGTCTGCGCGGTCTCGCGTTCTGGTATCCGGAACAGACGACGATCAACCCGTCGCCGTATCCGTGGACGGTGCGTTCGCTTGGCGTCGGGTGCTGGATTCGCGACGTGAACATCGGCAATGGCTGGCAGGGCGTGGACTTCGCGACACATCCCTCCGACGGCCATTTCATCACCTATCTCTCCGGCTGCTGCTGGCGTAAGGCGCTTTTCGTCGGCAAGGCGAAGACGGGCTATGTCGAAGACCTCCAGTTCAACCCCCACTATTCGCTCCGCCGGGCGCATCGTACGCCCGTGGCGCAGAATCCGCCGCCGCCGGAGGGCCAGCCGCCGGCCGCCGGCTGGGAGGCGGGCTATCTCCGCGACCATCTCGAAGGCTTCGTCTTCCGCGACTGTGCGGACGAGACGATTGTCGGCACGTTCCTCTACGCGGCGAAGGACGGCATTGCCTTCTACGGACAGAACCACGTGAAGCTGTACATCCACGGCACCGACACCGGTGCGCGCGGTCTCGTGCTCGACCAGAAGCCGGGCAGCACGCTCGATGCCGTGCTGGCGCAGATCGTGCCGTGGGACCAGGGCGGGCATGACGAAAAGGCCGGCATCTGGACGGCGCCGACGGATCGCGGTGCGGCGACGTTCCACGCCTCCCAGTTCTGGGCGGGTCCGAGGACGATGGTCCAGCGCGGCGAAGGCAGCCTCACGCTGGAGAGCCTCAATTCGCTGTCGGGCCCGATGGCCGTCTACGGTGGCAAGGTGTCCATTGACGGCGTCCGCTACGAGCGCAGACGGAATCAGTTTGTCGACGTCTACGGTGGTGCGGTCAAGGCCAACGAAATCGACGTCCGAAAGGTCGAGAAGAAGGAAGACTGAAATGAAGACGTTCACCGAACCGAAGAAACTGCAAAAATGGTGCGCGGCCCGTCGGATGGAGGGCAAGAAGATCGCTCTCGTGCCGACGATGGGCTATCTGCATGAAGGGCATCTCTCGCTGATCGAGGCGGCGAAGGCGAAAGGGGCGGATGAAATCGTCGTCAGCGTGTTCGTGAATCCGGTGCAGTTCGGTCCGAACGAAGACTACGACAAGTACCCGCGCGATGAAAAGGCCGACCTGTCCAAGTGCCGCAAGGCGGGCGCGACGGCGATCTTCTTCCCGACGCCGGCCAACATGTATCTCGAGTCCCATTCCGTCTATGTGAACGAAGAGACGCTCTCGGCCGGCCTCTGCGGCGCGCGCCGTCCCGGACACTTTCGCGGCGTGTGCACGGTTGTCGCCAAGCTCTTCAACCTCGTCCATCCGCACTTCGCCGTGTTCGGTCAGAAGGACTACCAGCAGGAGACGATCATCCGCCGCATGGTGCGCGACCTCAACTTCGATCTCGACATCGTCGTGGCGCCGATCGTGCGTGAACCGACCGGGCTTGCCCTCAGTTCGCGCAACACCTATCTCTCCGCCGAAGAGAAGAACCGCGCCCTGGCGCTTTCGCAGGCCCTCTTCGCCGCGCAGGCGGATGTCACGGCGAAGAAGACGATTCCGTGGAAGGGCTATCAGACGAAGATCGTGAAGAAACTCGAAGCGGCCGGCTTGAAGGTCGACTACGTCGAAGCCGTCGACGGCGAAACCCTTGAGCCCGCAAAGACGCTCAAGCCGGGCATCGCCATTCTCCTTGCGGTCTATTGCGGCAAGACGCGCCTCATCGACAACGCGGTCATGCGATGATCGATTTCTCGAACGGAGAGTGGAAAGAGGCCTATCGTCTCGTGAAGGAGGCCGCGGCGCGCCCGGGCGACGAGTCGGCGCGCGCCGCCGCCTTCGATTTCCTGCGTACGGCGGAATCGAAACGGCTGCTCGCCCTTGCCCATCTGCTCCAGCCCGGGGCGACGACGCGGTCCATTCAGGCCGCGCTCGTGCCGCTGGAACGCGTCGACAAGCGCGCCAAGATCACGGACGCGGAAATGGGCATCCGCACGACGGACGGGCCCGGGCATGTGGACAAGGCGCCGTTCGTCGTCGTCGCGGACAACGTGCGCAGCGCGTTCAACATGGGCGGCATTTTCCGCACGGCCGATTTCTTCGGCGCCGAACGTCTCGTCCTCTGCGGCTATTCGCCGACGCCCGAGAATCCGCAGGTCAAAAAGACGGCTCTGGGCGCCGACGAGTCGACGCCCTGGGCGCAGGTCGGAGATGTGCGCGATGCAATCGACCGTCTCCGCGCGGAAGGGCGCCGCATCTATGCGCTCGAGACCGTCGACGGCGCAACGGACATCGCGCAGGCGAAACTTGTCTTTCCATGTGCCGTGCTGCTCGGCAACGAGCGCTTCGGCCTGGATCCCGACGTCGTCGCGCGGACGGACGAAGTGCTTGAAATCCGCTCGCACGGGTTGAAGAATTCGCTCAATGTCGTCAGCGCTTTCGCCGTGGCGGGCGCGTTCTTCCGCCGAGACGTCTAATTCCGACCGGGAGCATCTGTGGCTGAATCGCCTGTCATTTCCATCATCATCCCGACGTACAACCGCGCGTCGACGGTCTGCGGCTGCGTGGCGTCCGTACTCGCGGCAGACGGTCCCCCGCGCGAAGTGATCGTCGTGGACGACTGTTCGCCTGACGAAACGGGCACGCAGCTCGCTGCGCGCTTCGGCGGCGATCCGCGCGTCGTCTGCCTGCGGAACGAACGGAATTCGTTCCAGGCCGTTTCGCGCAACAACGGCGCCCGTCGCGCGAAGGGCGACTATCTGTTCTTCCTCGACGACGACAACCTCGTCGACAAAGACATCTTCATCGAACTGCTGGCGTGCGTGAAACGCCATCCGGAGGCCGGTCTCGTCGCGCCGCTTTCGGTGCATCGGCGTCCGGGCAAGCACGAACTCGTCTGGACGCTCGGAAGCGACTTCAGCCGCTGGACCTCGCGGCCGCGCGATACGCGTGCGAATCTGCCGTTTGCCGAACTTCCCGACGAACCCCTCGACTACCCGACGACCTACTCGCCCAATGCCTTTCTTGTGCCGCGCCGCGTCTACGAGGAACTCGGCGGCATGGACGAGCGCTACGTGCAGATCTTCGAGGAGAGCGACTTCGGCTGGCGGGTCGGTGAGAGCGGACGGACGGCCTGGATCGCCGCGCGGGCCCGCACGTTCCATCTCGGTTTTCTTGAACCCGGTTGCGTGCCGGAGCTGCGGCAGCTCGGTGTGGAGAAGCCGTACCGTACCTATTGCTTCGCCCGCAACCGCCTCCGCTTCGCGCGGCGGCATTTCAACGTGCTGCAGCTCCTCTCCGTCGCTCTGGTCTTCGCGCCGCTGTCGATCGGCTACTATGGTCTCGTCGCCCTGCGGAACCGGCGTCCCGACATTGCGCGGGCATATGCCAAGGGGACGATCGCGGGCATCCTCGGGCTTGAATCGCATTCCTGAATTTTGCTATAATCTTCCGAGATGAAGGTCATTGAAACAGACATTCCCGGTGCGCTGATCGTCGAGCCCGACATCCATCGCGACGCACGCGGGTACTTTATCGAAACATACAACGAGGCCCGCTACCGCGAAGCCGGCATCGACGTCACCTTCGTGCAGGACAATGAAAGCCTTTCGCAGAAGGGCGTTTTGCGCGGACTCCACTGGCAGGCCGCGCCCTGGACGCAGGCGAAGCTCGTACGCGTCATTCGCGGTGCCGTGTGGGATGTCGCCGTCGACATCCGCCGCGGTTCGCCGACCTACGGCCGACACGTCGCCGTGACGCTCAGCGGCGAGAACGGACGCCAGTTCTATGTGCCGCGCGGATTTGCGCATGGTTTCCTCGTGCTGGAGAACGACACGCTGTTTTCCTACAAGTGCGACAGCCTCTACCATCCCGAATCCGAACGCGGCATGCAGTTCGACGATCCGCAGTTGGCGATTCCCTGGCCGGTCCTCGACGTGCCGCGGATCCTCTCGCCGAAGGACACGCGCCATCCGTCCTTTGCCGCCATCGAGCCCTGGGCGTAAGCGTCGCGGCATCTGTACAGAGTCCGCCTTCTGTGCTATACTTTCAACTGAGGAAAGGAACCTGAAAATGAAAATTCTTGCTCTTACGGTTTTGGCGACGGGGCTTGCGTGCGCCGCGACTCTCCAGATGCCGCCGACATGTACGCAGCCGGACGGCATGGCGATCGATCCCAGCGGGCGTCTCGTGATTGCCGCGCCGAACAACAACCACAAGCAGCCCGGCGCGATCTTCCGTCTCTCCGAGCCGGGGCAGACGCCGGTGAAGTGGTTCGACGTGCCGGCCTACGCCGAGAGCGGGTTCGCGGCGCCGATGGGCATCTGCTTCGGTCCGGACGGCGAGCTCTACATCTGCGACAACCAGAAGGCCGGTTCCGCGCGTCTCCTGCGCCTCACGTTCAAGGACGACAAGGTCGCCACGTGCGAAACAGTCGCCGCGGGCCTCGAGAACGCCAACGGCGTGAAGTACTACAAGGGCAAGCTCTACATGACGTCGGCGTTTCTTCGCAAGATTCCCGCGGAAAACAACGCACTGACGAGCGGCGTCTACATGTTCGACGCGAAAGACCGCAACGTACGTGTCACGAACACGGCGGCGGATCCGCAGCTCATCTTTACGGATGTCACGACCGGCAACGTCCAAGTCGGCTGCAACGGCATCGCCTTCAACTCGAAGGGCGAGCTCTTCGTCGGCAACTACGGCGCGAGCACCGTGTGGAAGTTGACGCTCGGCGACGACGGCAAGATCGCGAAGAAGGACCTCTTCGTCAAGTCCGACGCGGGCGTAAAGACGCCGGACGGCCTCTGCGTGGATGAAGACGACAACCTCTACATTGCCGACATGCACGGCGGTCAGGCTGTGCGCGTCACGCCGGCGGGCAAGGTCGAAATCCTGAAGAAGGGCGGTTTCAAGGCGCCGAGCGAGCCCGGCGTGTGGCGCGGCAACTTCTATATCTCCAACTGGGGCGGCACGACGGTCGAGGAGACGAAGCTGCCCTGATGGAGTTCTACGATACGCACGCGCATTTCGGCGCGGACGATGACGTCGATGCGATCATCGCCCGCGCAACCGCGGCCGGGGTAACCCGCGTGTTGGCCGTGGGCGGAGATGACGCGCTCAACACGAACGCGCTGCGCACCCCCGGGGGCGTGGCGCTTGGTTTTGACCGGGATCAGGCCGGGCGGGCGGCCGACTTGCTGCCGACGCTGCCCGCGCTTCTGGATGCCCATGCGGCGCGGGTTGCCGCAATCGGCGAAATCGGTCTCGACGCCCACTACCGGCCCGACACGCTGAAGGCGCAGTGCGAGCTCTTGGCTGCACAGCTGGCTCTCGCGGACGCCCGTCGGCTGCCGGTCGTCATCCACACGCGCGAGGCAGACGACGCCACGCTCGGCGTGCTCGACGAAGTGCCGTGGCACCACGGGGACCGCCTCCGCGGCATCATCCATTCGTATACGGGCGCGCCGCGCTTTGCAGGCCAGTTGCTCGACCGCGGCTTCATGGTGTCTTTTTCCGGCATCGCGACGTTCAAGAGCGCCGAGGAGGTGCGTGCCTCCGCGCGCTACGTGCCCGACGACCGCATTCTCGTCGAGACGGATTCGCCGTACCTGGCCCCTGTGCCGTTCCGGGGGCGTTCGTGCGAGCCGGCCTTTGTCGTGCACACGGCGCGGCGACTCGCCGAGGAGCGGCAGACGCCGCTGGAGATTTTCGCCGCGCTGACGACCGCCAACGCGCTCGAGATGCTGGGCGGGCGCAAGCCGTCCCGATCTGCGCCGGACGAGGGGATTGCTTGTCCGCCTCCCGGGCTTTTGGTATAATACCGAACCGATGGAAACGGCAGCGGAATGGCAGAATGCGCAGGAGATCCTCACCGGGGATCTCCTGAGTGTCATTCTGCCGGTCTACCATTTGGCGGATACGGTCGAATCGAATCTCATGTCCGTTGCCGCCTGCCTCGACGCCGGCGGCATTCCCTACGAGCTCGTTCCTGTTGATGACGGCAGCGGCGACGGTACGGCCGCCGCGCTGCGGCGGGCGACCGCGGCGCGTCCGGATGTCATCCGTCCCGTGCTGATTGAGAAGAACGCCGGAAAGGGCAACGCCCTCAAGGAAGGCTTTCGCGCCTCCCGCGGCGGCTATGTGCTGCTGTTGGACGGCGACCTCGACATCGCGCCGAAGATGCTGCCGCAGTTCTTCGATTCGATGGCGCAGCACAAGAGCGACATCGTCATCGGCTCGAAGCGCCATCCGAAGTCGAACGTCCAGTACCCCTGGCATCGGCGCATCCCCAGTTTTGTCTACTATTCGCTCGTCCATCTCTTCATCGGCCTGCCGGTTACCGATACGCAGACGGGCATGAAGCTCTTCAAGCGCAAGCCGCTCGGCGAGGCGCTCGATCGCATGCTCGTGAAGACCTATGCGTTCGATCTCGAGCTGCTGGCGATTGCGTGCGGACGCGGCGCGAAGGTGAGCGAGGCGCCGGTCGAGATCCGGTTCGGACAGAAGTTCGGCGCGCTGAAGGTGCGCACCGTGCGCGAGATGGTGCACGATACGCTCGCCGTCTTCTATCGTCTGCGTCTCCTGCACTACTACGCGAAGGTCGAGGTGCCGCCGCCGCTCGAGAAGAAGCCGTTTGTCAGCGTCGTCATCGCCTGCCCCGCCGGCAGCTGGATGCTCGACGAGTGCCTGAGGGCGCTCTGCGACCAGACTTATCGCGACTTCGAAGTCATCGTCCTGCCGGATGTCGGGGCGCAGCCGCCTGCGGGCGAACTCGGCTATCCGTGCACCGTGCTGCCGACGGGCAAGGTGCGTCCGGCCGAGAAGCGCAACCTGGGCATCCAGCGCGCGAAAGGCGATGTCGTCGCGTTCATCGACGACGACGCATTCCCCGAACGGCACTGGATCGAGAACGCCGTCAAGTATTTCAGCAATCCGGAGATCGGCGGTGTGGGCGGACCTGGCGTCACGCCGCCCAACGACGGCTTCCTGGCCCGCGCAGGCGGCCGCGTCTACGAGAACGTCCTCGTGAGCGGCAACTACCGCTACCGCTATGTGGGCGGGCGCGTATTGCGCGACGTGGACGACTATCCGAGCTGCAACCTCTTCGTGCGCACGTCGCTCCTGCGCGCGTTCGGCGGCTACCGCACCGACTTCTGGCCGGGCGAGGATACGCTCCTCTGCAAGTCGATCGTGTGCGACATGAAGAAGCGCATCGTCTACGATCCGTGGACGATCGTCTACCACCATCGTCGCCCGCTCTTTGGCGCGCACCTGCGCCAGCTCGGGCGCTACGCGTTCCACCGCGGCTACTTCGGGAAGCGCTTCCCCGAGCACTCGCTGCATTTTTCCTATTTCGTGCCGACGCTCTTCGTCATCTATTTGCTGCTGTTGCTGCTGTCCCTGATCGTCACGCCTTTTTGCCTGCCTTATTTTCCGCATGGTCCCTTGGGCGAATGGCTGCTGCCGATTCTGTTCATCCTCTGGCAGCCGATGATTGTCTATTTACCGCTCGTGGCCGCGACCACGTTCAGCTTCAATCCCGTCCAATGGCTCGTGACGGCTTTGGGCGTGTTCGCGACGCACGTGTGGTATGGCGTGCGCTTCATGCAGGGCTTCTGCGCGCGAAGGGCGCCTTGCGAATACATTGGCAAGGACCACGCATGAGATTCCGATTCGCGCGGAAACCGCGGTGCGGACTCACTGCCCTGCCATCGACAGCGCGTTGGAGGCGAAATAGGGGTCGCTCGTGAAGCGGCAGCCGAGGCGGCGGAGACCGGCCTGGTCGCCGGGCGGCGCGATATGCGTCAGATGGACCTCGCAGCCGCGCAGCTCGACGAGCTTTTCCGTGGCAATCGCCGCGGCGGGATTCGTCGTGCAGGAGACGGCGAGACCGATCAGCGCCTCTTCCAGACTCAGCGACGGATAGGAGCCGCGCAGCAGGTCGCGCTTGAGGTGGGCGACGGACTGGATCACGTTCGGGGCGATCAGATGGATCTGCGCGGGGATGCCCGCGAGCGTCTTGACGGCATTCAGCACCATGGCGGTCGTGGCATGCAGTTCGTTCGAGTTGCGACCGGTGATGATGCGTCCGTCCTTCAGCTGGATGGCCGCACCGGAGACGATGGCGGAGCCGCCTTCCTTCTCCTTGCCCTTGCCGGCGTCGCGGGCGTCCTGGGCGGCCTTGCGCGCGGACTCCACGGGGATGCGGTCTTCGGGCTTGACGCCGACCTTCTGCATCAGCGCATCGGCGCGGGCGACGGAGTCGCGGTCGGTCATGCCCATCGCGAAGTCCGTAATGGTGCGGAAGTAACGGCGGATGACCTCCTGCTTGGAGGCCTCCTTCACGACGTCGTCGTCGACGATGCCGAAACCGATGCGGTTGACGCCCATGTCCGTCGGGGACTTGTAGGGACATTCGCCGTCCGTCATCTTCTCCCAGATGGCGCGGAGAAGGGGATAGGCGCCGACGTCGCGGTTGTAGTTCACCGTCTGGATGCCGTAGGCCTGGAGGTGGTAGGGGTCGATCATGTTGTAGTCCTTCAGGTCGATTGTCGCCGCCTCGTAGGCGACGTTGAGCGGATGCTCGAGCGGCATGTTCCACACGGGGAAGGATTCGAACTTCGAATAGCCGGCCTTGCGTCCCTGGCGGGATTCGTGGAAGATCTGCGACAGGCAGGTTGCGAACTTGCCCGAGCCGGGGCCGGGTGCCGTGACGACGACAATCGGACGCTCTGTCGGAATGTAGTCGTTCTTGCCGTAGCCCTCGTCGCTCACGATCGTGGCGACGTCGCTCGGATAGCCCTGCGTGACGTAGTGGAACCACACGCTGATGCCGCGGTTCTCCAGGCTCTGGCGGAACTGCTGCGCGGCCGGCTGGCCGTCGTAGCGGGTAATCACAACGCCGCGCACCAGCAGGCCGAGAGACTTGAGATCGTCGATCAGCTTCATCGCATCGTCGGCGTAGGAGATGCCGAAGTCGGCGCGCATTTTCTTGTGCTCGATGTCGCCGGAATAGATGCACAGAAGAATCTCAGCCTGGTCCTTCAACGTCTGCAGCAGGCGCAGCTTGACGTTCGGGTCGTAGCCCGGCAGGCAGCGCGCGGCATGCAGGTCGTTCATCAGCTTGCCGCCGAATTCAAGATAGAGCTTGCCGTACTTCTCGGCGCGGCGGCGGATTTCCTCCGACTGCTCCGAAAGGTATTTCTCGTTGTCAAATCCAATCTTCATGTTTGTCCCCCGCTCTCAAAACTGACACGCTGCGCGTGCTCAAATCAAGAAGCGCGGAGGGCTGTGGGCCCCCCGCGCATCGTCGGTCAGTGCGTGCCGTTGATTTCGTCCAGGATGGCCTGGATCTTGACCCTGCACTGTCCGCAGCCGCCGCCGGCCTTGGTGAAGTTCGTCACCTCTTCGACAGACGTCAGCGAGTTCTCCGTAATCACGCGGCGCACCTCGTTCTCGGAGACGTTGTAGCACGTGCAGAGCTTTTCGTCTTCCAGATTGCGGTCGGCGCTCTCGCCGGTCTTGAAATTCTTGATGGCCGCTTCCAGCGCTTCGCGTCCCATCACGGAGCAGTGCATCTTCTGGGGCGGAAGGCCGCCGAGGTAGTCGGCGATTTCCTGATTCGTGATCTTGGAGGCCTCTTCAAGGGTCTTGCCAATCACCATCTCGGTGAGGGCGGAGGAGGAGGCAATGGCGCTCGCGCAGCCGAACGTCTGGAACTTCGCCTCGGCGATGCGGCCGTCAGGACCCAGCTTGAACTGGAACGTGAGCGCGTCGCCGCACGCAAGCGAGCCGACCGTCGCGGTTCCGTCAGGGTTCTCGATCGTGCCGACATTCCGCGGATTGCGGAAGTGGTCCATCATTTTCTCCGAATAATTCCACATCTTGACACTGTCCTTTTCTTCTCGAACGCGTATTATAGCAAATCCGCAGAGCCGCGTGAAGGAGATTTGCTTCGTTGATTCATCGCGGGACTTGTGATATACTAAATCATCTTTTTCACCTGAAAGGAGAAGGCATATGAATCTGACCACGCGCGATTTTCTGAAGCTCTCCGGTGGTGCCGCCCTGGCCGGTGCCGTTGACTCCGCTTTTGCCGCGGAAGCGGCGCCGCAGAAGAAAGTTCGCCTTGCCGCCATCGGTACGGACGGCCAGGCCAACGGCGACCTCCACAACTTCCTCAATTCGGGCCTGGCCGAAATCGTCTGCGCGGCGGACGTCTTCGCCCCGTCGCTCGACTGGGTGCGCAGGGAGCAGCCGAACGCGAAGTTCTACACCGACTATCGCAAGATGCTCAAGGAATGCGAAGGGCAATACGACGCGATCACGATCGTCGTGCCGGACCACATCCACTGCGCGGCATTCCTCGAAGCGGTGCAGTACAAAGTTCCTGTCTTTTGCGAAAAGCCGCTGGGCCATACGTTTGCCGAGACCGTGGCGATGATGCGCAAGGCCAAGGAGGCGGGCATCATCACCCACGTGGGCATGCAGGGCAATTCCTTCCCGACGACGCAGATCCTTCGCGAATGGTGTGAAAGCGGCGAACTCGGCCAGGCCCAGGAGGCGCATATCTACTGCAATGCCGTACGCTTCTTCTACTGCGAGTCGCCGGACAACATCAACGAGCATCCGGCCATCCCGAACGGCCTCGACTGGGAGCTTTGGCAGGGTCCCAACGGAACGCGCCGTCCCTATTTCAAGGGCATTGCGCCGGGCGGCCGCTGGCGCTGCTGGGCGCCGTACGGCGCCGGCTGCCTGACGGACTGGGTCTGCCACATTCTCGGTCCGCTCGTGACGGCGCTCGACCTCGACATGCCGGTCGCGGTCACCTGCGACGCGCCGGGCTTCGATCCGGCGAAGACGCCGTATTCGTTCCCGCTCAATCCGCGCTACAAGTTCGAGTTCCCCGCGAAGGGCCCGCGCCACGCATTCACGGCGTACTGGTACGACGTCGACCGCGCGGCGCCGCGTCCCGAGGCCCTTGAGGCCGACCAGCGTTTCGACCCCGTGGCCGACGGCTGGGCGGGCGCCTGGGTCAAGTGCGAGAAGGAGACGATCATGTACGGTTCGCACGGTGCGAGCGGCGTGCGCGTGATTCCGCAGGCCCGCATGCGCGCGTTCAAGCGTCCGCCGGCCAAGTACCCGCGCGTCCGCGACCACTATCGCGAGTTCCTCAATGCGGTGCTCGAGAAGCGTCCGACGAACACGCCGTTCGAACTTGGCGGCAAGGTTTCGCTGATGGGCCTGCTCGGCACGGTCGCGACGCGCTTCCCGGGCCGCCGCCTGACGTTCGACGAAAAGACGATGAAGTTCACGAACTGCGAGGAGGCGAACGCGCTGCTGCGTCCGGACTGGTCCGCCGAGGCCATGGCCCGCTATGGCGCGGCGCTCTGACCGATTTGGTTCTTGGGGTTTAAGGCGAAGGAACTGTCGCCATGATGACGATCTACAAATGGGAAAACGGGTCTCTCACGAAGAGCGATGATTTCGGTCCTTCGTGCTGGATCAGTCTTTCGGAGCCTTCGACGGCCGAGCTCGAACAGGTGCTCAACTTCTCGAAGGCTCCGCGGGACTTCCTGACCGACCCGCTCGACCGTGAAGAACGTCCTCGTTTCGAAAGCGAGGACGGCTACAACCTCGTGATCGTGCACGTTCCTTTGCCTGTCCGCGGCGACGAAGACGATGAAAGCGTTTTGCCCTACGAGACGCTGCCGCTCGGCATCGTCCTCTTCGGCGAGAGCGTCATCACCATCTGCGCGCAGACGACGCCGGTGACCGGCGCGTTCCTCGACCAGATTCGCCGCGTCTGCCCCCCGAACGAGAGCAACCGCTTCATGTTTCGCCTCCTCTGGCACGCGGCGGTGCTCTTCTTGCGCTACCTGCGCGACATGCATGCGAAGATCGAGGATCTTGAAGATTCGCTGCATGAATCCATCTCGAACGAGGTGCTGTTGAAGTTGCTCACCTATCAGAAGTCGCTCGTGTACTTCACGACTTCGCTGAAGGCGGACAACATTCTCATCAACCGTCTCGACCGTGCCCGTCAGCTCAACCTCTCGGAGGACGACTCGGACACGCTCGACGACGCAGCCGTCGAATACCAGCAGGCCCTTGAGACCGCGACGATCCACGCGAACATTCTCAACGGCACGCTCGACACCTTCGCCTCGCTCATCAACAACAACCTCTCCAACGTCATGAAGTACATGACCGCCGCGACGATTCTCCTCGCCGTGCCCACGGTCATCACCAGCGCCTACGGCATGAACATCCCTCTGCACATGCAGGAATTCCCGCATGCGTTCGCCGTGCTCTCGTGCATTTCGGGCGTGCTGGCCATCGGCATCATCGGCACGCTCTTCTACCTGTACAAAAAGCGGATCTTCTAAATCCAACGACCGCTGTACGCATTCATCGACCCTACATGGGATTTCAAGACCATGCCTTGTTCCAGCGTCATCGCCATCGTCGGCCGTCCCAATGTCGGCAAGAGCGCGCTTTTCAACCGCATCGCCCGCAAGCGCATCGCCATCGTATTCGACCAGCCGGGTGTCACCCGCGACCGCGTCGCCCGCGAAGTCGAGGCGAACGGGCGCCGTTTCCTCCTCGTCGACACGGGCGGCCTCGCCTTCGACCGCACCCCGGGCAGCGACGATCCGCTCGCCGCGGAAACGCGCCAGCAGGCCGCACTCGCCGTGATGGACGCGGCCGTGTGCCTCGTCGTCGTCGATACGCGCGCCGGCGTCACGCCCCTCGACGAAGAAGTGCTCAAGCGCGTGCGCGAAAGCGGCGTGCCGTGCGCCATCGTCGCCAACAAGTGCGACACGCCGGAGGACGACGAGAAGGCGGACGACTTCGTGCGTTTCGGCATCCCCGTCTATCCGTGCTCGGCCGAGCACGGTCGCGGCGTCGCCGAGCTCGTCGAGTTCGCCGTGGGCAAGCTGCCGCCGCCCTCGGCCGACGCCGAGTCCGCGCGACCGCTGCGCGTCGCCGTCGTGGGCCGTCCGAACGCCGGCAAGAGCTCGTACATCAACCGTCTGCTCAATGCCGAGCGCGTCATCGTCAGCGACATCCCCGGCACGACCCGCGACTCGGTCGACGTGCCGTTCACGATCGGCGAAGGTCCAACCGCGCGCCACTATACGCTTGTCGACACGGCGGGCATGAAGAAGCATACCGCAATGTCCAAGACGAGCGTGGACAACTTCTCGCTCTTCCGCAGCGAACAGGCGATCGAGGAGGCCGACGTCGTGCTGCTCGTGATGGACTCCGAGCCGGGTCCGACGAAGCAGGACATGCGCATTGCCGGCAAGATCATCGAAGCCAACCGCGCATGCGTCATCCTGATGAACAAGTGGGACCTTGCGCAGAAGAACCAGGTCAAGCAGGACGAGGCGACCGCGGTCATCCGCAAGATGATGCCGTTCCTCTCCTATGCGCCGATCGTCTACTGCAGCGCGAAGAGCGGCTACAACGTGCGGCGCACGGTCGACGCGATCGACGCCGTCGCGTCGAGCGTGCAGGCCAACCTGCCCACGGGCATGCTCAACCGCACGATCGAGACGGCCCAGAAGAAGACGCTCTCGCCGATGATCAAGGGCAAACGCCTCAAGATCTACTACGGCCTCCAGGTCGGCACCGACCCGCTCACGATCCGCCTCTTCGTCAACGACCCGAAGTTGGTGACGGACGCCTACAAGTCCTATCTCGAAAAGGCGCTGCGTGCGCGTTTCGGTCTGGAAGGCGCGCCAATCCGCCTGTTCCTCAAGGCCCGTTCCCGCAAGGACGGCGCGACGCTCGGCTTTGAAATCGACAAGTTGAAGAAGGCGGCGCCCGCGTCGACGAAGACGCCCGCGAAGAAGCGACGTCCGAAGAAATAAGTTGAGAGGGAGAAGGGGAGTCCGTGTTTCGGAAACTGGGCATTGCGGCGTTTCGCTTCTTCATCGCCGGCGGAGGTTTCAGTGCCGGCAACGGACGCCTGTTCGTTCAGTCGACTCTGGTCGGCCTCGGAGTCGGTCTGGTGGCCGCTGCGTTTCATTGGATGATCGAAGCCCTCGATTCCCTGCTGCTCCATGGAATTGGCGCGCATGCCTCGCTCCTCGCCCAGGGGACGATGCTGCGCGGTCTCACGACAACGGCGGATTGGACCGACAGTCGCCGCTGGCTGCTGTTCGTCCTCCCGGCTGGCGGTGCGACGCTGGCCGCGTTGCTCATCAAATGGATCTCCCCCGGCACCCATGCCCGTGGTACGGATTCCGCCATCTACGTCTACCATCGGCTGAAATGCCGCATGTCGTGGCGCATCATCCCCGTGAAGGCCGCCGCCTCCGCGCTCGTCATCGGCACGGGCGGCAGCGCCGGCTATGAAGGCCCCATGACGCTCATTGGCGCGGCCTGCGGGTCGAACCTCGCCCGTCTGTTCCACTGGGACGGCGCGACGCGTCGACGCCTGATGATTGCCGGTCTTGCCGCCGGCATCGGCGCCTTGTTTCGCGCGCCTCTCGCCGGAGCGATCTTCGGCGCCGAGATTCTCTATTCGGGCCTCGACATGGAATACGAGGCCATTCTGCCGGCGTTCATCGCCTCGGCGGTCTCCTATACGGTCTATGCGCTTTTCTACGGCTGGGCGCCGATGTTCACGATGCCGTCGTATGCCTACGATGACGGACTCCGCCTGCTCCCGTATCTGCTCCTGGCCCTGATTGTCTCCCTCGGCGCCAAATTCTACATTGCGACCTTCCGCCGGGTCGCCGGTACGTTCCGCCACGTGAAAGGCCCGCCGTGGGCGAAGGTCGCGGTCGGCGGACTCCTCACCGGCTCGCTGGGTTTTCTCTTCCCCGATGTGCTGGGAACCGGCTACGATCTGATCCGCGTTGCGTTTCGCGCCGATGCACAGGGCCTCGTCTTCGGGTGCGGGGCCGGAACGGCCGCCGGACTCTTCTTCCTGGCGTTTGTGCTGAAGGTGCTGGCCACGAGCTTCACTGTCGGCTCCGGCGGTTCCGGCGGCGTGTTCGGTCCGGCCCTCGTCTGCGGCGCAACGCTCAGCGCAGCCTGCGGCGCGGCTTTCACGGCCATTTTCCCGACGTCGTTCGGCATTCATCCGGCCTCCGTCGCCCTCGTCGGCATGGCGGGATTCCTCGCTGCGACCATCCGTACGCCGCTGACGGCCGTCATCATGGTCGCGGAGCTTTCCGGCAACCATGCGCTTCTGCTGCCGACCATGTGGGTCTGCGGGCTTGCCTTTGCGCTGAACAACGGGTGGTCGCTCTATCGCAGCCAGGTCCACCAACGCGAATCTTCCCCCGTTCACACGCGATTTTAAGCCAATTCTCCATTGACTTTCCCCGCAGAATGGTGTATTATCTTCCACTGTCAAATGGATTTCTAAAAACTAAGGAGAACAAATGAATCGTATCGTTAAAAGTGGTCTCTTCGCGTTCGCGCTTGCCGCGATCGCCGGACAGTCGACCTTCGCTCAGGATGCGGCCGCGGGTCGCGCCCCGGATCCCAAGTCCTATGGCTACACGGTGCTCGAAGTCGGTCTTGCGACGCCGTTCTCCCTGCCATGGGGTTTTGACTGGGACATCTACGGCCTCGACATCAACTTCCTCTACAGCGACTGCAACACGATGGACGGTATTGAAATCGGCGGTCTCGCCAACGTCGCCCGTCTCAACATGAACGGCATCCAGCTCGCGTCCTGCTGCAACCTCGCCAACCGCGACGCCACGGGTCTCACGCTCTCCGCCGTCAACCTCTGCAACGGCGACCTCTGCGGCATCAACATCGACCTCGTCGGTGTGAACCGCCAGGTGTACGGTCTGACGATCGACGGCCTCGGCGCCTGCACGGACCGTTCGTTCTACGGTCTCAGCATTGCCGGCATCACGAGCGCCGTGCGTGAAGACATGTGGGGCTGGCAGATCGCCGGCGGTGCGACGTTCGCGCGTCGCGTCCACGGTTTCCAGACGTCGATCCTCCTCAACATGACGGACGACCTCCGCGGTGCCCAGCTCGGCATCGTCAACTATGCGGCGACGTGCTCGGCCGGTTTCCAGATCGGTCTCGTGAACCTGATCATGGACAACACGGTTCCGTTCCTCCCGATCTTCAACTGCTTCTTCTAAGTTGCATGTTGCGACTGTAGCTCAATTGGATAGAGCGTTGGCCTCCGAAGCCGAAGGTTGCTGGTTCGATCCCAGTCAGTCGCACCAACGAAAAGAGACACCTGCGCAAGCAGGTGTCTCTTTTTGCGTGTTTTGACTTCGACGTGGAACTCCGCGGCAAAACCGACGCGGACGCGTACCTGCGCGCAAAATCCAAGAGGGCTCGATTTGCGCTTGCGGTCCCTGCGCCGAAATGATATACTTTCTGTCACTTTTTCGGGGCCCCAAGGACCGGAAATTTGAAAGAGAGGTGAAAAAGGCATGGCAATCCAGTTGAAGCTGAAGAAGGGCGAAACCGTCGAACGCGGTCTCAAGCGCTTGAAGAAGATCCTCGACAAGGAGGGGATCATCAAGACGCTGCGTGATCAGCGCTATTTCGAGA
>CADCPA010000296.1 GCA_902803135.1 uncultured bacterium
CCTTTCGTTTCAAGGGTTGAGCAACGGAATCCATCTTGCTATACTATGCGAAGACAAGGAAAGGGATTCCGGACGCGACAGGGGCGGGCGCACAGGCTCGGCTCGACCACAATCCTCAGGAGGGACTGACATGCAACTCGGACTTCTACTCGCAGCCGTTCTGTCGTTGAACGGCGAGTGGACTCTGAACTACTGGCCGCAAAACACGGCCGACGCCGCCGTGCGCGAACTTGCGGCGGTCCCCAAGGACGCGCCTCGCGTGCGGGCGACCGTGCCAGGCAACTGCGAGCTCGATCTCGCGCGTGCGGGCGTGCTGCCGCCGGCGGAAATCGGGATGAACGTGCGCCAGTATCGCGCGTACGAGGGCCACGCCTGGCTCTACACGAAGACGTTCACGGTGCCGGCGGATTTCGCGGCCGACGCCGCACGCACGGCGCTCGTCTTCGACGGCATCGACACGTTTGCGGATGTCTTCCTCAACGGCGAGAAGCTCGGCGCGACGGAGAACATGTTCGTGCCGCACCGCTTCGACGTGACGCGCAAGGTCCGCGCAGGCGAGAACACCGTGCAGGTGCTCATCCGCAGCGCGTTCCTCGAGGCGCAGAAGCATGACGTGGGCGAGATTGGCTACCACATGGGCTTTGCGGACGGCGAACCGCTGCGCAAGGCGGCCCACATGGGCGGCTGGGACATCTTCCCGCGCCTCTACTGCTCCGGCCTCTGGCGCGGCGTGCAGCTCGAGACGATGCCCGCGGTCACCGTGGACAACGTCGCCTGGATGTTCGGCGACTTCAATGAGGACCATTCGCGGTGTTCGGCCAAGGTGCAGTTCCGCGTGAAGGGCCCGACGGCAACTTACGCCTGGGACTGCAAGGTACGTGCCTCGCTCGCGCGCAACGGCACGATCGCCTACGCGATGGAACGCGACTACGTCGCTGTGCAGAACGAGCTGCGCTTCACCCTCGACAAACCCGTGCTCTGGTGGCCGAAGGGCATGGGCGAGCCCGCGCTCTACGACGCGGCGATCGAGGTCCTCGACGCGCAGGGACAGGTCGTCGCCGCCGACCGCCGCAAGGTGGGCGTGCGCATCGTCACGCTCGAGCGCGACGACGTGTACGGCAAGGACCGTCCCGGGCAGTTCCTCTTCCGCATCAACGGCGAGCCCTGCTACGTGCGCGGCTCCAACTGGGTGCCGCTGGACGCGTTCCACGGCCGCGACGCCGAGCATCTCGTGCCGACGCTCGAGCTCTTCGAAGATCTCAACTGCAACATGGTGCGCGTGTGGGGCGGCGGCGTGTACGAACCCAAGGCGTTCTTCGACTGGTGCGACGCGCACGGCCTCATGGTGTGGCAGGACTTCATGACGGGCTGCTCCGTCTTTCCGCAGGACGACCGCTATGCCGCGGCGACCGCGGACGAAGTGAAGCAGATCGTGCTGATGCTCCGCAACCATCCGTCGCTTGTCCTCTGGAGCGGCAACAACGAGAACGACGGTGCCGGCGGCTACGGTTGGAATGCGCAACGCGAGTTCAAGCTCGACTGCAACCGCGACCGCAACTCGCGCCGTACGATTCCGGACGTGATCTGGGAATACGACGTGACGCGTCCCTACCTGCCGAGCTCGCCCTACGAGTCGCCCGACGTGCGCGCAGGCAAGGCCCGGCCGAGCGAAATGCACCTCTGGGGCGCACGCGAATACTACAAGACACCGTTCTACACGAACTCGCCCTGCTGGTTCGCAAGCGAGATGGGCTATCACGGCTGCGCGAACCGCGCGTCGCTCGAAAAGATGATGACGAAGGACTGCGTCTATCCGTGGAAGGGCACGCCGGCGAAGTTCGAGAAAGACCACCACAAGCTCGACTGGAACGACGAGTGGCGCCTGAAGGCGTCCGATCCCTACATGCGCGCGTCGGGCCTCTGGTGGCGCAACGATCTGATGACGAACCAGATCCGCCTCATGTTCGGCGGCGTGGATACCGACTTCGACACGTTCATCGAACAGTCGCAATTCGTCCAGGCCGAGGCGATGAAGACGTTCTGCGAACTCTTCCGCAGCCGCAAGTTCACGCGCATGAACGGCCTCATCTGGTGGAACGTGCGCGACGGCTGGCCGCAGCTCTCCGATGCCGTGGTCGACTACTACGGCGGCAAGAAGCGCGCCTACTACGTGCTCCGCAACGCGCAGCAGGACCAGATCGTCTGCCTCGTCGACGACCAGACGGCGTGGGCGGTCAACGACGCCCGCCGCGAAGTGAAGGGAACCGCGAAGTTTACGGATGCCGAGACGGGCAAGGTGTTCCTCGAGAAGGACTTTACGATTCCCGCGAACGGCAAGCTCGCCCTCGGCAAGGTGCCGTTCGCCGGACAGGGCGTCGTGCTCATCGACGCGACGCTGGACGGCAAGCCCTATCGCAACTACTTCCTCTACGGCGAGGCCCCGTTCGACTGGACGAAGGTCAAGGCGTGGATGAAGAGGCGCCCGCCCTCTCCCACGGAGGTCCCGGGGACATGAAATGAATCGTCCACGAAATTGCCCTGCGTTTTGTGCTATAATACCCGTATGAAACTTGTTCATTCCCTTGTCGCCGTTCTGGCTCTGGGCGCCTGTACCTCGTGGGGGCAGGGTCTTTTCCAACGTCCGCAGAAGCGCGCACCCGGCACGCGGCCGGCGACCGTGCAGGAGGCGCTGTCCGTACCCGGCCTCGACGCGGTCGTCGACACGATCCACACGGCGGCGGACCAGTTCGGCAAGAACGGGCTCCCTCCGATCGACTTCCAGGCAATCGCGAACGCGCTGCGGCTGCGTCCGTTTACGCTGAACGAGTGGGGGCGCAAGCGGACGGACGCCGCCACGACCTCGCGCATCCACCTGACGCCGGCGGAGATGAGCGACGTGGCGCGCCTGGCGTTCGCGGCCGTCCAGATCGTGAACACCGCGCAGCGTCGCGTCGCCCAGCACAACCGCGAGCTCGCCGCGCAGGGCATTGCCGAAGTGCCGCCATCCGACGCCGCATGCCGCTTCAACCTCGATCTGGGCGCCAACGGCGCGCTCACGTTCGACTGCTGGGGCGAAGTGCAGGTGGACCGCCGCTTCCTGACCGCGGGCGATCTCGCCGTGCTCCAGCGGCTGGAGGCCTACTACCGCAAGGCGTTCGGCACGAGCACGTACGCGCAGCAGCCGCAACAACCGCCGCCGCCCGACACGGACGGCGAAATCATGTATGCCTCCGCTTCGCTCGTGCCGAAGACGCGTCCGCAGGAGGCGCAGACGCGCCCCGTGCCGATCTTCCGTGGATTCGAAGACGCCCGCTACCAGCAGCATGACGCGCTGATCGCACGGCTGACGAAGGATTTCAATGCACACAAGGCGGATTGGATCGGCGGCACGGCGAACCAGGCGGCGAAGATCGCCAACCTCACGCCGGCGCTTGTGAAGGCGCACATGATCGAAGAGTCGGGCGGGAACGGCCCGATGTCGAAGGCCGCCTGGCAGATCGATCCCCAGCAGGTCAACGTGCCGGGCGACTGGAACGACTACAAGGCCGACCTCGGTCTTGTCCAGCCGGCGAAGCGCAACGAGGGCACCGTCGAGACCAATGTGCGCGCGGCGATCAAGTACCTCGCGCGCAAGGGCTTCGGCAAGTCGGGCCAGCCGACGCGCAACCGCCCCGAAGGCTTCTTCGACGGGTGGGGCGTCGCGCTGCAGCGCTACAATGCGCGTACCGACCGCACGCTCGACAATCGCGCCTACAGCGATGCGTATTCGGACAAGATCCGCCAGCGCGCCGAAAATCCGAATCGGTTCGTGCCGATTTCGATCAAGCTCGCCCCCCAGTCGTGAACGGGAGAAAAACCATGAAAAAACTGTTTGCATTGACGGTGATGGGTGTGATGGGCGTCGTGTGGGCGGACCTTGAATCGGGTTTCAAGGCGCCGCCGCGCGAGGCGAAGCCGCACACGTGGTTCCACATGATGAACGGCAATGTCACGAAGGAGGGCATCACGCGCGACTTCGAAGAGATTGCGAAGGCGGGGCTCGGCGGCGTGCAGATGTTCGATGCGGGATGCAACATTCCGCCGGGCGGACTCGACTTCAACTCGCCCGAATGGTTTGAGATGTTCAAGCATGCGGCGTCCGAAGCGCAGCGGCTCGGCCTCGAGATCTGCATTCCCAACTGCTCGGGCTGGTCGAGCTCGGGCGGTCCGTGGAATCCGCCTGCGAACGCGATGAAGCGCGTCGTGTACCGCACGGTGAAAGTGAAGGGCGCGCAGAAGGTTTCGGTGAAGCTGCCGCGCGAGGAGAAGGACAACGGCTTCTACGCGGACATCGGCGTCTTCGCGTTTCCGACGCCGGCCGCGGGCGCGGAACTGAGCAACCTGGCGGGCAAGACCTTTGCGGAGCGCGTGAACAACCTGAAGGCCGATACGACGGTCGCGGCGCCGAACCAGGTCGTGGCGAAAGACGCGGTGCTCGACCTGACGCCGAAGATGGCTGCCGACGGCACGCTCGCGTGGGATGCGCCCGCGGGCGACTGGACGATCCTGCGCGTCGGCTACATTTGCAATGGCCGCTGCAACCATCCGGCGTCGGACCACGGACGCGGCCTCGAGGTCGACAAACTGTCGGCCGAGGCGATGGATTTCCATTTCACGCAGTATGTCGCGCGTCTCTGCAAGACGCTGGGACCGCTCGCGGGCAACGTGTCGACGGGCTTCAACAACATTCTCGTCGACTCCTTCGAGGTCGCGTCCCAGAACTGGACGCAGAAGATGGAGGAGGAGTTCCTGCGCCGCCGCGGCTATTCGCTGCGCCCCTACATGCCCGTGTTCGCGGGCTTCATCGTGGGGAGCGTGGAGACGACGGAACGGTTCCTCGAAGACTTCCGCCGTGTGGTGGCCGACCTCTTTGCCGAAAACTACGCGGGCATGCTCACGCAGAAGTGCCACGAGTTCGGCCTCCAGTGTTCGATCGAACCGTATGGGAACTGTCCGTCGGACGACCTCCAGTACGGCGAGCACTGCGACATCCCGATGGGCGAATTCTGGAGCCATGCGGGCGACCCTTATGGACTCGGCTGCGGCAATTCGAAGTTCATCTCCTACATTGCGCACGTGTGGGGCAAGAAGTACTGTGGCACGGAATCGTTCACGGCGAGTCCGGGCGGGAACCGCGGCCGGTGGATGACGACGCCGTTCTCGATCAAGGCGCAGGGCGACAGCGCCTTCGCGAACGGCGTGAACCGCATCATCTACCATCGCTTCACCCACCAGCCGTGGGCGGACGACAAGTATCTGCCCGGCATGACGATGGGCCGTTGGGGCATGCATCTCGACCGCACGCAGACCTGGTGGGATCATGTGCGGCCGTGGTTCCTGTACCAGACGCGCTGCCAGTATCTGCTGCAGGCGGGCACGTTCTGCGCGGACGTTCTCTTCTTCGCGGGCGAACAGGCGCCGAACGCGGGCCGCAACACGGAAGGCGGTGCGGCGTCGTCCGCCTTCTACCAGCTGCCGGCGGGCTATGACGGCGACATCTGTCCCACCGACGCGCTCTTCGCGCTGACGGTCGAGGACGGATGCGTCGTGGTGCCGGGCGGCGTGAAGTACCGCCTGCTCGCACTGCCGCCGATGGATGTCGTCTCGCCCGATCTCGTCGAGCAGGTGACGAAGCTGCGTGCCGCCGGCGCAACGGTCGTGTGGCCGAAGAAACCCGTGCGCGCACCTGGCCTCAAGTGGGGTGCGGCGGGTGACGCGCAGGTGAAGGCGCTCGCCGACGCGCTGTGGGCGAAGGGCGTGCTCGCGTGCACGCCGGCCGAGGCGCTGGCGCGGCAGGGCATTGCGCCCGATGTCACGGTCGTGACGAACACGGCGGCCGGGGGCACGAACATCGAATGGCTGCATCGGCGCGATGCGGAGGCGGACTGGTATTTCACGGCCATGCCGAACCGCGCGGAGGCGACGGCCGAGCTGTCGTTCCGCCAGACGGGCCGCGTACCCGAACTGTGGGATGCCGAAACGGGCACGTGCGCGCCGGCCGATGTCTGGCGCGAGGAGGGCGGACGCACCTACGTGACGGTGCCCTACACGGTCTGCGGTTCGAAGTTCGTCGTCTTCCGCAAGGCGTCCACGGCCGCGCATGCGACGGCGTGCGCGATCGCGGCGCAGCGCCGTCCCGACCCGGTCGCCGCCGATCCCGTGCCGCATACGCTCGTCATCAAGTCCGCGCAGTACGGCGTGAAGGCGGAGACGGGGCGTCCGGATTGCGCGGACGTTTCAGCCTCTGTGAAGCCCGGCGTGAAGGTCCGCGTGACGAACGGCACGCTCGGCGGCGATCCCGCCGCGAACAAGCACAAGACGCTGGAAGTCGTCTACACCCTCGACGGCGTGCGGAAGCGCGACGAGGTGAAGGAACACGCCGCCTATACGCTGCCGGCGAAGGCGAAGCTCGTGAGCGCGTGGTATGGCGTGATCGACCCGGGCTGGAAGCCATCCGTCGACCATCTCGTCGACGTGACGGAGAAGCTCGCGGCGCGCGTGCAGGATGCGCGCCTTGCGGTGAAGGCGGACAACGTCCTTGCGGGCCGCGATCCGATCTACAAGACGCACAAGCGCCTCTATGTGACCTATGTCTACGACGGACGCGAAAAGCAGATCGACGTCGCCGAGAACCAGATGCTCGTGCTGCCGAAGGGGCCTGTGCCGCCGCCCCCGCCGCCGGACGCGGTCTGGCGCGACGGCGCGCTCCTGGCCTACCAGCCGCTCACGGCGAAGCTGACGCAGGCGGACGGCACGGTGAAGACGCTCGCTGCCGAGCCGCCGTGTCCGACGCTGGTCACGGGTGCGTGGACGGTCTCCTTCCCGCACGGCTTTCTGCCGAACAAGCTCGCACAGGGGGCGGCGGAGACGGTCGCATTCCCGACGCTCGTCTCGTGGTCCGACAGCGCGAACGACGGTGTGCGCTACTTCTCCGGCACGGCGACCTACACGAAGACGCTGCCGGCGGTCGCGCCGCTTGCGGACGGCGCGCGCCTCGAGCTCGATCTCGGCAACGTGAAGGACTTTGCGGAAGTTTCCGTGAACGGCACGACGTTCCCCGTCTTGTGGAAGCCGCCGTTCCGCGTGGACGTCACCGACGCCGTGAAGGCGGGCGAGCCGATTGCGCTTGCGGTGCGCGTCACGAACCTCTGGGCGAACCGTCTCATCGGCGACGACGTCCAGCATGCGGACGATTGCGAATGGAAGGGGACGATCCGCGGCGGCGTGAAGGAACTCGGCATCAAGGAGATTCCGCAATGGGTCAAGAACGGCGAGAAGTCTCCGACCGGTCGCTGCACGTTCACGACCTGGAAGCACTGGGATAAGAACGACGAGCTCCTGCCGAGCGGTCTCCTCGGTCCGGTCCTCCTCCGCACCCTTGTCCCCGCGACCACGCCGACCGCTCTCAAGGAAGAATGAAATGGGTTGGATTGGTGGAGCCATCGGCTACTTTGTCGGATCGCGCTTCGGCACGCTGGGCGGGCTGGCGGGTGCCGTGCTGGGCAGCTATCTGGGCGATTTCCTGAAATCGAAGGGCGAGGAAGCCCAGGCCCAGAAGACGATGATGGACGAAGCGCGGGCGCGAATGAACGCGCGCGCCCGCAGTTCCTCGCGCGCCCATTCGCCGATCGAGAACGAAGTCGTCTTCCTGACGGCGGTCGGCGCGATGTTCGCCAAGCTCTCGAAGGCCGACGGCCGTATCGACGAGACGGAGATCGCCGCCGGCGAGCAGGCCTTTGCGCGGTTGGGCCTGACGGCCGAGAAGCGGGCCTTCGTCATCCGCGCCTTCCGCATGGCGAAGAACGACAACCACACGATCTACGAGTACGCCACGTCCTTCGCCAAGGCCGCCCCCGCGCGCGTCATCCGCGAGCTCGTCTACGACCTCCTATGGGAGATCGCCTGCGCGGACGGAACCCTTTCTCCCGAAGAGCGCCACATCCTCGAGCTCATCACGATTCCGCTCGCCATCCGCCCGGCGCTCTACAGGGAAGAGTACATGCGGCGTCTGGGGGCGTTTCAGTCCGGCCGGCAGGAACGTACGCGCGAGCAGACCGGCGGCAGCGGCTCCGGCAGCCGTCGGCGCGCCGCCGAACCGGAGCGTTCCGTCGACCCGTACGACGTGCTGGGATGTGCGCGTTCGGCGACGAACGACGAGCTTCGGCGCGCCTACCGCGCCCAGGCGAAGAAGCACCATCCGGACCTTCTGCGCGCGCAGGGTCTGCCTGAAGAGCTGATTTCAAAGGCCAACGAGAAGATGGCGCGCATCAACGCCGCCTGGGATGAAATCAAGCGCGAGCGTTCCCTTTGACGGCCTCTTGATTCATCTGGGCGTTGTATCCGAAAGTAAACGCGTGCTTCCTTCCTGGGAAGGAATGACGGGAAATGTCCCGTCTTTCAATCCCACCCCGTATCTCCAAGGGCTAAACGCACGGGATTTTTGCATTTGTTGCTGGACTCCACACCTTGAAAAATGGGTAAGTTCCAATCGATTTGGTATTGTGCGCGAAAGCGCGTTTTACTATAGAGGCAGTTGCAAAAACTTCTTTGATGGCTGTGGAACGGGGCGCACGAATGCTCTGGTTTGCACACGGCACGGCGTGACGAGATGAAAACATGGATGAGAAGAACAAGCAGATATCCATGAACTTCTTCAGCTCTTTGCCGAGTTCGCCGATGTCGTCCTCTATGACTGGTATGAGATACGTTTCGATCGTGTTCCAATGCCTGCCAAGCCTGTATGGCGGCATTTCTGAGACGTCCGGCCTTTGCTTCGCTTTTACATGTCTATAGTATACCGTATAACTTTATAAAATTTGGCATAAAATAAATATAAATGCAACTACTGCCCTCCCCCATAGATGAGAAACTTCTTTTTTACACTTGCACCCGATGCGCGGATTTGGCATAATGCGTTTGCTGAATCTTTCCGCCGTGTCGGGTTGTTTCTGCGGGTTTCGTCAGGCCGCGTGGGCTGGCTCGTGGTGGCACGAGGGAGGGGTGTTGCAACTATTTCAAAGGCTAAAAGATGAAACAGATGATGAAATCAGCATTTCACGTGTTGTTGGCAAAGGTGTTGCTCGTTGCGGTTACGGTAATTTCGGTAAATGCAGAAGCGGCATTTCAGTGCAACGTGCAAGTTCCGGCAGGAGGCGTCGGCGAGTCGCGTACTGCAACTGTGACGTATTCCAACAATGGTTCTTCCGGAATCTCCGCGCCTTTTGTGCGGCTTGAGGCGGGAGATGCCGCTTATGTGCGTTTTTCCGAGTCCGATGCATGGTCCAAGTCTATCGAGTTCTTTGCGACATCTGATCAGGATCCAGGATATTCGTTGCTTGCGGGCGAGACGGTCAAAGTCTCGGTATTCGTTCGAACCGATA
>CADCPA010000297.1 GCA_902803135.1 uncultured bacterium
CGGCGAGGAGGCGGGCCTGTGTGTCGCGTTCGCGGGCCAGGGCGCGGTTGCGGGCGACGAGATGGAAGGTGAAGAGCAGCACGAGCAGAATGCCCGAGGCGCCGACGAGGGCGGCGAGAACGAGCGCGGGCCGGTTCGCGCGCAGGGGGGCAATCACGGTCTCGTAGGGGATGGACAGGCGCACGAGGAAGTCGTCGCCTGCGCGGCGCGCGCAGTAGAGGTGGCGTCCGCCGATCGTGGTGGAGACGCGCAGGGCGCTTCCCACGCCCGTGTCGCGGGCGGCGGCGACTTCCGGCCAGGTACCGTGGCTGCCGGCGGCGCGGGCGTCGGAGTCGAAGACCATGCCGCCTGCGCGGGTCAGCACGGTGAGGCGGAGTCCGTCGGAGCGGTGGGCGTCGGCGAAGGCGCGGAGGTGGGCGAAATCGCCGGTGGCGAGGGATTCGCGGATGGCCTCGGAGGCCAGTTGGGTGCGGGCGGCGAGATCGCGCTCGGCCCAGGTCTCGACGGCGCGGCGGTAGGCGTCCGTCTCGGCGCGGAGGATGAAGACGAAGGCGGCAAGTCCGAGCGCCGCGAGGGCGCAGGGAATGAAGTCGAGGAGCTTGTTCATGCCGAGTTTCATCGTCTTGCGAGTTTCATCGTCTTGTCTGAAGGACCGGTTGACTGTTCGGGGAAAGCGTGGGATTGACGCGGTAGCCGACGCCGCGGATGGTTTCGATATGTGCAGCCCAGTCGCCGAGTTTCTTGCGGAGGCCGACGAGCTGCACGTCGACGGTGCGCTCGGTGACGGACTTCTCCTCGTCCTGCACCGCGTCGATGATCTGGGTGCGCGTGAAGACGCGGCCGGGGCGGGAGGCGAGGAGGGCGAGCAGACGGAATTCGCCGCGTGTGAGCGTGAGCATCGTGCCGTTGAGCGTGGCGCTGCCGGCGCGGGTGTCGACGCGGAGCCCGTCGAGGTCGCGTCCCGCGGCGAGCGGGTCGTTGCGGCGCAGCACGGCGTGGATGCGGGCGAGAAGGACCTCGCGCGAGAAGGGCTTGGTGACATAGTCGTCCGCACCGAGTTCGAGGCCGCGCACGACGTCGTCGTCTTCGCTTTTCGCGGTGAGCATCAGAATGCGCACGTCGGCGAGCGTGGAATCTTCGCGCACGCGGCGGCACACGGTGAGACCGTCGAGGCCGGGCAGCATGAGGTCGAGCAAAACGAGCTGCGGCTGCTCGCGGCGGATGGCCTCGAGACCTTCGTCGCCGCGCGTGGCGGCACGCACATGGGTGAAGCCGGCGCCCTTGAGGAGCATCTGCAGGATCATGCGGATGGTGGCGTCGTCTTCGACGATCAGGATCTTTGCGAGGTTGTTCATGGAGCTGTTCTTCCTTTTGACGCCTCATAGTCTAACACCGTTTTATTAGCCACGCGTTAAAAAATGTGCTATAATCCCAAGTGTTTTCATTAACGGAAAAAAGGAGTTGATCGAATGAAGAGCGGGATTTTCTGCATAGCCGCGCTTGCGGCGTGCATGGCGTTCGGCGTCGAGCCGGATGCGGAGGGGTTTGTCTCCCTGTTCAACGGCAAGGACCTGACGGGTTGGATCGGTTCCAAGTCATACGGCGTCGAGACCTACAAGGAAAAGATGGCCGGCACGGGCGAAGTCAAGGAGTTCCAGGTGCTCGCCTGCCAGCCCGAGAAGCGCGTGAAAGGCGACAGCGGCAATCTCTGCACCGAGAAGCAGTACGAGAACTTCATTTTGCGCTTCGAGTTCTGCATGCCCGAGAACGGCAACAACGGTTTGGGCCTCCGCATGACGGACATCAATGCGGACGCGGCCTACTACGGCATGTGCGAGCTCCAGCTCCTTGACGACGGCGGCAGCGCGTACTACGACAAGAAGGCCAAGAAGGACAAGCTTCAGCCCTACCAGTACACGGCGTCCGTCTACGGCATCCATCCCGTGAAGCGCGACAACGTCGGCAAGCAAATCTGGGGCAAGGATGCGAACTTCACGGGTGGCGGCAGCTATCTGCGTCGTCCCGGCATGTGGAACTACGAAGAAGTGCGCGTAATCGGCAGCCGCATTCAGGTGATTCTGAATGGCGAACTCGTGCAGGACTTCGACGTGAGCACCGTCAAGGGCGACGGCGACACGATGGACCATCGCAAGCACCCGGGCCTCCACAACAAGAAGGGACATATCGGCTGGCTCGGCCATGGCAGCCACGTGATGTGGCGCAACATCCGCATCAAGGAAGTCGGGGCGGACTACAAGGTCGGCTCCGACACGGTCAAGCCCTGCCCCGAAGGCTTCACGGCCCTCTACGACGGCACCGAGGCGAGCCTTAAGAACAACTGGAAGGGCGTGACGACGACCGAAGGCTTCGACAATCCGAAGAAGCGCCAGGCGGCGACGCCGGAGAAGCGCGCGGCGATGCAGAAGATCGCCGACCAGCAGATGGCCGACCACTGGCACATCCGTGACGGCGCGCTCTTCTTCGACGGTTTCAAGGGCGGCTACTCGCTCGCGACGGCGAAGGACTACAAGGACTTCGAAATGTGGGTCGACTGGCGCACGCTCTCCGTGCAGGGCGACTCCGGCCTCTATCTCCGCGGTTCGCCGCAGGTCCAGATTTGGGATGCGCACAACCAGTGGGGCATCGGTTCCGGCGGACTCTACAACAACCAGAAGAATCCGTCCAAGGCGCTCAAGATTGCGGACCGCAACGTCGGCAGCTGGAACACCTTCTACATCAAGATGGTGGGCGAGAAGGTCACGGTCAAGCTCAACGGCGAACTCGTCGTCGACAACGTGACGCTCGAAAACTATTGGGACCGCAAGCAACCGATCTTCCCGATCGAGCAGATCGAGCTCCAATGCCACGGCGACCCGCTTGAGTTCAAGAACATCTTCATCAAGGAACTCTAATCCGTCGCTGCCGGCTACCGTCGGTCGAAGAGGAACGCGACGACTTCAGGCGTCGGCTGGGCGGAGACGTTCGCCGACGAGGTCGCCGCTCTCCGTGACCGCGGCCACATGCAGCGAGACCAGGCTCCGGCGTTCAGCCGGAGCCCCTTTGATTCGGCAAGGCAGGTATTCGGCCGTCCATCCGTGATCGCCGCCGCGTTCGACGCACACCTCGACCGTCTGGCCGAGGAACGACTGTGCGAAGGCAAGCCGTGCTGCCCGTCCAAGCCCTTCGAGCTCCCGTGCCCGCGCGAGACGAATCGCCCGCGGCAACGCCCCGTCCATGGTCGCCGCCGGCGTCCCCGGCCGCTCCGAATAGGGGAAGACGTGCAGATTGCCAAAGGGGACTGTCCCCCGATTGCCAAAGGGGACTGTCCCCCTGATGAATGCCTTTGTCAGATTGAAGTCGTCTTCGGCCTCGCCGGGGAAGCCGGCGATGACGTCGGCACCGAGGGACAGGCGCGGACCCAGCCGCCGTTGGGCTTCGCGACAGAAGTCCGCTACCGTCTCGATCGTGTAGGGCCGGTTCATTCGGGCGAGAATGTGCGGACTGCCCGATTGAAGTGAAAGATGGATGAATCTGCAAATATTGCGGTGTTTTTCAAAGACATCGAGAATCTTCTCGTCGCAGATGCCAGGCTCCAG
>CADCPA010000298.1 GCA_902803135.1 uncultured bacterium
CCCGTCACGTCGTAGACGACGCGCGGCGCGTCCGGCGCGGCGCCGGGCACGGAGATGTGGTGGTACGCGCCATAGAGCGCGGGACGCATCAGGTTCGCCATGCAGGCGTCGAGGCCGACATAGGTCTTGTAGGTGCGCTTGATGTGGCGCACGCGCGAGACGAGGTAGCCGTACGGACCCGTAATGCAGCGGCCACACTCCATGTAGAGTTTGAGATCGGGGTGGCCCTTGGCGCGGAGGTGCGTCTGATACGCGACTTCAATGCCCGCGCCGATCTTCTCCAGCGGCTGCTCCACCTGGTCCGGCCGGTAGGGAATGCCGATGCCGCCGCCGATGTTGATGAACTCGAACGTGATGCCGACCGTTTCGGAAATCTGCACCGCCAGATCGAACAGGAGCGTCGCCGTGTCGATGATGTACTGCGGATCGAGTTCGTTCGAAGCGACCATCGTATGGAGGCCGAAACGCGTCACCCCCTTCGCCTTCATGCGCGCATAGGCTTCGAACAGCTGTTCCGTCGTGAAGCCGTACTTCGCCTCCTCGGGCTTGCCGATGATGGCGTTGCCGCCCTTGAGCGGACCCGGATTCCAGCGGCAGCAGAGCAGGTCGGGCAACTTGCCGCCCAGCGACCGCTCAAGGAAATCGAGATGCGTGATGTCGTCGAGATTGATGATCGCGCCGAGCGCCGCCGCCTTCTGGAACTCTTCGGCCGGCGTGTCGTTCGAGGTGAACATGATGCTCTCGCCCACGTTGCCCACAGCCTCGGAGAGAAGCAGCTCGGTCATGGACGAGCAGTCGCAGCCGAAGCCCTCTTCGCGCAGGATCTGCATCAGATGGGGATTGGGCGCAGCCTTTACGGCGAAGTACTCGTGGAAACCCCTGTTCCAGGCAAACGCGGCGTTCAGACGGCGCGCATGGACCCGCAGGGCCTTCTCGTCGTAGACATAAAACGGCGTCGGCTGGGTTTTCGCAAGATTTTCAAGCTGTTCGTTCGTAAAAGGCAGATTTTTCATGGACAAATAGTATAGCACAACGGCACTATTTCGTCCAGCCGACAGCCTTCTGCGTCGAAACCCGACGCCACCCGTTCAGGGTCGCCAATTCCGTCACGGGCGAGCCTGGCGGCAGCGTGGCGACGACGGGAGAGGTCTCGCTCGGCGCCAGGCGCAGCACAACCGGACGCGCCGCGGCATCCACGGCATCCGCGGCCTTGCCGACGGCGGCGTCGCCCGTGACGGTCACGCTCGTGTTCTGCGTGCTCGCGGCTTCCGAAGACACGAAGACGAGCGCCTTCGGCTCGGCTTTCGCGATTTCGTAGCGACCGAGGAAAGAATTGTAATAGGACAGGGACACGAGGGCGGAATTGGTCGCCGCCACGGTCCGCGGCACAAGGACCTGGGTCCAGACCACCTTGGTCGGCGTGCGCGAGATCTCCTTCGGCTCATAGACCTTGAATTCGTTCGAAAGATGCTGCACCGACGGCCAGACGTTCGAGGGACAGTACCCCTCGTAGGACAGCTCATAGGTCGCCGTGACGAGATCGCCGGGGCGTACGTGGTCCGGCGTCAAACGCTGGGTCAGGTCGAAACGCTTGCCCACGGCGCCCGAGAAGTCGGCCGGACGCCCCTCCTCGGGCAGCGGCGACACGTCGACCTTCAAGACGGGGAGCGACTTGCGGAAGTTCGTCGAATAGGAGGAACGGAACGACGTGCCGTTTCCCGATTCGACCGTCTGCATGCCGCCGACGGAGATCGCCAGATCCTGCTTCAGCGGACCGGTGAACCGCACGGGCAGCCGGTACGACCCGTCGGCGAAAGGTTCGACGGAGGTCGACAGATATTCGATGTTCCGATCCGGCAGACCCATGACCTGCTGGATGTCGACGCGGTTCTTCGTCGTAAACGTGAAGACGAAGGCGCAGGGGATGCCGACGACCGGCTTCTCCGGATCGAGACGGACCGTCCCGGAAAAGTCGCCCATCTTCGGCGCGTTCTGTCCGAGGTTGAAATTGAAGAGCTGCGCCGGCGCGGACGATGCACCGCAGACGAGCAGCGCCGGCAGGAGATACTTAACGGCCCACATGTTCGACTCCCTTCGCAATCTGCTCGCTCGCAAGCGAAACGGAAACGGACACCGCCGAAGCCACAAACGCCAGCACGCACAGGGCGACGAGCGTGCGACGCAGTCCGCCGCACGGCAGCAGCAGCAGCAGCCAGAACAGCGCCCAGGCGCCCGCCGCGAAGAGAAGGCGCGCGTCCAGCGGGAAAAGGACGTGCGGCGCGCAGAACGCCCGCGTCAGCGGAAGGTCGGCGCGCGGATCATTGCGCTGACGCGCCAGGGCGGCGCGGATGCCGCGCCGTGTCGTCTCCGTCTGGCCGCTCCGGCGCTCCGCGCACGCGAACGCCGTCAACGCCGCCCGGGGATTGCCGCCCATCAGCTCGCACGTGCCGAGGTTCGTATAGAGAATCGGATTGGCGGCCCCTTCCTGGAGGCACTCGGCATAGGCCTTGGCCGCAGCTTTGAAACCGGCTTCGTCGGTCGCGCGCGTGGCCAACGATCCGGCCCGACGATAGGTGAAGGCGGGCGAGGCGCCGAAGACGGAGAGCGAAGCGAGGCAGATGAGAACCAGCGCGACCACCGTCTTGCGCGCCGAATAGTGGGTGCGGTCCGCTTCGGCCAGCGCGCCGACGATTTCGGCGATTTGCCCGTCCGTAAAGTCGTCAGCCATCAGACGGCGGGCATCCGCCCCCGTGACCGTCGCGCCCTTCACGCCATAGCGGTCTTCGAAGAACCGCCGAATGGCCGCCGCCCGCTTGTCCGGATCGCGCCCTTTCAGCGCGCGACGGCAGATCGCGTAGGCCGAAGCCCGGCGGGCCGCCCGGCGCTGCGCCGCGACACGACGCCGCACGGGCGGCGTGAGGCGAATCAGCGTAAAGAGGACCGGCGGAACGAGGAACAGCGCGAGGGCCAGGCCCAGATGGGGGAGCAGGGGCTCCGACGCGGCGCCGCGGGAATCGTAGTCCAGACCGTCCGGCATCGGAAACGCCTCGACGTCGGCAGACTCGTCGTCCAAGGTCCCCAGGGCCGCCTGAACGCCGGCACGAACCTGTACGGGCATGGACTCCGTCAGGCGCGTCGCATACGCGCGCTTCGAGAGGTCGTAGAACGACACCGGCAGCGCCGGGAACTCGACCGTACCGGCTTTCAGGGGACGCACGCGCCAGGTGAAGCGGCGCGAATTCGCCAGCGTCTCCGTCTTGAGCGAGGCCTCGTCCAAACGGAAGACGCCCTCCTTTTTGAACACGTCCGCAAAAGACGGCGCGACGACGGTCGAAAGATCCGTCACGCCCGACACGTCGAGCGTCAGCATGAGCGGATCGCCCGCCGTGCAGACATTCGTGTCGAGAGACGCCGTGACGACGAGATTCGAGGAGATGGCGCCGCAGTAGGAGGCAGGACGCCCGACCGTCGTCGGCTCGACCACGTCGACCGCGCAGGCGCGGGTCCGCAGCGTCACCTCCTTGATCGTCGGCGCAGCAGTCGCGCGTCCGAACCGATCACGGACCGTCCGGACCGCCGTGATGACGGGAATCTTCGCCTGGACGGCATTGAACAGCACGTGCCCCGGCGCCACCGCCCGATACGGCAGCGAGGAAACGGTGAATTCCCAGCCGTTCACGTCGCCGCGCTTCACCCGCCGCACGGTAAACGGAAACGTCGCCGGACGGGGACCAAGCGAGCGGCCGAAGAAATCGTCGTCGAACAGGCTGGCAAAGGGATCGCGTCCGCCCAAGGGTCCGCGCAGGCTGCCGAGGCCATCCGTCACATAGTCGTTGAGGGTGAAGACGGGCGCAGTACGCGCCCCGTCCGTCTCCAGAGGCGGAATGCGCTGGGGATCCTGCAGCGTCAGGGCAGACGTCTTCCAGTCAGGCGTCCAGAACGGCACGGTGAAATGCGGGGGACGCTGGTCCATTACCGGCGGGATTTCGGCGAACGACTCGCCTTCCAGCGGCGGCATCCACAGCCGCAGCGTCACCGTCAGCTCCTCGGTGACGACCAGATTCGTCGTCGAAACCGTCATTTCAAGCGTCGGCTGCGGCTGCGTGCCGTCCGCAGCCTGCACGGTCGCGCCCGCGAATAGCTGCGCGAAGAGAAACGCCCCTCCCGCCAATCGTCCCGGAGAACGAAGTACAGCCTTGAACCGCGCCGCCATCGTCGTCTCTTCCACCCCTTACTGAATGACCATCACGGCGACGTTGCGGTGCGCACCGTCGGGCGATTTCTGTCCGAGGCCGGCCGGCAGCGCGGCATTGTTCGTGGTGCCGGCGGCGAAGTCGTCCAACTGCGAAAGCGCCCGCGCGAGCCGAAGTTCGCGCAGCTGCTGCTGGCGATTCTCCCAGATCGTGAAACCCGAGAGAAGTCCGGCGCCGAAGCAGATGACGCCGACCAGCGCCATCGACAGCACCAACAGCATCGGATGGCGCTTCTTCCGCTCCATCGCCGCCTCGGCTTCCGCACGGGCGCGCGCCGCGGCCAGGCGCTCGCGTTCGACCGCAAGCGCCTCCCGTTCCAAACGCAGCCGCTCTTCGCTCAGCGACGCAAGGCTCGTATCTGTGTCGTTCTGTGGCATCCCTCAACCCTCTCCGGACAAAACTCGGCGTTTTGAGTGGAAGTTTAGCATCTCTTCGTTAACGGCGCGTTAGAATCTCCGACTTTTCCTTCGGCGCGGGCGGCACGCCGAGGAACTTGAACTCGTCGGAAAGGTCTTCGCCCACGATGCGCGAGAGCCGGCGACACCACTGGATTCGCTTCTCTTCGTCCGTTTTCGGCAGTTCGGACGGCGGACATGTCTGATATTCGGCAAACAGCTTCTCGAACGACTCCCACCCATATTTCTCGATCAGCTTCGCGAAGAAGTCGAGCGCGAGGAACGGATCGTCGAACCACTTGTCCGGCGGACGTCCCGCCGCGTTCCATGCCGCGACGCCGCGCGCGATGGAATCGGCGCCCATCTTCGTCTCGCGGATCGACTTGCCGCAGATTTTCTGCATGCAGTAGAGCGTGAAGAAGTTGACCGTCACCTCCGTCGTGCCGTCGAACGTCCAGGCGGGATTCTGGTGGTTGTGGCCCATCTCGTGGAAGAAGCCCCAGACATCGTCTTCCTTGCCCGTGCGGATGGTCTTCTCGCTCATCAGGTTGCGGAGGCAGCCCGTGGGAATCATGATCGGATAGCCGGCATGCATGTAGCCCGCGCAGAGCTGTACGTCGCCGACCAGGCGCTCGGGCGACGTCCGCGTCGTCGGAATGCCCGCGAGGCGCGCGTCGTGGTCGGTGATTTCACGCCACACCTGGAGGAGAGGCCGCGGATCGGCCAGATTCTGCACGGCCGTCTTCGGCACGGAAAGGACGACATGGTCGTTCTCAAGCTCGACGAACGGCGCCGGAGAGCTGCGCAGCGCGGCCAGCCACGTCTCGGGCGTGTCGCGCCCTTCGACGAACCAGGCCGCCGGACACGCCGGCCCCACCTTCACGGAGACCTTGCCCTGCGCGCCCGCAGGCACGACGAGATAGACGAGGCCGCCAAAGGGCGAGGAGAACTTCGTCTCCTTCTTCACGAGCGGCAGTTCGATGTCCACGACCGGCGCACGACGCCAGTGCGGCGCCTTCGTCACGCGGCAGGTCGTCGAGCCGACACGCACGCGGAGGCCCAGCTTCTCGGCACCTTCGGGAAGCGTGACCGTGAGCGGCTCCCCCGCGGCGGCGAAGAGCCCGGTGCCGTGCCAGCGCGGAATCGACAGGTCCACGGAGACATCGCGCGTCTCGCGCTTCGTGCCCTTCGCCGGCACACCCGGATACACGCCCGCCGCCGGACTCGCCGGCCACACGCGTTCCGGATCGGAGAGCCAGTCATCCTGGAAGAGCTGATAGGCCAGGCGCTCGCGCACACGCGTCGAGCCGAGCGGACGTTCGGGAGACGGCACAAAGGCCGTGGAGGCAGACTTCGCCAGCGCCGTGAGCTTCGGCAGCCACCGCGTGTCGTCAAGCGGCAGCACCTCGGCGAGCGAGCCGAGCGTATAGAGGCAGCGCGCTCCCAGCGCATCGGGCAAGGAGGCGCCTTCTGCGGTCAGCTCCAGCGCATCGTCCGCACTCAGCCCCGGCAGGTCGGCGTCCTTCGTCACGTCGAACAGACCGTTCTTTCCCGGATCGACGGTCACATTCGCGGTGAAGAGTCCGGCCGGACCGAACACCTTGTTGAACGGACTGTCCGAACGGAGCGACTTGTTCGGGTGGATCTGCTGCCATCCCCAGCCGACGACCGTGCAGAGCGCGCGGCCGCCGCGGTCGAGAAAGGCCGCCAGTTTGTCCGCCGCCACGAGCGAATGGCCGTCGGGCGACGTCACGACGACGGCTGTCGCCGGCAGCTTGTCGAGTTGGTCGTAGTTCGCAAGCGGCTCAATCCGTACGTCCGTCACGGCTTTCTCGAGGAGGACGTGCAGGCTGCCGTGGCGCACATCGACGTGGATGACGGAAGGTTTCCGGCCGCCCGCCAGCCACAGGAGGCATTCGCGCAGGAACGCGACATTCTCCTGATGGTCGGTCCTGTCCGGCGAGAGGAAGGCCTCGTGCGAAATCGCCACGGCGCGGCCGCGGCCGCGCACGGTCGCCGCGGCAACCGGTGCCTTGACGCTTCCGACACGTCCGAACGCCAGCGGAACCGTCTCCCCGCCGGCCGCCAGCACGCAGCCGGAGAGCGCACCCGCCCCCAGCGACAGCGTCTGCGTCTTCGCCGCAAGCGCCGCGCGCAGCGCGTCCGCCTCGCGGGCCGACGCCGCGAGCGTCAGCACGGCCGCCGCGCACGCCAGAACCCGACCGGTTTTGCACATGTCCATCGTTTTCCTCCCGTCGATGTGTTTAATCCATCTTATTTAAGCGAGGCCAGCAGGCCGCCGGCCAGCAGAAGTTTCTTCTCGCGCGCGGACAAGTTCGCCGTCACGGTGAACGTCTTGCCGCCCGCCTTGACCGTGGCCGTGCCGTCGCCGGAGACCGCCGCGCGGATGTCGGCGAACTCGAGCGCGTCGCCCGCGGCGAGTTTGTCGTAGTCCGTCGGATCGTCAA
>CADCPA010000299.1 GCA_902803135.1 uncultured bacterium
GGCGCCGCCGGCTTTTTTCTTCACTCCGCGCGCGGCGCGCGCGCGGCGCGGGACCCACGGGGCCCCGCGCCTTTTTTTGCCCGCACCACCCGGTCGCGGCCCGCTGTTGACAGCGGCAGACTGAAGATGGTAGAATCTTCCGCGATGAAGAAACTGGTTTATCTCCTCCTGCTTTTGAGCGCGGCAGCCGCCTGGGCGGCGCCCCGGGACCTTGCCGACAAGCGCGTACCGTTTGCCGATCCGTTTATTCTGCTGGATAAAGGCGTGTACTATGCCTATGGCACGCGGAGCCCGAATGGAATCGCTGTGGCTCGTTCGCGCGATCTCAAGCATTGGCAGATGGGTTGCGGAAAGTCGGACGAGCAACTTGCGCTGCACAAGAAGGACACCTACGGCGACAAGATGTTCTGGGCTCCCGAGGTCTACAAGGTCAAAGGCAAGTACATCATGTACTATTCCGCCGAGGAGCATACCTGTGCCGCCGTGGCCGACCATCCGCTGGGTCCGTTTCGCCAAGTCGAGCAGCGGCCGCTGATTTCCGACATGAAAACCATCGACAACTCGCTTTTCTTCGACAAGGACGGGAACCCGTGGATGGTGTTTGTCAAGGTCGGCAACCAAATCTGGGTGACGGAGATGGAGAAGGACTGCCTTCATGTGAAGGAAGGCGGCATTCGGAAGGAAATCATCCGCGCGACCGAACCTTGGGAGGTGACGAAACCGGGCGCCCACATTGCCGAGGGCCCCTTTGTCGTTTATTCGAAGGGGACCTATATCCTCACCTATTCCTGCAACGACTTCCGCAATCCGGACTACGCGGTGGGCTATGCGACGGCGAAATCGCCGGCAGGCCCTTGGACGAAGGCGGCTGGCAATCCCATTCTGCGTCGACGTGATGGATGCGTGGGCACAGGACACCATTCGCTTTTTAGGGACAGATCCGGAAAATGGCGTATCGTCTACCATGTTCATAATGGAACCGAGCCGGGTCAAGTACAGCCGCGCCGGATGTACATCGCCGACCTGACGATTTCCGGACCCTCTGAGGCGCCTGAGTTGAAGGTGACGGGGAAGACGATTGCCTGCGAGGTTGTCCGCTAAACCGGCACATTCCGAAGCGATGGCGCGATGGCGAAAGGCCATCGCTTTTTTTCGTAATCGAACCTGAATTTATGCTATAATAAACTCCTTATGAATTATACACACACCTTTGTTGCCACTTGCCTGGCGGCCTTCCTTGTTGCACCCTGTGCCTGGGGTGCGGTGGATTATGTCGTTGCCGTGGAGAAGGGAACGGACGCCGATCCGGCCTGGCATGCCGTTGTGGATGCCTTGAAGGCGAAACATGCGGCCGAGGTTCTCGTCTATGACGGGAACGCGAATCTTCACGCGTTGCTGCCAGGGTTGAAGGTCGCCAAACCGAAGTACGTCTGCTTCGTGACGAAGCCCGAAACGGCCGGCCGCGACCTGGTGGTGAATGCCGCGCAGCTGCTGCGCCAGATCGACGACGATCCGTACGGTGACGCGCTCTGGGGCATCATCACCGGCTATGACGCCGCGGATGCGCTTCGCCTCGCCAAGACGCCGAAGGGGCGTGAGGTGCGGCGCACGGCGACGAGCATGGGTTCGGACGGCGCCCTTGACGGCTGGCAGGCCGGCTTCGCTTCGGACGAGGCGAACAAGGACAACTTCTGGCAGAAGAAACCGGGCGGGGAGAAGGAGAAGTCCTCGACGGGCGGAGATCCCGCGAAGGCGCTTGCGCAGGCGTTCAATACGATCGACGTCGACTATTTCGTGACGAGCGGACACGCCACACAGCACGACTGGCAGATCATCTACAACCGCAACGAGGGCAGTCTACGCCACGACGACGAGGCGAATCTCCGCTTCATGAATCCTGCGGGCGCCGTCTATCCGATGAAGAGCGCCTCGCCGAAAATCTATCTGGCCGCTGGCAACTGCCTGATCGGCCATGTCGACAAGCGTGCCTGCATGGCGACGTCGTGGATCCACTCGGGCGGTGTCGAACAGTTTTGCGGCTATACCTGCGTCACGTTCTTCGGTTTCATGGGCTGGGGCGTCAAGTCGCACCTTGAAGAGGCGCGCTGCTCGTTTGCCGAAGCATTCTATTTGCAGAATCAGATGCTGTTGTGGGTGCTGTCGCATAAGAAGGACGGTGCGCTCATGCGGCAGGCGCTGACGCCGGACGACTTCGGCAACGGGCACAATGTACAGGCGTTCATCCAGGCGCACGTGAAAGAACTTGTCAAGTCGAAGGACGGCAAGCTGGCCCTGGATCAGGAGGCGCTTGGTTTTCTGTGGGACCGCGACATCGTCGCGTTCTACGGCGATCCGGCCGAACGCGTGACCTTCCCGGACGAGCGTCGGTCGCTCGTCGTCGACGTGAAGGACGATGCGGTGGCGGTGACATTCCGCCGCGACATGAATTTCGGCGCGCTGGGCGATGTGAAGTCGGCGCGTCCCGTGATGGCGCTGCTGGCGCGCCCGCCGGCGGGTACGAAGCTCGTCGACGCAAAGGGCGAGGTTGTGGCGGACGCGGTGGTCAACGACCGTTTTGTGCTCATTCCCGTGGCGGGCAAGCATGTGGCCGGCGAGACGCTGCGCTATCGGATTGTGCGATAGGGAAATGATTCGGAGAGAAACGGAAAAGACCATGGCACGGAAAATCGTCATCGGCGTAACGGGTTCGATTGCCGCCTACAAGGCCTGCGAACTGGTGCGTCTGTTCGTGAAGAACGGCGACGACGTGCAGGTCGTGATGACGGACCATGCGAAGGAGTTCGTCACGCCGCTCACCTTCCGCACGCTGAGCCGCAATCCCGTGCAGAACCAGATGTTCGTGGAGCCATTAGCCTGGAAACCGGAGCATATCGGACTGGCCGAGAGCGCGGACCTTCTCGTCGTCGCGCCCGCGACGGCGAACATTCTCGCCAAGATGGCGCAGGGTCTTGCCGACGATCTGCTGAGTTCGGTTGCGCTCGCGACGAAGGCGCCGATTCTCGTCGCGCCGGCGATGAACACGGGCATGTGGGAGAATCCCGCGACGCAGGCGAATCTCGCCCTGCTGAAGACGCGCGGCGTCCATTTCGTTTCACCGGGCCGCGGGGACCTCGCCTGCGGCACGCAGGGCACGGGCCGCATGGCCGAACCTTCCGAGATCTTTGCGGCAGCTCAGACACTTTAAAACTATTCACCATTCACTCCAACCTCTTCACTGTAATGAGTTTTCCCCTTCAGCTTGACCGTCCGCTCATCGTCTTCGATATCGAGTCCACCGGCGTGAACACCCGCCAGGACCGCATCATCGAATTGGCCGCCATTCGGGTCGAGCCCGACGGCACCGAGACCTCGAAGTGCTGGCTGCTGAATCCCGGGGTGAAGATTCCGCCGGAGACGACGGCGATCCACGGCATTACGGACGAAATCGTGAAGGACTGTCCGACGTTCAAGGACGTGGCCGACGAGATCGAGGCGTTCTTCCGCGGGTGCGATCTCTCGGGCTTCAATGCGGACCGTTTCGACATCCCGTGCCTTGAAGAGGAGTTCGCGCGGGTGGGACGCAATTTCAATGTCGCGGAACGCCGCCATGTGGACGTGCAGCGCATCTACCACAAGAAGGAGCCGCGCGATCTGACGGCGGCCGTGCGCTTCTACTGCGGCCGCGACCATACGGGCGCCCATGGCGCCGAAGCGGATACGCGCGCCACGCTCGACGTGCTGAAGGCGCAGCTCGCAAAGTATCCCGATCTGCCGAAGACGATGGCGGAGATGGACGAGTTCCTCGCGCCGCGCGATTCCGCCAACGCCGACCGCCGCGGACTCCTCCGCTGGGTCAACGGGGCGCTGTGCGTGAACTTCGGCCAGAAGAAGGGCATGAAGCTGGTGGAGCTGTTCGCGCATGAGAAAGGCTGGCTGCGCTGGTTCGTGAAGGGCAACTTCGAGGCCGACGCACGCATGATCGTGAACGATTTGCTGGAGAAGGGCATCCTTCCCGAACCGCCGAAGACGGTCCGGGAAACGGGAACATCCTCGAATGTTTGAATTGGGAATGGTTTGAGCGACGGCGCGAAGCCGACGAAGAAGTTGGGAATCGTAGAAAGAAAAGGCAAGAGAGATGGAACAGACAACGAATGAGTACCGCGCGAATCGTCTCGCGTCGATGAAGGCTCTGGCCGACCTCGGCTTTACGCCGTATGGCTACAAGTTTCCGCATGAGGACCTCAAGGACGTGCGTGCGACATTCGAGGAAGGCAGGGAGGTTCGCGTCGCGGGCCGTCTGCTGATGATCCGTCGCATGGGCAAGATGAACTTCTGCACGCTCAACGACGGCACGGACCGTTTCCAGCTCATCTTCAAGCGCGACGAGCTCAGCGAGAAGATGTTCGCAGGCTTCAAGCTGCTCAATCTCGGCGACATCATCGGCGTCACGGGCACCCTCTTCACGACGCAGAAGGGCGAAAAGAGCGTGGTCGTGAAGGAATGGGACATGCTCTCGAAGGCGCTCGAGCAGCCGCCGGAGAAGTTCCACGGCCTCGCCGACCAGGAAGAGTGCTATCGCCGCCGCTATGTCGACCTCATGGTGAACGACGAGAGCCGCGCGCGCTTCTTCACGCGTTCCAAGCTGCTGATGGAAATCCGCAAGTACCTGTGGGCCAAGGGCTTCGTCGAAGTCGAAACCCCGATTCTCCAGAACCAGGCCGGCGGCGCCGCGGCGAAGCCGTTCTTCTCGCACTTCAACGCGCTCGACCAGGACTGCGTGATGCGCATTGCGCCGGAACTCTACCTCAAGCGGCTCCTCGTCGGCGGCATGAACAAGGTGTTCGAGCTCGGCAAGGACTTCCGCAACGAAGGCATTGACCGCACGCACAACCCGGAATTCACGGTGTGCGAAATCTACGAGGCCTACGGCGACCGCACGAGCATGGAGGCGATCATGGAAGGCCTCCTGCCGCACCTCTGCGACACCGTGATCGGCAGGCGCGTCGTGGAATACGGCGAGAAGAAGATCCCGATCGACTTCACGCCGCCCTACCGCCGTGTCGCGTACAGGGATCTCGTCAAGGAGCTCATGGGCGACGACTGGTTCGACCTCGATTTCGCCACACAGCTTGAAAAGGCGAAGGCGAAGGGCAGGGAGACCGAGACGAACCTCGAACTCGACGGCGTGACGACGGAACTCATGCTCACGCACGAAGTCTACGACAAGCTCATCGAGAAGAACCTCATGCAGCCGACCTTCGTGACGCGCATTCCGCACGAATTCGTGCCGCTCGCCAAGACGTGCAAGGACGACCCCTCGCTTGTGGACGTCTTCGAGTTCGTCATCGCCGGCCGCGAGCTCTGCCCGGGCTACACCGAGCAGAACGATCCGCTGGCCCAGCGCGAGGCGCTCGAGCACCAGGCGGGCGAGGACACCGAGAAGGTCGACGAAGACTTCATCAGCGCCCTCGAAGTCGGCATGCCGCCGACCGGCGGCCTCGGCTTCGGCGTCGACCGTCTCGTCATGTTCCTCACGGGCTGCGACTCGATCCGCGACGTCGTGCTCTTCCCGCAGCTGAAGCGGGCCTAAGATCGCGGAGCATTCAACCTCAAGCCGTCAACATGAAAAAATCTCTCGTTTATTTCACGGATTTCCGCTGCTCCGACGCGGAGAACCTGCAGCAGAAGTTCACGCGCCTCCTGAAGACCGCCGGACTCGCCAAGCTCGACCTCGCGGACAAGTTCGTCGCCATCAAGATGCACTTCGGCGAGCCGGGCTGCCTCGCGTATCTGCGTCCGAACTGGGCGAAGACGCTGGCCGACTTCATCAAGGCCCAGGGCGGCCGTCCGTTCCTCACCGATGCGAACACGCTCTACGTGGGTCGTCGGAAAGACGCGCTCGAACACATCGCCGCGGCCTACGAGAACGGCTTCTCGCCGTTCTCGACGGGGTGTCATGTGATCATCGCCGACGGCCTGCGCGGCACGGACGACGTGGCGGTGCCGCTGCCGGACGGCAAGTACGTCAAGGCGGCCTACATCGGCCGTGCGCTGGTGGATGCAGACGTCGTCATCTCCCTCAACCACTTCAAGTGCCATGAGATGACGGGCATCGGCGGCGCGCTCAAGAACCTCGGAATGGGCGGCGGTTCACGGGCGGGCAAGAAGGCGATGCATTCGAGCGTCCACCCGTCGATCGACCACGACCTCTGCATCGGCTGCGGCCGGTGCACGCGCGAATGCGCGCACGGCGCCTGCACGATCGGCAAGGACCGCAAGGCCAACATCGATCCGAAGAAGTGTGTCGGCTGCGGCCGCTGCATCGGTGCCTGCAACCGCGACGCGGTGGTGAGCGACTTCGGCACGCCGTGCACGGTGCTGCAGGGCAAGATCGCCGAATACGCGGCCGCCGTGGTCCGTGGCAGGGAAAGTTTCCACATCTCCTTCATTTGCGACGTGTCGCCGCATTGCGACTGCCGCCCGATGAACGACGTGCCGCTGGTGAACGACATCGGCATCGCCGCCTCGGCGGACCCCGTGGCGCTCGACAAGGCTTGCGCCGATCTCTGCAACGCCGCCCCCGTCAATCCATCCAGCTGCCTCGCCGGCGTCGACACGAAGGGCGACCTCTTCACGGCGATGCATCCGTCCACGCGCTGGCAGGAGGCCGTTACGGAGGGCGAACGCATGAAGCTCGGCTCGAGCGCGTACACGCTCAAGCGCATCTGATCGGCCAGGCCGTTTCTTTTTAACCACCAAGCATCAAACACCAAACGTCTAAGGATACCATCATGGCTCTCAACATTGTGAAAGACATCGATTCCCGCATCGCCGTCAAGCATGTCTTGATGAGCGTGTCCGACAAGACCGGCCTTGAGGCTTTCGTGCCGGCTCTCGTGAAGGCCTGCCCGGGCGTGAAGATCTATTCCACCGGCGGCACCTACACGAAGGTCAGGGAAATCCTCGGCGATCAGGCCGAAGGAACGCTCGTCGCGGTGAGCGACTACACGGGTCAGCCGGAAATGCAGGGCGGCCTCGTGAAGACGCTCGACTTCAAGATCTACCTCGGCCTTCTGTCCGAGACGTACAACGAAGCGCACCAGGCGGACCTCAAGCGTCTCGCCGCGCAGCCGATCGACATGGTCGTCGTGAACCTCTATCCGTTCCAGCAGACGGTCGCCAAGGAAGGCGTCACGCCCGAGATGGCCCGCACGAACATCGATATCGGTGGCCCGTGCATGGTTCGCGCCTCCGCGAAGAACTATCTCCGCGTGTGCTCCGTGACGGATCCGCTCGACTACCCGAACCTCGTGAACGAGCTGGCGGACCACAACGGCACGATCGGCCTCGACACGCGTTTCAAGTTGATGAAGAAGGCCTTCACCTACACGGCCCAGTATGACAAGGCGATCTCCGATTTCTTCACTGCGCGCACGTGGGAGGAAGTGAACGGCACGTACACCCAGCACTAACCGGGAGACGCCATGAAGAGCCAGATCAATCTGCTGAACCAGCTGCAGGAGCTGATTCTTGCACGCGACGAGCACAATCAGACCGGCGACGGGTCACGTATGGATGCGCTCGACGAGTCGATCGACGCCCTCGTGAGCAAGCTCGAGCCGCAGCCTCGCGCGCTCTACCAGCGCCTGTACAAGAAGGACCACGTCGTGATGACGCCGATGGTCAACGGCAGTTGCGCCGTGTGCGGCATGCATCTGCCGATTTCGCAGGTCCAGCAGGTGCGTCTCGCGAAGACGATCCAGACGTGTTCGAGCTGCGGACGCATGATCTTCTATGAAGACGACAGCGCGCCGCGTTCGGTTGCCGAGAAGCCCGCCCGCGGCGAGCCCCGCAAGACGGGCATCAACCGCTTCAGCGCGGAAGAGCTCGTCATCGCCGACCTCAAGGCGAAGAACCCCGCGGAGGCGGTGCGCGAGCTCGCGGAGGCGATGGCGGCGAACAAGTTCGTCTCCAATCCCGCGGCGCTCGTCGTCGCGGCGCTCGAGCGCGAGGCGATTCTCCCGACGGCCGTCGGCTGGAGCCTCGCGTTTCCGCACGTGCGCGGCGTGGAAGGCGGCGGTCTCACGCTCGCCCTCGGCATTTCCCGCCAGGGCATCGACTGGGACAACTCCGGCGAGAAGGTGCACTTCATCTTCTTCAGTGTGATTCCGACGGCGGTGAGCGTGTTCTATCTGCGTTTGATGGCCGGCCTCACGGAAGCCTTCTCCAAGCAGGAGAACCGCGACGCGCTCATGTCCGCGACGAACAACACCGAGCTCTGGAAGGCCTTCATGAAGGCCACGCGCTACACGATCCGCTAAAGGAATCGACGAGGAAGGGCCGTCTGCTGAAACGCGTGTGCTCCGGCCTCGTCGCCGCGTCCGCCTGCGCGCCCGTCGCTCCGATCCGGCCGTCGCGATTTGAATGGCAGAACTGCCGCCTTGACGGGAAGCGGCAGTTCTGCTATACTTTTCCTCACTTTTCCGCGGGCGTAGCTCAATGGCAGAGCGTCGGCCTTCCAAGCCGATTACGAGGGTTCGATTCCCTTCGCCCGCTCCACCTGTCTTCACCGACAGACGATTTGCCGGAGTGGCGTAATGGCAGCCGCAGCAGACTCAAAATCTGCCGGGGGCAACTCCGTGAGGGTTCGAGTCCCTCCTCCGGCACCATTCCCTTCCTTTTCCCCGTGACAGCTGTCCCTTGTCTGTGATAAAATCATACGAAATCATCATCGTCGGGAAGGTTGATCGAAGAGGAAGATCGGGATGAAACTAGACAAGGTTGTGTTGTCCGGATTCTGCGCGCTGGCGGCGACTTCGGCTGTTGCGGCCACGGGGCGCTACGTCCACATTCGGCTGGAGACGAATCCGGCCATCCTTTCGCTTTCCGAGGTCGAAGTGCTGGCCGGCGGCCAGAACGTCGCGAAGGGCAAGCCGACGGCGCAGAGCTCGACGGGGTGGGGCGGCGACGCGCGGCGCGCCGTCGACGGCAATGCGCATCATGGCTGGGAGAGCGGTACGATCACCCACACGAACGAGGACGACAGGGGCAATCCCCAGTGGTGGGAAGTCGACCTTCGGCAGAACGTTTCCATCGACCGCATCCGCGTGCACAACCGCGAGGGTTACGAGCAGCGCTTCAATGGCGCCCACGTGCTGGTCCTCGACGAGAAGCGTACGGTCGTGTGGGGCAAGTCCTTCCCCGACGGACGCAAGCTCGTCTTCGACCTTGATCTGGCGACCGACCCCGGCGCCGAATTCAAGGGTGAGGAAATCGACGACCTGACGCATCCCGCCAGCCCGGAGGAGATTCTCGCCGCCTATGAAAAGAAGGGCACCTGGCTCGAGTCGGCGCTGGGAACGGCGGCGAAGCTGACGAAGCCCTATCGTTCGCTTTCGCCGCTGGCGGACAAGCTGATTTCGGATTTCCCCGAAGCCGCGGAGGAGATTCTCGCGAACATCGGGTCGCATGCGCTCTCGAAGGCGAATCTGCGCAAGGGGCCGCCGAAGCTCCAGCCGCCGCTGTCGATCTGCGACGAGGTCCAGCTCCGTCGCGAGGCGCTCAAGTGGTTCAACCCCGAGGCGCTCGACCGCGCCATCCGCGCCTACGCGAAGAAGCATCCGGAGGTCTACGGCTCCGGCGAGGATCTGCTTGCGCAGCTCGCCGCGGCGCAGAAGCTCGTCAAGGAGGCGGACAACGAGGCGAAGCGCGAGGCGGCCGCCGAGGCGGTGATGAAGCTGACGGACGCCATCTACCTGCGCAACCCCGGCGTCGACTTCTCGCGCATTCTCGTGGTCAAGCGCGCGCGCAACGGACATTCGGGCCTGCCCCAGAACTGGCAGGGCAATTCGTCCGTGCCGCTGCACGGCTATGCGAACTCCATCGTCTCCGCGCCGCTGGCGCGCCGCGCGAACGAGCGTGAAAAGCTGATCGTCACCTCGAGTTCGTTCCTCGGCGACGTCGACCTCGACTTCGATGCGGACCGCATCGCCTATTCGGGCGGCGTCAATGGCGAGCCGGGCTGGCGCATCATGGAAACGCCGCTCGACAAGCCGCTCACGCGCGTCCAGAAGTCGCCGGACTACAAGGACATCGACTGCTACGATCCCTGCTACCTTCCGGACGGCCGCATGCTCTTCGTCGCGACGAGCGGCTTCCACGGCGTGCCGTGCGTCGGCGGCAGCGACTACGTGGGCAACACGCACCTGCTCGAAAAGGACGGCACGGTCAAGCGGCTCGTCTACGATCAGGACAACAGCTGGTGCCCGGTGGTGATGAACAACGGCCGCGTGCTCTACCTCCGCTGGGAATATACGGACAGCGCGCACTACTTCTCACGCGTGATGATGACGATGAATCCCGACGGTTCGGACCAGAAGGCATTCTACGGTTCCAACTCGTACTGGCCCAACTCGCTCTTCTACGCGCGTCCGCTGCCGGGCTCGGTGACGAAGTTCTGCGGCATCGTCTCGGGCCATCACGGCCTTGCGCGCGAGGGCGAACTCGTGCTCTTCGACGTGATGAAGGGCCGTCACGAGACGGCGGGCGTCATCCAGCGCATCCCCGGCTACGGCCAGCCCGTGCGGAACAAGACGCGCGACACGCTGGTCAACGACTCGCATCCGCTCTTCCTCCATCCGTATCCGGTGACGGACGAGCTCTTCCTCGTCTCGGTCCACCGGCACGGCGGCGAGCCGTTCATCGTCGCCTTCGCCGACATCTACGACAACATCGTGCCGATTCTGGCTGCCGAGAAGTTCAACCTCCTCGAGCCGCTCCCGATCGTCAAGCGGAAGCGTCCGATCATGTCCATCGACCGCCGCAACGACAAGGTCGACACCTGCACGGTCTATCTGCAGCGCGTCCAGTTCGGCGGCGGCCTGAAGGGACTGCCCGCGGGCACGGCGAAGAAACTCCGCCTCTTCCACTACAGCTATTCGCCGCGGAACGTCGGCGGACACTACAACATCGGCTTCGAGGGCCCGTGGGACGCCCGCAACGTGCTCGGCGACGTGGATCTCGAGGCGGACGGCAGCTGCATGTTCACGGCGCCGGCCAATACGCCGATCGCCATCCAGCCGCTTGACGCCCAGGGCCGCAAGCTTCAGGAAATGCGCTCGTGGTTTGTGGGCGTGCCGGGCGAGACGATCTCCTGCACCGGCTGCCATGAGAACCAGAACGAGGCGCCGCCGATGCAGAGCTCGATCGCCGCGCGCAAGAAGCCGCAGACCATCCAGCCGTGGTATGGTCCGCGCCGCAACTATGCCTTCGAGCGCGAACTCCAGCCCGTGCTCGACCGCAAATGTGTGGGCTGCCATAAGGCGGACACAACGCTGAAGACGCGTCTGGGCGGGAAACTGCCGGACTTCACGGGCGGCCGCCGGCACCACTATTCGACGGGCTATCTCAACCTCATGCCCTACGTGCGCCGCAACGGTCCCGAGGGCGACTACCATCTGCTGACCCCGCTCGAATTCCACGTGTCCACGTCGGAACTCTACCAACGCCTCGTGAAGGGGCACCACGGCGTCGAGCTGACGCCGGAGGAATTGGACCGCTTCGTCGTGTGGATGGACCTCAACGTGCCTTATTGGGGCACTTGGACCGAGGAGAACGGCGGCGACCACGCCAAGCGCATGCTCGCGCGCCGCAAGGAAATGGCCGAAAAGTGGTCCGGCGACACGTACGACGCCGAAGCGATCGTCAATCCCTACAAGCCCGGCACCGAGGCGTTCGTGCCGCCGACGGCGAAAAAGGCCGCGCCCGCGCCTGCGCCCGCCGTGGCGAACTGGCCGTTCTCCGCTGAGACGGCCCGCGCACTGCAGGGCGGCCGCGCGCCGCAGAAGCTGGACCTCGGCGGCGGCGAATCGCTGACGCTCGCCTACATCCCGGCCGGCTCCTTTGCGATGGGTGCGAACAACCTCACGCCCGCCGAACAGCCCGTCCATGCCGCAACGGTCAAGAAGGGCTTCTGGATGGCGACGACGGAGATTACGCAGGGACAGATGCGCCTGATGGATCCTGCCTTCGACAACGGCGTCTACGACAAGCACTATAAGGACCAGGTGAAGCGCGGCTACTACATGGGCGACGAAGATCCCGACTTCGTGCAGCCCGGCCATACGAACTTCCCCGCCATCCGCGTGAGCTGGGACATGGCCCGGAAGTACTGCGACTGGCTCTCGAAGAAGACGGGCAAGAAGGTGCGCCTCCCCACGGAGACCGAATGGGAATGGGCCTGCCGCGCCGGCTCGGCGGACGATCTGAACTACGGTACGATCGACGACGACTTCTCGAAGCGCGAGAACTTGGCCGACTACATGTTCATCGAGCTGGCGGTCACGGGTGTCGATCCGCAGCCGATCGCCCGCGGCGACGACCCGAATCCGCGGAATCGCCCCGACCCGGTCTGGGACTTCGAACTCCGCGAACGACGCTACAACGACCATGTGCTCCATCTGGCCCCGGTCGGCACGTACGCACCCAATGCGTGGGGACTGCACGACATGCACGGCAACGTGGCGGAATGGACCTCCACCCCGTGGGCGAAATATGCTGGAAACGGCGAAAAGACGGCCGAATCCGCAGAAAAGGACCTGAAGGTCGTCCGCGGCGGTTCGTGGTATCGCCGTCCGTGCGTGTCCGGCAGCGCGTGGCGCTGGCGGTACCCGTCCTGGATGCGACCGTTCGACGTCGGCTTCCGCATCGTCGTCGAGGATTGATGCCAGTTGCGATTCCCCCCCGATTTTGGTAAAATATATTTCTTTCATTGTCAGGGACAAATAGGAACAGACGATTAAATGAAGAAGCCGAAGGACCATCGGGTTGAGAATACCGTGCAGGGTCTGAAAGAGGACTTTGCATGGCATCTGCGCTACACGCTTGCCAAGTACGACGAGTCGGCCACGTTGCGCGACCGCTATACGGCGTTCGCCTATGCGGTGCGCGACCGCATCGTGGAGCGCTGGATCGAGACGCAGGAGCGTTACCACCGCCAGAACGAGCGGCGCGTGTACTATTTGTCCCTTGAATTCCTGATCGGCCGTCTCCTCGGCAACAACGTCATCAATCTCAAGCTGGACCGCGAATGCTCCGCAGCCCTCAAGGAATACGGCATCGACTGGAACAATCTGCGCGACTTCGAAGTGGACGCGGGACTCGGCAACGGCGGTCTCGGCCGTTTGGCGGCGTGCTTCCTCGACTCGATGAGCACGCTCGATCTCGCCGGCATGGGCTATGGCCTGCGCTACGACTACGGCATCTTCCGACAGCGCATCGTCAACGGCCAGCAGGTCGAGGAGCCGGACAACTGGCTCAAGGACGGCTCGGTGTGGGAATGCGCGCGTCCCGAATACGCGCAGACCGTGCAGTTCGGCGGCCGTGTGGAGTGCTTTGAGGAGCGCGGCGTCACGAAGTGGCGCTGGATCGGCAGCGAGGTCGTGCAGGGCATCCCCTACGACCTGCCCGTCGTCGGCTACACGAACGCCGTCAACACGCTCCGTCTGTGGAGTGCGAGGGCGCCGGACGAATTCTCGCTGGCGGACTTCAACAAGGGCTCGTACATCGAGGCCGTCGAGCACAAGGTGCTCGCCGAGAACCTGACGAAGGTGCTCTACCCCAACGACAATACGCTCGCCGGCAAGGAACTGCGCCTGCGCCAGCAGTACTTCTTCGTGTGCTGCTCGCTGGGGGACATCCTCCGCCGCTTCCGCGAGAACAACTCCGACTGGCGTCTGCTGCCTGAAAAGGCGTTCATCCATCTCAACGAGACGCACCCCGCGCTCATCATCCCCGAACTCATGCGCATCCTCATCGACGAGGAAGACCTCGACTGGGATACGGCCTGGGACATCACGCGGCGTACGACGGGCTATACGAACCACACGATTCTGCCGGAAGCCCTTGAAAAGTGGCCGGTCGGCATGATGGAACGCCTCCTGCCGCGTCATCTGCAGATCATCTACGAGATCAACGGCCGCTTCCTGCGCCAGATCTCCAGCCTCTATCCGGGCGACCAGAACCGCCTCGCGCGCATGTCGCTCATCGACGAGGGCGGCGAACGGTACGTGCGCATGGCCAACATGGCGATCATCGGCTCCTCGAGCGTCAACGGCGTGGCCCAGCTCCACACGGAGATCCTCAAGGAGAGCCTCTTCCGCGACTTCTACGAGCTCATGCCGGACCACTTCCACAACGTGACGAACGGCATCACGCCGCGTCGCTGGCTGCTGAAGGCGAATCCGCCGCTTGCGCAGCTCATCATCGAGACGATCGGCGACAAGTGGATTACCGACCTTTCCGAGCTCAAGAAACTCGAGGCGCATGTGGACGACCCGTCGTTCCTCTCGTGTCTGGCGAAAATCAAGCGCTCCAACAAGCGCCTCCTCGCCAGCTATGTGCGCCAGACGAGCGGCTTCGTGCTGAACCCGGATGCGATCTTCGACGTCCAGGTCAAGCGTCTGCACGAGTACAAGCGCCAGCTCCTCCTTGCGCTCTACATCATCATCTTCTACAACCGCCTGCTGGCGGACCCGACCTACGAACCCGTGCCGCGCGCGTTCATCTTCGCGGCGAAGGCCGCGCCGGGCTACCATATGGCCAAGCTCATCATCCGCCTCATCCACGGCATCGCGGGCGTCGTCAACGGCAACCCGCGCACGCGCGGCCGGCTGTCCGTGGCGTTCCTGCCGGACTACCGCGTGTCGCTGGCGGAGAAGATCATGCCCGCGGCCGAACTGAGCGAGCAGATTTCGCTCGCCGGAACGGAAGCGAGCGGCACGGGCAACATGAAGTTCATGGTGAACGGCGCGCTCACGCTCGGCACTTTCGACGGCGCGAACGTGGAGATCAACCAGGAAGTCGGCGACGCGAACATGTTCCTCTTCGGCCTCCGCACGGAAGATGTGGCGGCGCTGCGCCCGACCTACTGCTCGCGCGACCTCTACAACAAGGATCCCGAGATCCGCCAGGCGATCGACATGATCCGCCGCAACGCGTTCTCGGTGCTCGAACCCGGGCTCTTCGACCCGATCGTGCGTTCGCTGCTGGACTACAACGACTACTACATGCTGCTGGCGGATCTCCGCAGCTACTGCGAGGCGCAGGATCGCGTGGACGCGACCTATCGCAAGCCGGCGGAATGGAACCGCATGTCGCTCGTCAACATCGCCCGCTCTGGCCGCTTCTCGAGCGACCGCGCCGTGGCGGAGTACGCGCGCGACATCTGGCACGTGAAGCCGGTCGACTTCACGGAGGGGTGAACCGCCCGGCCCGACCTGCCGGCGGGGAAGGATTTTGAAGGACTCATAACTCTTTAAAGGAGGACGAGATGAAGAAACTGATTCTGGCCATGGCGTTGGCCGGCGTCTTCGCGCTTCAGGGCGCGAAGGTGGCGACGGTGACCGTCAAGGCGATGAACGGCGGCGAGGAAAACCTCAGCGACGCCCAGGCCCAGTGCCAGGTGAAGCCGGGGGACGAATACGATCCGTCGCAGTGCGCCCGCGACGTGCGCGCGCTGCGCGACCTCGGCAAGTTCGACGACATCACGGTGAACGTGTCGCAGAGCGCGGACGGCATCGACGTCGAATACCTCATCAAGCGCAAGCTGCGCTTCCAGGCGCCGCTCATCGTGACGGGCTGCGACTACTGGAACGAGGGCAAGATCGCCAAGTTCTCCGAACTCAAGGACGGCTACTCCTACGGCGAGGCGGAAATCGCCGCCGCCGCCGCGCGCATCCGCCACGAGTACCAGAAGAAGTCCTTTCCCGATGTCAAGGTGACGCCGGTCGTCAAGCCGGTCGACGGCCTCGACGGCTTCGTGACGATTGCCATGGAGATCGAAGAAGGCGCCCGGCTGGATGTCAATTCGTTTGAATTCGACGGCAACGAGGCGTTCGAAGCCAAGGAACTGCGCGCGACGTTCGGCCAGTACCCCTGGTGGAACCCCTACGGGTGGTTCTCGAATGTGCCGGCCACCGAGCTGGAACTCGCCGAGGCCTGCGACAAGGTGCGCGCGTTCTATCGCGACAAGGGCTATCTTGACGCCGTGGTCGACATGCCGAAGCTCGTGCAGCGCGAGGACGGCAAGATGGACCGCGTGTTCAACATCAAGGAAGGCCCGCTGTACAAGGTCGGCGATCTCTCCGTGAAGGGGGTGTCGATCTATACGCCCGAGGCCGTGCTCGGTTCCGTTGCGGACATCGTCAAGACGGGCGACGTGGCCGGCCAGACGACGCTCGAAGACGCCGCGCACGCCATCGAGGTGTACTGCGGCTCCGGCAAGGCCGCGCTCGCGGATACGCACGTCACCGTGCGCCGTCTGCCGCGCGCGGACGACCCGCAGACGCTCGACATCCAGTTCGCCGTCGAAGAAGGCGTGCCCGTGACGATCAACAACATCGTCGTGCGCGGCAACGACTACACGAAGACGAAGGTCATCACGCGCGAAATCCAGCTTTCGCCGGGCGATCCGATGCTGGCGGACAAGGCCGAGCAGTCCAAGCGCCGCCTCGAGAACCTCCGCTACTTCGAACGCGTGCGCTACTACCTCGAGAAGGTGGACGGCGGCGAGGCGAGGGGCGGCCAGCCCGAGAAGCGCGACCTCGTGTACGAGCTCTCCGAGCGCAACACCGGCAACTTCCTCATTGGCATCGGCGCCGGCACGGAAAGCTCCGTGTTCGGCCAGGTGGAAGTGAGCGAAGCCAACTTCGACCTCTTCAGCCCGTGGCGCTTCCGCGGCGCCGGCCAGAAGGGCCGCATCTGCGTGCAGGCGGGTCCGCGCATCCAGACGTACGAGGTGTCGCTCACCGAGCCGTGGTTCCTCGACCGCCAGCTCGAACTCACGGTCGACTTCTACCGCCGCCAGCGCTGGTATGACGACTACGACGTGATCCGCAACGGCGCGTCGGTGGAGCTCAGCTACCCGGTCAAGTTCTGGCCGACCTTCGAGGCGTTCGGCCGTCTCGGCATGTCGATCGCGGCGGAGCTCATCCAGATGGACGACGTCGACAACGGCCGCTACTACGATCCGAAGCGCGACGACCGCTTCCGCATCCTCAAGGAGGAGAAGGACAAGTACAGCGACAACTGGGAAATCCCGCTTGAACTGTTCTGGCGCCACGATACGCGCAACAAGTTCATGTTCCCGACGGAAGGCCACACGGCCAAGCTCTTCGGCGACCTTGTGGGCGGCGACAACTCGTATTGGCGCGCCGGCTTCAACTATCGCCAGTACGTCCCCGTGTGGAAGAAGTACGGCCATGTGTTCATGTTCGGCATCCGCGGCGAGACGCTCGACGACTTCAGCGACGACCTCGCGATCTACGACCGCCTCTTCCTCGGCGGCTCCAAGTCGATCCGCGGCGTGGACTTCCGCGAAATCGCGCCGCGCTACTATGCGCGCGAGCGCAAGAAAGGCCACTATGTGGCCTGGGGCGGCAAGACGTCCTGGTGCGTGAACATGGAATACTCGGTTCCCGTCGTCTCGATTCTGCGCCTGGCGCTGTTCTCCGACCTCGGCAGCGTCGGCGAGGACGACTTCGACTTCAATACGGACTGGTTCTGCTGGTCGGTCGGTCTGGGCATCCGCATCGACCTCGAGCAGTTCCCGATCCGTCTCGACTTCGCGACCCCGGTCGTCGATCCGGACGAAGGCGTCGACGAGAAGGTGTTCTCGTTCTCGATCGGCTATGACTTCTAATAATTGAAACGGGATGGGGGCTTGTGGAAGGACCCGGGCTCCGTTCTCATGAGAAAGGTGCGTTGAAATGAAGAAGGTTATTCTCGGCATGGCAATGGCGGCGGCGATGGGCCTCTCCGCGGAACTGAAGATCGGCACGGTCAACATGGTCGACCTCGTGCGCCTCCACCCGAACCACGAATCCAACAAGGCACTCGTGAAGTCGACGGACTCCGACTACAAGGACAAGCTCGACAAGATGCAGGACCAGGCCAAGACGATTGCGGACGAGGGCAAGAAGGTCCAGGCGGACCTCATGAACCCGATGCTCTCGCAGACGGCGAAGGCCGAGGCGCAGAAGAAGCTCGAAGGCGTCCAGACCCGCTTCCTCGCGGCCCAGCAGGACCTCCGCAACGCCGCCCAGAGCTTCCAGAGCCAGCTCTCCGAACTTGAGACGCGCCTCCTCAAGCTCGAGACGGAGGACATCCGTGCGAAGATCAACGCGTTCGCGAAGGAGAAGGATTTCGACATCATCGCCGACTCGACGATGCTTGCGTTCTCGAAGGACGCCCTCGACGTGACGGATGACATTCTCCGTGCGCTGGGCGTCGATCCGGCGAAGCGCGCCGAGAAGAAGGCGAAGGCCGCCGAGAAGGCCGAAGAGAAGAAGTGATCAGCTTCTTCTGGGCAGGACAAGGCGATGGGGCCGCTTCCGAGGAAGCGGCCCTTCGCTTTTCCAGAGATCGAGCGCCCGGCAGACGTCCGTCAACGTCTCCTCGCGGCGGACGGCCGCGAGCGCGCACTCCCACACGACGATCACGTTCCACCCGAGTTTCCTCCATTCCGCCTCGTGCCGCCGGTCGCGGGCGAGATTCCGCTCCCACTTCGCCTGCCAGAACTCGATGTTCGACTTCGGCGTCGAGCACTTCGAACAGCCGTGCCGGTGCCAGAAGCAGCCGCGGACCTCGATGAGCGTGTGCGCGCCCGGCACGACGACGTCCGGATGGCCGGGATAGCGCTTGTCGCAGACGCGGAACCTCCACCCCGCCGCGAAGATGCGGCGGCGCACGAGCAGCTCGGGTTTCGTGTCGCGCGACCGGATGCGCGACATGATTTCGCTGCGCTTCTCTTGGGTGACCGTGTCCATGTGGGGCGTTTCCTTTGGGGGCGGGTTCCGCGTGAAAGTGGACGATACCATTGTAGCGCATTCGGGCTTCCGACTCAAGTCGTTTGACAGGGCCCTGCCGATTGTGATATCATTCCAGAAGTTGAAGATCGTCAATCGGCAATTTGGTTGAAAGGGGACAAGCGATGATGAAGCGAATGTTGACGGCTGTGGGTGCGCTGGCGACGGGGGTGCTGTTCGCAGGCACGGGCACGTGGACGGGCGGTGCGGCCAACAATTTCTGGTACGATCCGAACAACTGGACGGGCGACTGCGCGA
>CADCPA010000300.1 GCA_902803135.1 uncultured bacterium
CAGCTGGCACTGAATGAATTGCGGACGAAGATCGAGTCCCTTTGCGGTCCTGGAGCAAGCGAAGCCATGAAGACGAACGTCTTCCTCGCCATGACTCAGAACGCGCAGCCGACAGACGGCATTCTGACTTCGCTGCTCGACGGCAAAGCCGTCGGCAACCAGCTCTATACTTTTTCACTTTTGCGCAATAACGACGGCAGTGTGACGGTGCGGCGAAGCATGGAAGCGCCTTCGCGTTCCGCCGTCAACATGGCGGTACGCATTCATCCAGATGGAACGCAGGAACTTCAAGAGGCGCCGAAGGCGGTCTTCCGCCTCGATTTGACGACGGCTCAGGTGCAGACCGCGCAAACGGCCGACCTCCAAAAGGCTCAGGCGGAGGCCGATCTCTATCTGCGTGATCATTTGCTGAACAAGTACGGCGGGGCTTTTGCCGACCTCTGCGGGAGCGACATCGACGCCGTCAAAGCCGAATTCCCCACCGCCGTCCAATCTCACGGACACTTCCGCCAGACGGCCATCAATCAGTTCTCCCGCTATCTCTCCGCCCACCGCGATGTCGCCGTGCGGCTCGAGTCGCTCTCGCCGGAAGCGCGTCAGGCGGAATTGCAGACGATCAAGGCCGCGGTTCTGCCGCGCGCCAAGGCGATGATGTACCGCGATGTCTTCGATGAAACCTGCAAGGCGCAGGCGCAGGCCGCGTTGAAGCAGGCGGCCGGCACCCTTGACGGCAAGCCGCTTGATTTCACGAACGTCAAGCCGTTCGTCGGCCGCATCCACGAAAAGATCTCCTATCTCGATTTCGACGACGACCATCTGAGCCTTTCCGATGTGAAAACGGCCTGTGAGCGCATTCGCGACAAGTTCATCTCCGACCGCACCGCGGTGATCGACGAGATCAAGCGGCTGTCGGGTGACGAGGCGCCGCTGCGCGAAGTGTTGTTGCGCAATGCACTGGAGCATCCTCACCTCGATCTCGAGGGATTGCGCACGGCTTTGGACATCGCCCGCAGCCTGCCGTTGCCGGCGCGCGACGTGCGCCTGGACGGTTCCCGCGTCAAGGAGATGTTCCACTCGTTCGGCCAGGCGATGGCCAGGGCGTACGCCAAACTCGACGAGAAGAAGTTCGGGGCGGAACAGAAGGGGCATCTCACCACGATCGTCACACTCTACACTGAGATCGTGCGCCGCCCGGAACTGCTGAACACGTTTGCGGTGCTGAAGCCTGACGAACTGGGGGATATCCTCGCCGATCTCAAGCCGGACCATGAGCATAGCCGCTTCTTCACCGGCGACACACCCGAGTACCGCGAGTATATGGCGCGCACGTTCGTGCAGAACATCATCGGCGGAATTGCCGACGAGTTCGGTTTGCGGTGACTCACGGCGGGGTACGCGTGAACCGGACGGATTAAACGCACGATGACCTATCTTGAGTTCCATCGCCTGATCATCGTCCTTGCGCTCGCGGCCGTGCGCATCGGCGCGGCGTTCATGATCTGTCCCGCGTTTGGCGAGGCGATGATTTCCGGCATGGCGCGGCGGGCGGCGATACTCGCGTTTTCGCTGCTCGTCGTGCCGCATGTGCTGGCGACGATGCCCCCCGGCGAGCCGAATTGGTCTCTGCTCGTCGTGGTCGGGTTGAAGGAAGTCGTCATCGGCTTTCTGATCGGTTTCTTTGCGGCCGTGCCGTTTTGGATCGCCGAGAATGTGGGCAACTTCATCGACAACCAGCGCGGCGCGACGATGGGTGAAGTCTATTCCCCGCTGTCGGGGTCGCAGGAATCGACGACGGGACTTTTCTTCTCCCAGATTGTCTCGACGGTCTTCTTCGTGTCGGGTGCGGTCTTCCTGCTGCTCGGCGCGCTCTATACGAGTTTCAGCATCTGGCCGGTCTTCAACGCGTCGCTGTCGTTTACGGCCAATATGCCCGTGCAGATCCTCGGCGCCGTCGACGGCATGCTGAAATCGACGGTGGTCATCTCCGCCCCGATCATCATCCTCATGTTCCTCGCGACAATCGGCCTTGGCTTCGTCAACCGCACGGCACCCCAGCTCAACGTGTTCTTCCTCTCGATGCCGATCAAGTCCGCCCTCGGCGTCGCCATGTTGGTCATCTACCTGCCCTACATCATGAACCAGCTCATGTATACGGAAGAAGGGCACATCCTCCGTCCGGTGCTCGAATTGATCCACCGGCCCTAGTCGACAATATTTGAGCTTCTGCGTTTGACCGAAAAATGCTATAATGTAACCCATCTTTATCCGGGTGCCAAGATGCGCTGGTGCGTGTCTGGCTGAGAGACAACCGGTTGAACCTGGCAAAGTCCTCCGTCGCGCGGCGAGGGAGGATCGGGGTAATGCCCGCGTAGGAAAGGAAAGAGATGAAGGTTGTGTATCAGGGACAGGAAGTCGAGACCGGGCAGAACTCGGTTGCCGCTTTTCTGTCGGAACGCGGCGTCGATTCCGCACGGGCGATCGTCGAATATGCCGGCGAAGTCTACCCTCCGGGTTCCCATCTCGCCGATGTGCCGCTCAAACCCGGATCCTCCGTCGACGTGTTCCGTCTGGCCACGGGAGGTTGAGCCGTGTCTGCAAACCCCTATCTGACGCCGGCGGAGCGTGGGATTCTCGAGCGGTCGCGCATCGGCATTGCCGGTGCCGGCGGACTGGGGTCGAACTGCGCCCTGCATTTGGTCCGCGCCGGCGTTCTCCATCTCGTCGTCGCCGATTTCGACGTCGTCACTGAATCCAACCTCAACCGGCAATTCTTCTTCCGCGACCAGATCGGGCAGAAAAAAGTGGCGGCCTTGAAGGCCAATCTGCTGCGGATCGAGCCTTCGGCGGACATCCAAGCCGTCGACGCGAAGCTCAACGCGGAATCGACGCTGCGTCTGTTTGCCGATTGCGACATCGTCGTCGAGGCGTTCGACGACGTCGCTTCCAAAGCCATGATTCTGTCCACACTGATGCCGTCGGGCCGTCGGCTGGTCACTGCCAGCGGTCTGGCGGGCTGGGGCCGCTCGAACGCCTTGCGCGTCCGCAAGCTGGGCACGAAGATCGTGGCCGTCGGCGATGGCGAGACGGGCGTCGCCGCGGACGTCGCCCCCCATTCGCCCCGTGTCGGCATTGCCGCGGCGATGCAGGCCAATGCCGTGGTCGCACTGCTCTTGGGGAAAGAACCCTAGAGACAATGTTCGAATAAGCTAACTTTTAAACGAGTCGAAATTGGTTAATAGGAAAACTGAAAATGAGAGATCTGGTCATCGGCGGTCGCACGTTCACGAATCGCTTCTTCCTCGGCACGGGCAAGTTTGCATCTGGCGACCTGTTGCGCGCGGCGCTGGCGGCGAGCGGCACGGAACTCGTGACGACGGCGCTGACGCGCGTGCATGAAGGGGATGCCGCGAACGACGACATTCTAAAGGTCATCGACCGCTCCAAGGTCGAGGTGATGCTCAATACATCCGGAGCGCGCACTGCGGACGAAGCGGTGCGCATCGCAAAGATCGGCAAGGCGGCCGGCTACAATTGGATCAAGATCGAGGTTCACCCCGACGCCCGCTATCTGTTGCCCGATCCGGTCGAAACGCTCGCCGCCGTCAAGGCGTGCGCGAAGCTCGGCATGGTCGTGCTGCCGTATATCAACGCCGATCCCGTGCTGGCCCGCCATTGCGAAGACGCGGGTGCGGCGGCGGTCATGCCGCTCGGTTCGCCCATCGGCTCGAACCGCGGCATCCGCACGCGCGACATGATCGAGATCATCGTCGAGCAGAGCCATGTGCCGGTCGTCGTCGATGCGGGCATCGGCCTGCCGTCGCATGCCGCCGAAGCGATTGAACTCGGCGCCGACGCCGTCCTCGCCAATACGGCCGTCGCCGCGGCGGACGATCCCGTCGCCATGGCCCGGGCGTTCAACCTGGCCGTTCAGGCCGCGGAAATCGGCATCAAGGCGGGTCCGCCGACCGCGCGGGTGACGGCGAGCGCCACGTCACCCATGGATATCTTCAGGTAACCGTTCGATGTCAAATCGTTTGATTGTTTGATTTCAAATTGTTTGATTGTTTGATTTCAAATTGTTTGATTGTTTGATTGTTTGATTGAGCTCGGCTCAGGACATTCATTATGTTTCCGCTTTTAAAATACACCGAAGAACAAGTTGACGCCTACTTCGCGAAGGTGACGCCTGACATGGTTCGGGCGTCCCTGGCCAAGGACCGTCATGATTGGTTCGACTTGTTGAACTTGCTCTCGCCCGCCGCCTATCCGTTCAAGACGGACATGCGCCTCAAAGCGCGCACGGCCCGCCTCAAGTATTACGGCAAGACGGTCAGCGTCTATGCGCCGCTCTACATCGGCAACACATGCGTCAATTCCTGCCGCTACTGCGACTTCCGTACGTCGCACACGGGTACGGTTCGCCGCAACCTGACGATGGACGAAATCCGCCTCGAGGCGGAGGCGATCAAGGCGACGGGCATCGACAACCTGCTCATCGTGGCGGGCGAAGATCCGCGCGTCAATACGATCGCGCATTTCTGCGAAGTCGGCCGCATGCTGAAAAAGATGTTCTCGAATCTTTCCCTCGAAGTGGCGCCGCAGTCCGAGGAGGGGTATCGGGCCCTGTTCGAGGCCGGCTACGAATCGCTCACCTGCTTCCAGGAGACGTACGATCCGGAGCGCTACAAGTACTTCCATCCGGCCGGACCGAAGAGCAACTACGAATGGCGGCTCTGGACCCAGCTGCGCGCCGGCAAGGCGGGCTTCCGCACGCTGGGCTGCGCGTTTCTGCTCGGACTCTGTCCCTGGCGTCCCGAGGCGGCTTCGCTGGGCGCCCATGCCTTCTATCTCATGAAGGAATGCTTTGAGTCGAAGATCCAGTTCGCGTTTCCGCGGTTCTGCCGTGTCGACGGCGGTTTTGTGCCGCCGTGCGAAGTCTCCGAGCAGGATGTGGACTTGATGATGCTGGCGTTCCGTATTGTCTTTCCGCAAAGCTGCATGACGGTCTCCACGCGCGAGTCGCCCTCGTTCCGCGACTACATCGTGCAGGTTGCGGCAGATAACATGAGCGCGGGCAGCCGCGTGACGCCGGGCGGCTACGCCGTTCTCGAACAGGAACACGCCGCCGATGTCGCGCAGTTCACGCTGACGGACCGGCGTTCGCCGGCTGAAGTCTATGCGGCCATCAAGGCCAACGGACAGGAAGTCGTGTTCAAGAACTGGGACAACCGGATCTAGTTAGTTAAGAGTTGAGAGTTATGAGTTGAGAGTTATGAGTTGAGAGTTGGGGGTTGAGCGTTGAGAGTGCCGAGCATTGAGTGCAGGCGTTGAGTGCAGAGCTTAAACAGGGAGAGTGGGGTTTAGATGACGGATTTTGGCTTCTATCTGGTGATGACGAATCCGAAGGTCGGATACGTCGAATGTGCGAAGGCCGCGGTGAAAGCCGGGGTCAAGATCATCCAATTGCGAATGAAGCATTGTCCGCGTGAGGCGATCGTCGCGATGGCCAAGGCCGTGCGCGGGGTGACGCGCGGCACGGAGACGCTCTTCATCGTGAACGATGATCCGTCCATCGCCGCGGAGGTGGAGGCCGACGGCGTGCATGTCGGCCAGGCCGACATGTCGGTTGCCGAGGTGCGTGCGAAGTATCCGTCGCTGAAAATCGTCGGGCTCTCCACGCACAATCCCGCCCAGGCGTTGGCGGCGATTCCGCAGAAGCCCGACTACATCGGCGTCGGACCGGTGTGGGCGACGCCGACCAAGGACATCCCCGATCCGACGCTTGGCGTCGAAACCGCGGTGCAGATGGCGAATTCCGTTCCGTTCCCGGCAGTTTGCATCGGCGGCATCGACCCCGAGCGTCTGCCGGAACTGCTGAAGGCCGGCGCGAAGAACTTCTCGGTCGTGCGCGCCGTCTGCACCTCCGACGACCCGTACTCGGCCATCGTCAATCTCCAACGGATTGCCGCGGGAAATTGACCGAGGGCGCCAGAAGACGCAGTGCCGATTTGCGGGTCTACCCAATCAACTTCAGCGCGCCGGTGGGGCAGTTGTCCGCGCAGAGGTGGCAGTCCTTGCACACCGCCGTGGCGGCCGGGTTCTGGAACTCGGGCTTGATGACCGTTTTGAATCCGCGTCCCACGAGGCCCAGCAGCCCCTGCTTCGCCTGTTCGGCGCACACGCGCACGCAGAGGTTGCAGAGTACGCACTTGCGCTGGTTGCGCTCGATCGTGACGAGCTTCTGCTCCACGAAGCCGGGGTGGTAGTCGCCGCGCAGGCGCTTGCAGTCGGCCTGCAGCAGGTTCGCGTAGCGGATGAGCTTGCAGTCCTCGAAGTCGTGGCAGCCGCACTCCAGGCAGC
>CADCPA010000301.1 GCA_902803135.1 uncultured bacterium
CTCCGGAACGCACGCCGGCGTAGGACTCAACGTGGGCGACGGCAGGACCCGTCTGGACGTCTATCCGTTCCCGACGGAGGGCGCGTCCGTCTGGACGTTCTATGCCGTCACGCGTTCGGAGGACGGCGTGTTCACGGTCTATCAGGGACGCAGCGACGGGACGCTTCACTGGGCGTCGGGCGTGCTGCCCGGCGGCACGGTCGCCTCGGGGATGCCGTTCTACATCGGGCAGGACGGCACCGGCGGCTATTCCAAGCCTTTTGCCGGCGGCGTCGACGACTTCGCGCTCTGGACGCGCAGCCTCTCGCACGAGGACATCCGCCGCATCTACGAGTGCGGAAGGGCGGGCATGGAGCTTGGCGACATCCTGAAGATGGATGCGAACGACGCGCCCACGATGGAGGCGGCATCTCCATCCGACGGCGCGTATGAGATTTCCTTCGGCGGACGCCGCAGCGGCACGCACGCGCTCTACATCGCCTACGCCGCAGCAGACGCCGGCGAAGACAAATACGCCTGGGAATCGTTCGAGAAGATCGCCGACATACCGTCCGCCACGTCATCGTACGCCTACAACGTCCCAGAGCAGCTCAAGGCCGCCAACGCCCGATTCCGGTTCTTTCTGATGCAGACGGCGAATCTGCCCTACGCGAAAGAGGTCGAATACGCACACTCCGACGGCGAAGCCTATTTCAACTCCGGCATTGCCCCGCGCCGCGAATTGACAACTGAGTTCAACATGCGCCTTACCGCGAACAACACGGAATGGGGCACGGGAAAGAACGATACGCAGACGGCAATCTACGAAAACATGTTCGGCGCGTTTTGCGGCACGGACAAAAAGGGAAACTACGGCATGTGCCGCTATCGATATTCCGGCAACGCCAACAACAACAAATGGGATCGCGAGATCAACACCGGAAACAGCTATCAGTTTGTCGGGAGCTGCGTCAACGACACCGACTACCACGTTGTGTTCTCCACGACGAACCTCGTCGTCAACGGCACGGCATACGGCAGCGGAATCGCAGCATCGGCCTTCATCGAGGGCGGGTACGGCATTACGCTTTATCGTAATCTGAAGAACGGCGCAATCTATGACGACACGATGATCGGCTACTTTAAGAGTTTTGCCATTTACACGCCAAAGCGCATGGTGCGCGACTACATCCCCGTCGCCGATGCCGGCGGCACGGTGGGAATGTTCGACCGCGTGACCGGGCAGTTCCAGTCGAGCGAGGGGACGGCGCTCACGGCGGGCGCGGACAGGGATTCCACGCGCTGCGGATGGGTGCGATGCGTCTCGCAGTCGTTCAACGCGAGCAGCGCGGCGCCCATGACGGCCACCTACACCGGCGCAGGGGCCGATCCGCTTGACTTCACCGACGGCGCGAACTGGATCTGCTACAACGGCTACGGCACGCAGCTCGCCGCCGACACGATTCCCACGGAGGAGACGGCGGTCGCTGTCGCAGGGGAGACGGCGTTCGCCGTGACGAACGGCGCGGCGATGCCAGCCTGCGCGAGCCTGACGTTCACCGCCGCCACGCCGACGAACGTCATGGACTGGAGCGGCCTCGACTTCTCCAAGGTCACGGCGAGCTCCGTTGTCGATCTCAAGGGGCGCACGCTGTTCCTCGCAGGCGAGGCAAGTGGATCTTTGGGCGAGTTCACCGTCACCGACAGCTCGCATGGGGAACCCGGCACGGTTCGTGTCTCGGTCGCGTCCGGCGCGACGCTCGTTTGCGGCGTGTCCCTGACCGGAAACCTGAAGCTGCGCAAGGAAGGCGACGGAACGTTTTCCGCCGCGAAGGCGGGCCAGACGTATTCGGGCGGCACGGATGTGGTTGCGGGCGCCGTCCGCGTCGGCTCGTCGGGAACAGGCCATTTCGGCACGGGTCCCGCGGCCATCCCGTCAGGGGCGATTTACGACGCCCACGGCTTCGCCGATTCGGCCGTGAATCTTGTTCTCGCAGGCGGGAAGATCACCAATACCGGCGGCAACGCCACGCTGCCTTCGTCGCTTGCATTGACAGAGAATTCGACTCTCGAGCTCGCCGTGCTGCCCGAAAACCACGACATGACCATTCCCTCCGGCGCGGTGTGGAACCTCGGCGGCAAGACGCTTTCAGTCGCGATGTACGGCTACGATCCAGACCTGAACGTGAAGGACGTCACGATTTCCAATGGAACCTTCGCCGTTATGGTCAATGCCTACAACGACGAGACGAAAGGCTATGTGCAGATCAACAAGCTGCGCGGAGGGGAAGGTTTGAACCTCGACCTCGGCAATACGTGCATGCGTCTTTGCAATGTCTCGAACAACAAGACTGCGACTTCGCAGGTCCGGGACTTCACGGCGAATCCGCCGGACCAGGCGAATGTCGTGTACAGCTACGAGTCGAACCGGCTTCAGATTCACGGCGTGTACAGGCCGCAGACGGTGCGCGGCTTCAACATGACGATGATGGACGGCTCGACGTTGGATCTTTCGCAGTGGTCCGGCGCGTACAGCTGCACATTCACGAATCCGCTCTACGGCGGCAAGACATACGCAACGCTATGCAATCTCCAGTTCGCGGAGAATTCGACGATAGCCGTGGATGTACACGGACGCAGAGAAGACCTCAAGGCGATTGCGAGTTCGGAGTCGCCGTACGTCGTCACGTGGGCGACGAAGCCGGCGGACACCGTGACGTTCGTCCTCGACGACGATTCGACTCGGCGCGGCTACGGGTGCAAAGTCTTCGATGCGGGATTGAAGGTGGTCCCGCCCCAGCCTTTCATATTCATGATGCGCTGACGGACGGTCTTTTTCGCGGAGGTGGAACATCGCGGATGGGAAATATGCTATAATATGCGCTGGAGACACGGACAAAGGAGAGCAAGAATGCATAACCCGCAAAAGACGACGAACGATGTAGAGGGGACGCAATTCATTGCGTCCGCATTTGGGAGGGTCTTTGCTTTGGCGGCTGCCCTCTGTGCGTTGAGCGCGAGCGCGCTCACGCTCAACGACGGACTAGCGGTATATCTGCCGTTCAACAATTCGCTGACGGAGAACGCCGTAGCAGGTAGCCCCGTCACACCCGAGGCTTCCACCGCCACGCCGCCGGCGCTTGTGAACAACGGCATGATCGGCAAGTGCCTGGACATTCCCAGCGGCGCATACGTGAAGCTGACGGGCTCCGACTCCGCAACGCTCGCGAACAACTCGCTCGGCTTCGAGGATTAAAACAAGAGCTTCACCGCCATAATCTCGGCCAACCACGGCGCACTGGACAACGACCCTGTGATATTCGCCACCAAGAACTGGGGAGGAACTGCCAAAGGGGCTCTCCTTTGCGCCAAGACCGTAAGCAACAAGCCAACTGTTCAGTTCAATGCCGCGAACGGAAGCGCGAGAATAGACAAGACCGCCAGTGACACGCAGTTCACAGGCGAAGGGGCCGGCAAATGGACGTTCTACGCCATGGTCGGCAAGAGCGGTTCTTTCACCATGTACCAGGGCAAGAGCGACGGAACGTTCACGTCGAAGAACAAGTCGTTGTCCAGCTTCGACATGGATACCGGCTACCCGTTCGTTCTCGGACAGCAAGGCGACTGCAACTACAACAGAATATTCACCGGACAACTGGACGACTTCGCGCTTTGGAATCGCGCGCTTTCCTCCGATGACATTCGGCGCATCTACGAGTGCGGCCGCGCCGGCATGGAGCTTGGCGACATTCTCAAGATCGACGCGAATGACGAGCCCACGATGGAGGTCGCTGCATCCGACAACGATTCCGCCACGCTCTCGTTCGGCGGGCGGCGCGGCAGCGCCCACACGCTTTTCGTGGCATACGGCGCCGACGACGCCGGAAAGGACAAGTTCGCCTGGAGCGGTTTCATGCCAATTGCCGAGATCGCCCCCGACACCGCTGAATACACCTACACGTTCCCCGACCTCTTCAAGGCCGCGAGCACGAGATACCGCTTCTTCCTGATGCAGACGAACAATCTGCCATACGTGAAGGAAGTGACGTACGCCCACTCGGACGGCACGGCCTACATCGATTCAGGCATCGCGCCGCGCCGCCATCTCATTGCGGATTTCGACATGCAGTTCACCGGAGACAACACGGAATGGGGCACGGGAAAGACATCTTCCCAGACCGCAATCTACGAAAACATATTCGGCGCTTTCTGCGGCACCGACAAACGCGGAAACTACGGCATTTGCCGCTACCGCAAGGCGGGCGATTCCAACAACAACATGTTGGATCGTGAATGCAACGGCTATGCCAACGCGCCGAATAATGTCAAGGCCTACCAGTTCACTGGAACAGTCGTCAACAACACCGACTACCATGTCGTGTTTTCCGTGACGAATCTCATCGTCAACGGCACGGCGTACGGCAGCGGAATCACCGCGGCCGACTTCATTGAGGGCGGATACGGCATTGCGCTTTACCGCAACATGAAGAACGGCGCGATCTACGACGATACGATGATCGGCTACTTCAAGTCGTTCTCGCTCTACACGCCGCAGCAAATGGCGCGCGACTTCAAGCCCGTTGTCGATGCAGAGGGAACGGTTGGAATGTTCGATGCCGTGACGGGCGAGTTCTACGCGAGCGTCGGCTCGCCGCTCACGGCGGGCGAGGACTGCGACGCGGCCCGCATCGGCTGGGTGCGCGCCGTCAGCGACGCCGGGCTTGTGGTGGCCGATACCGCGCCCAACACCGCGCTCTACACAGGCGCCGGCACGGATCCGGGCAATCTTTCCGATTCCGCGAACTGGACGTGCTGGAACTCCTACGGCGGCTTGATCGAAAACGCCGCGCCCACGGATGTGACTGCCGTAACCGTGCGCGGAGAGACGGCCTTCACGGTCTCCTCCGGCATGATGCCCGCATACAGGTCGATCACGTTCGACAATGTCGTTCTCGCGAACGGCGCAGCATGGCGCGGACTCGACTTCGCGAAGGTGACGCCTGATTCCGTCGTCGATCTGCACGGACAGACGCTTCTTCTGGAAGGGCCGGACGGCAATGTGACAACATCGTTCACGATTACGGACGCTTCCGCCGATCCGGAGCATCCCGGCGAACTCCACATCGAAGTCGCCGACGGCGCGAGCTTCGTCAACTCGGCGATCGCCATCGCCGGCAACCTCAAAGTCGTCAAGGAAGGGGCGGGCATCTTCACGGCCGCGAAGACGGAACAGTCCTACACGGGCGGCACGGACGTGGCGGCCGGAACTGTGCGGCTCGGCGCGGAGGTGACTTCATGCCTTGGCACGGGAACTGTCACTGTCGGCAGCGGCACGACGTTCGATCTTTACGGCAAGGACGCGAGCGCGTGCACAATGGTGCTCGCGGGCGGCACGATTACCAGTTTCCAAGGCGACAGCACGCTTCCGTTGCATCTCACGCAGACTGCGGATTCCAGAATAACGTTTGCCAACGTCGCCGGCACCCACGACATCAAGGCCACGGGGTCCGAATGGAATCTGGGCGGATTTGCGCTCACGCTCAGGCTGGACGGCAACGACCCCGACTTCTACATCGCCTCCAAGACGGGAACGACGTCGGCGACGACGACGATCTCCAACGGAACGCTCAAGGTAGAAGTGCCGGCCACGGCGGTGAACGGGAGCGGAGCGGCATATTACGCCTGGGTGCATATCGCGAATCTGAACGGCAAGGACGGCCTTAGCCTCGACCTTGAGAAATCCTCGCTCCGCATGGAGCCGGCCTCTGGCAATTCGTCCGTTTTCGATTTCACGGCAATGCCGGCGCAGGGCGACGTGAAAAGCACGAAGACAATGGAGATATACGGCACGTACCTGCCGGCTTCCAGATACGGTTTCAACATGACGATGATGGACGGCTCCACGATCGACCTCTCCGGGCAGACGGGCTCGTGGAATTCGAAGTTTGCGAACACGAAGGACTACAGCGACAAGAACACGAAGGTCTCGTTTGCGGAAAACGCCACCGTGACGGTCAATCTCGAAGGCCGCTCCGATCTGGAGGAGCTTGCCGAATCTGACGCTCCCTACGTCATCACATGGCCGGAAGCGCCGTCCGGCACGGTGAAGTTCGTGCTGGACGAAGCCACGGCCTCTGCCCGCTACAAGGTGCGGGCGGAGGCGGAAGGGCTCAAGATCAGCCGCGCCGGCGGAACCGTCATCATGGTGCGTTGAACCACCGCTCAGCTCCCAAATATGGGAACCAGGCACGAACCGAACGGCGGCATGACGACGCTTGAAAGCCATCTTTCCGCTTGAGGTCAAGTACGAGTATTGCGTCACTTGAGGGCGCCGATCACGTCGCGGAAGTCAACGTCGTTGCGAAGATCCAGCATCGGACGCGCCTTGACGATCTCGTCGAGCAGTTTTTTGTAGTCGGGATCGTCCTTGCCCGTGAAGATGCCCTTCGCAAGCCCCTCCTTCAGCCACGGGTTGCGTTCAGGACGGTCGTAGCGCACGTAGAACTGGTCCGGCAGCTTCACTCCCTTGCGCTTCTCGATGTCGGCCTTCACGTCAAGAAGCGACTTCGGCAGCACGCGGCGGCATCCGCGCAGGTCGTTCTGGCGGCTC
>CADCPA010000302.1 GCA_902803135.1 uncultured bacterium
AGATGCCTATCGCCGCTCGTCCGTGACGGGCATCGCCAACTCCGTAAACGGCATAGACGTGGAAACCTTCTCATACGCATACGACGCACTCAGCCGCCCGACAAGCCGCAATACCGACACGTTCGGCTACAATGACAGGAGCGAGGTGACGTCTGCGACAATTGACGGCAACAATGAGACGCACGAATACGATTCCATTGGCAATTCCATCATCGCCTCGTTCAATGGCACGACAAACACCTATTCCGCCAACTGCCTAAACCAGTACACGATGGTAGGGCGCGTTGTCCCCAACGCGCCGCCATGGCCCGTTGTTCCGACATACGACCTCGACGGCAATCTGCTCACCGACGGCGTCCTGTCGTTCGCCTACGATACCGCCAATCGGCTAAAGACGGTTTCTTCAAATGGCGTTCAGATCCTCGCGAACTTCTACGACGCGAAGTCCCGCCGCGTGAAGAAGGTGACATCCGAAACAACGACTACTTTCTTCTACGACGACTGGAATCTCATAGAGGAGCGCGTTGCCTACACGAACGGCACAACATCGACGATTCGCTACTTCTGGGGCAAGGACATCTCAGGCGATTTGCAAGGCGCAGGTGGCGTCGGCGGACTGCTTTACCTCACCACCAACGGGACGATCTACATTCCATGCTACGACAACAACGGTAACATTACACGTTACCTAGATGCCAGCGGCAACACCGTCGCGCAATACATCTACGACGCCTTCGGCAACACCATCTCCAAGTTTGGCCCGCTCGCAGACTTCTTCCGCCACCGCTTCTCGACAAAGTACTTCGACATCGAAATCGGCCTCTACTACTATGGCTATCGTTTCTACCACCCCATTCTCATGCGTTGGCTCACTAGAGATCCATTGGAGGAAGAAGGTTCGGAGAATTTGACATCGTTCGTTGCCAACAATGCTATTAACGTTATAGATCCTTTGGGTGACATGGTGGTGGTAATCCTTGCAGGTAGGGAAACACCCCGACGAGATGACGCTAGTGCGTTTAAACAGGTGCAAAATCACATGCAGTTGGCCTTACAAGAGAGCATGCGAATATATGTGCGCCTACAAAGTTTCTCCGAGAAAAAATATAATTGCCTAAGGGATAAAGGAAAAGTTTTCTTTGGCACCAAATCGTTTAACGGAAACTTAGATGATTTTCGGAAAAAAGTCGCACGGGAATTATCATCGTTAGTTCGTATCGAAGAGAGTTTTTCTCAATCAGTGAAGGTTCTTGCCAAAGAATCGGCGAGGGTAACTGAATCATACGATTATGTTGCCTATGCAGCCCATGGAGAGCCTGCGTTTAGTGGTGTGGGTATGGCCATTTTCTATAGTGATGGCCTCAAAGATCAAAAAAAGGTTATCGAGGTTGTAAACAATAACATGAAAAACTCATCTGGGACACGCTTGATTGTTTCATGTCACAGTACGTGGAATGGTAGAGGACGCCGGACATCGAATACACAGGAAACCTTGGAGATCAGCAAGCCAAGATTAAAGACGGAAAGTGAACTTCGCTACATTCCATCAAAATGTATTCGTAAAATCGGAGGAAAATGAAATGCAGTTTTGCTTAGCGGTAATGATGGCCTTATGCCTTGTATGCGGTTGTCAATATGTGAGAGTTACGATTGACCGCAGCTACACATTCTCAATTGAGAGCGGTTCAACAGAGCACGAGGACATGGCGAAATGGTTTGACGGTAGCAATACAACCTCCAATTTCTGTATTAGGGCAGGCATATACAAAGATTGGATTTGTTGTTACGTCATAAACATGACAAGCCAGTACATGATAGTTCATCGCGGCATAGCCGATTTGCCTTATGCAATCAAATACTGTGATTCTAAAGACATGAGTCATTATTCAACTTTGCGCCCGTATTTTGAATATACGTTGTCCTCCATTGAGATTCTTGAGCCGGCGCGAAATATAGGTGTTACAATTTCGCCATACTGTTCCTTGATGTACAAAATCCCCATTCCAAAAGACTGTGAACGGATTCTTGCCGCCTCCGTCGCCGTTGAATATGTAACATTTTCAGAAATGCAGCAATGCAAGGATGCCTGCGATTTGGCGAATCTATTTCAAAAGAACGTCAAGTATGTACCTGTGGTTTTTTTTGACAAAGTAGAGATAGATGCTGAATTAGTGATAGATGCTGAATTAGTGAGAGAATGAAGTGTAAAGGATCTTACAACAAAAATAGCGGAGAAAAACATGCCAAAGAGCCCTTTTCATTATCGACAATGAGATTGTGGCATCATTTGAGTTTATGTGGGATGGCTATTACGACGGACTTCTTGAATTCGACGAACAATTCGCAATCGACTCGTACTTAAGACGGGTTGAGTCAGAAAAGAGGGAAAAACATGAGCAAGAATAAAACACTTTCAGCCGCGAAGAATGCGAAGAACGACGAGTTCTACACGCAGTACGCCGACATCCAGAAGGAGATCAATGCCTATCTCGACTACGACCCCGACGTGTTCCGGGGCAAGACGGTTCTCCTCCCGTGCGACGATCCGGAGTGGAGCAACTTCACGCGCTTCTTCGCCCAGAACTTCGAGACGCTGGGGCTGAAGAAGCTCATCTCCACGAGCTACGCGCCCGAGGCGAAACGCGAGAAGTACGGCGTCCTCTTCGAGTACGCCGCCGTTCTGCTCGGCGGCCGCCCGAAGAACGAACGCGGCAAGATATTCGTCCTCGACCACGACACCAACGCCAGCGGACGGATCGACCTCGACGATCTGGAGTGGGAGTACCGGACGCACAACCGGTCAAAGGGAAACAGGTGACACGGCGACGATATAGACATCTGCGATGCAAGGTGGAGTTCCATGCATACGATGAAATCGACAACTCGCTCTGGGTCCCAGAATTGAACTTCAGACGACACATCTTAAACTTTCAGCCAAAACCGAACGAATTTATACATAAATAGCCATTATTTCGACTTTTGACACCATGGATTTTTTTTGGTATAATTCTGTCATGAACAATTTCAAGAAAGTCGCCGTCCTCATGGGCGGTACCTCGAACGAACGCGAAGTCTCGCTGGTCTCTGGTCATAATGTAGCCGAAGCGCTCGTTTCCCTTGGAAAATACGAGGTTATACCCGTCGTTCTCGATGCGGACGATTTGTCGGCCCTGCCCGCCGGCGTCGATGCCTGCTACATCACCCTCCATGGCGGCTGGGGCGAAGACGGCGGCGTGCAGTCCGCCCTCGACGCGCGCAGCATTCCGTATACGGGCCCGGGCGCCGCGGCGAGCCGCGTGGCGATGGACAAAATCGCCACAAAAAAATGCCTCGACGCCGTCGGCGTGCCCACCGCGCCGTGGGCCGTGGCCACTCCGTCGAAACCGCTGGACGGTTCTCCCTTCGGCTATCCATGCGTCGTCAAGGCGCCGCGCGACGGCTCCTCCGTCGGCGTCTACCTCGTGAAGACGCCCGAGGCGTTCGCTTCGGCCGTGGCCGATGCCGCGCGCATCGACCGCGAGAAGTTCGGCGGCGAAGGCGAAGCGCTGGTCGAAGCCTTCATTCCCGGCCGCGAGACGACCGTGGGCGTGCTCGGCGACGAGGTGCTGCCTGTCGTGGAAATCTGCGCCCCTGGCGGCTGGTACGGCTACGAGGAGAAATACAATTCCAACGAGACGCGCTATCCGTTCCCGGAAGATGGCTTCTGCCCTGAAATGCAGCGCCTCGCGAAGGCGGCGTTCGACGCCACCGGATGCCGCGGCGTGACGCGCGTCGACTTCCGCGTGACGCCCGAAGGCCAGATGTACGTGCTCGAACTCAACACCTCGCCGGGCATGACGAGCCACTCGCTTGTGCCGAAGGCCGCGCAGAAGGCCGGCCTCTCCCTGCCCTCCCTCTGCGACCGCGTACTCGGGAGCGCCGCCCATGATTAAGCGCAACACGAACAAGCGCGAGCCGAAAACCGGTCTCCTGATCTCGTTGTGCGTCGTCGGTCTCATCCTGCTCGGCGGCGCGATTGCCGGCCTCTCCATCGCCGCCTCGACGCTGACCGGCATCTGGCACGAACAGTGCCGCGTCGACGACCAGGAGCTGGACGTCGTCATCACCACCGGCAAGATGGTCTACCCGGAGGTCGTCACGCTCCAGTTCGGTCTGACGAACGGGGCGAACCTCGCTGAAATCCCCTTTGCAGATCTTCGGGCCGACCTTCTCAAGCGCGTGCCGAACGTGCGCGACATCCGCATCGAACGCCGCCTGCCCAACCGCGTCACCATCGACGTCGTCGAACGCGAGCCGCTCGCGCGCATCGCCTCCCGCAAGGGCGCGTCGACCGGCGGACGCGTCTCCGATTCCGACGGCGTCGTCTTCCTCTACAACTCCTCCGATCTGACCTCGCGACTCCCGATCGTCCGCGAGGCGACCGATACGCCCACGCCTCCCGGCAAGAAACTCTCCGGCCTGACCGCCGCGGCCCTCCGCCTCGTCGAAGTCGCCAGCCTGCCCGAGCTCTCCGATCTGCGCGTGCAGGAGGTCGACACGTCCCACAAGGACTATCTGCTCGTCTCACTCGGCAATCTCGACCATGCCCAGATCGCCTGGGACCGCATGCAGGACGACTCCAGCGTCTCGCGCCAGTCGCTCGCCCGCCAGCTGAGACACCTCTCCGAAGCCATCGCCACGCGCCTGACGCCGCATCCGACGCTCTGGCTTGCGACGGACTGGGGGAAAAACAGCCGCATCACCGCCAGCGGTTCCAACTTCCGCGCCGGCAACTAGAAAGGATCTACCCGTGAGTCTCTCCGAACCGGTTGCCGCCCTTGAAATCGGCACCACCCGCACCGTCATCGCCATCGGCGAACCCTTGGGCGGCGGACGCATCAAAGTCTCCGCGCTCAGCGCCATTCCCTCGGCCGGCGTCCGCAAAAGCCAGATCGTCGACATCTCCCAGGCCCGCTATTCCGTGCAGTCCGTGCTGCGCAACCTGGCAGACCAGTCGGACTACTCCATCGCCCAGGCATACCTCGCGGTCTCGGGTCCGCAAATCCGCACCAAATACGTCAACGCCCAGGCCTCCGTCGAAGGCGGCGTCGTCCACGACGAAGACCTGCAGGTCGTCGACGCGCGTTCCGAAGAGGCCAGCCTCGCGACGGACCGCCATCCCATCGAGATTTCCCACATCAGCTACTCGCTCGACGACATGGACAACATCTCGTCGCCCAAGGGCATGAGCGGCCGCCTCCTCACCTTGCGCTCCCTCTGCATCCACGGGTCGGCGCAGCGCATCGCCGACGCCCGCACCGCCGCCCATCAGGCCAAGCTCGAGCTGCCGGAAGTCGCGTTCGCAGGCACCTGTGCCGCAGCCGCCGTGCTCACGCCCCAGGCCAAGAAAGACGGCGCCCTCGTCATCGATCTCGGCGGCGGCACGACCTCCTATACCGCCTGGGTCGACGGCAAGATGATCTATGCGGACGTCGTCGGCGTCGGCGGCGACCACGTTACCAATGACATCCGCGTCGCCTTTTCGGTCTCGAAGACCCAGGCCGAGCAGCTCAAGCTCAACGACGCGTCGGCCATCATCTCCGCCGAAGACGCGAACGCCCGCGTCAACGTGCCCAGTCCGAGCCCCGGCTTCAAGGCCGCCACGATTTCGCGCCGCGCCCTCAACACGGTCGTGAACGCCCGTCTGCTCGAACTGTTCGACATCATCCGCGAACAGCTGGACACCGAGGGCGTGCTCCACCGCCTCAACGCCGGCGTCTTCCTCACCGGCGGCGGCTCGGCCCTGCCCGGCGCCGTCGAACTCGCCGCCTCCGTCTTCGGCTGCAACGTGCGCGTCGGCTCGCTGGTGTCCGCCATCGAGGGCCTGGAAAGGGAACCTCATCCCGCGGCCTGCGCCGTCATCACCGGCTTGCTCCTTCTCGCCCAGCAGGACGAGACGGACTCCTCCGGCATCCTCTCGACTCTTAAAAACCTCTTCTCGCGCAGCAAATGAACCCGCTCCCCTCTCCTCTTCTTCTCATCGGCGTCGGCGGAGCCGGCGCCGCGGTCACCCACGGCATCCTGCGGGCCTACGGCCCCGGCATCCGCGCCCTCGTGCTCGACACGGATGCGCGGACCGGCGCGAACCTGGACATCCCCTTCACGTTGCTCGGCGGCAACCGCCTCGCCGGCCGCGGTACCGGCGGCCAGCCGGCTTCCGCCCGCGCGTCGTTCCAGGACAATCCGTCGCTCATCGATCCCGCCCTCCAAGGCGTCAGCACGGCCGTTGTCGTGACGTCGCTCGGCGGCGGCACGGGCGGCGGCGCAACGGGCGAACTGCTCAAGCACCTCCATACGCTCGGCATCGTCACGCTCGTCTTCGCCACCCTTCCCTTCGACTTCGAAGGAGAGGAACGCATGCGCGTGGCGAAGACCTCGGCCGGTCCCATTTGCCAGCACGCCGACGTCTCGGTCGTCCTGCCCCTGAACCAGCTGGTCGCCACGGCTCGATCCGACAATATGCAGGAGGCGCTCGCCCGCGGCATCGACACGCTCGCCTCGGGCGTCACCCTGCTGTGGCGCATTCTCGAGAAGCCCGGCTACATCCGCTTGGACGAAGCCCATCTCCATCAGATCCTCAAACGGTGCGGCCGGGCGCAGTTCGCCACCGCCACCGCGATGGGGCCGGATCGTGCCCGCACGGTGCTCGCCAACCTGGCCGAACATCCGCTGATCAAGACCGACGCCTCTCGTCCTCCGGTCCGCACGATGCTGGTCGGCGTGCTCGCCGGCGACGACCTGCGCCTTTCCGAAATCAGCACAATCACCTCCGGCCTCTCCGCGGCCTTCGGTCCGCGCGCGACACTCGAACTCGGCACCGTCAACGACGAGACCACATTCTCCGGACGCCTCTCCGTGGTCATGCTGCTGTTCGAAGAGGGTGTCGGCTCCGCGCGGGCCGACGACAAGTCCGCGGCCGAAGGCGGCGCCAAGCAGGGATTTCTCGACCACAAGGCGAACTCGCGCTTCCGCCATGCCGAGAAAACGCTTTGGCACAACGAGGACCTCGACGTGCCGACCTTCATGCGCAAGCAGCTGACGCTCGACCGATGACGCGCGACGGCCATATCCGGCTGCTGCCCCTCCATGTGGCAAACAAGATCGCGGCAGGCGAGGTCGTGGAACGGCCCGCCTCCGTGCTCAAGGAGCTGCTGGAGAACGCCCTCGACGCCGGCGCGACGCGCATCGAAGTGACGGTCGTCGCCGGCGGACGCACCCTCGTCTCCGTGCGCGACGACGGATGCGGCATGACGCGCGAGGATGCCCTGCTTTCCCTGGAACGCCAGGCCACGTCGAAGATCCGCGACGTCGACGACATCGAACGCATCGACACGCTGGGCTTCCGCGGCGAAGCCATTCCCTCGATCGCCTCCGTCTCGCGCTTCACGCTGACAACGCGCCGGGCCGAGGACGAAGCCGGCACGCAGCTCGTCGTCAACGCCGGCACGCTGGCGGACGTCAAGGCCTGCGGTGCACCGCCCGGCACCTGCGTCGAAGTGCGCGACCTCTTCTGCAATGTACCCGCCCGCCGCAAGTTCCTCCGCGCCTTTGCGACGGAGGAGGCCCATATCCGCGCCACCTTCACGACCCATGCGCTCGCCCACCCCGACGTCGGCTTCACGCTGATTCTCGACGGACGCGAAACCTACCGTTTCCCGCCCGGCGCCACGCTGGAGGAACGCATCCGCGACCTCTTCGGCGCCTCGTTCGCCGAGTCGCTCATTCCCGTCGGGGCCGCCGAAGCCGCCGCCGCGGAACCGTACGGGAACGACGTGCACGTGCACGGCTACGTCGAGCGTCCTTCCGCGGGCACATCGCTGCGCCGCGATCAGTTCATCTTCGTCAACGGACGCCCCGCCACGGCCCCCGTCATTTCCTATGCGCTGCGCGAGGCCTATCCCCGCACGCGCGACGAGGTGCGCCCGGTCGTGGTGCTTTTCATCGACCTGCCGCCGACGCAGGTGGACGTCAACGTGCACCCCGCCAAGCGCGAGGTTCGCTTCCGCCGCCCCGCCGACGTGCGCGAGGCCCTCATCCGCACGATCACCCGGGC
>CADCPA010000303.1 GCA_902803135.1 uncultured bacterium
ACGACTTCTTCCTCGGCGACAGCCACGTGTGGAACGACGCCGACGCCAAGATGTCGGTGGACGAGTTCCGCGTATGGAACGTCGCCTTCACCGAGTCGATGATCGCCGCGAGCGTCGCGGCGGGTCCCGACGCCGAGACGCTGCCCGATCCGGCTGAGGCGATAACGTCCACCGTCGAAGAGCCCTGGACGGGCACCACCACCGTGACCGTGGAGGATTCCGTACGCGGGCTTTCCGGCACGAGCGCCGGCAGCTACACGGTGAGCGACGCCTCGCAGACGTTCACCGCGCCGGCGAGCGCGACTGACGCCGCAGAGCGCACGTGGACGCCGACCGGCTACAAGCTCGAACGGTATGATGCGGCCAGCGGACGCTGGGCCGTGGAAAAGACTGGAACTGAAACATCGGTTGACTGCGAAAACAGCGAGGCGTGGGCGCAGACGCGCCTCACCTGGAACTGGAAGATGACGGACGGCGTGCTCGCCTACGATGCGGACTGCTACGTGCCGAACGGGCTTCTGCTCCACTTCGACGCCATCCGCAACGCAGGTCTCACGGCGGAGCACAGCATGGACTCTGCGACGTGGGCCAACCTCGGCTCGGCCGGCGGCGTGGCGACGCGCGGCGTGAAGAATGCATCGAACGGCGAGGGCGCATGGAGCGACAATGCGTATGTCGTCACGGGCGGAAGCTATTTCAAGACACCTTCGATCACGCTCGCGCACCAGGTGACGGTGCAGATCGGCTACGATGTGATCCCCACTGCACAGAACATGACATGGCCCACCTACTTCGGCGTTGACGACGACAGCTTCCAGCTGTTCACCGGGAACAAGGGCGCAGAACTTTATCTCAAGCAGACCAATGTCAACGCCGACCCCAGGCCAGAAGTCCGAGTCTGGGACGGCACGTTCGCGACGGCCTACGTCGATGGATCGGCCGCCGCGGTGGGCGACAGCCGCGTTGCGCCGCCCATGACGTTCCATGACTCCTCCAATGCCATCGGTTCGAAGTCGTACTACTTCGGCGGATCCGCCCAGTCGAATACGCGCGAGCTTACGGGCTCGGTCTACACCCTGCGCGTGTACGACCGTATCCTAACGACGGAGGAAGTCGCCCGCAACCGCGAGCTCGACAACATTCGTTTCCGCGGACGGTGGGGCGAATCGACGGAGAAGGATCTCGTGACGGTGCGCGCGTCGCGTGCGGGCGTCGCGTGCGAAACGGGCAACTGGCTCGTGCGCGGCACCGGCTCCAAGACGGTCACCGCGCCGGCGAGCGTGACGGAGAACGGCTTCACCTGGACGCTCAAGGGCTATCTGCTCGAGACGATGGACACGTCCGCGCGGACGATCGCCTACACGCAGGTCGATGGGGTCTCGTCCTATACCTTCACGCCCACGGCGAACGGCGCGAACCGCCGCCTCACCTGGCGCTACGAGATGACGAAGGGCTTCCGCACGGTAGCGGACTACGACATCGGCGACTACGTGCAGTCAGGCCTGATCGTGAACTTCGACGGCATCTACAACGAAGGCACGTTGCGTCCGCACAACGCCGCGGCGCCCGAGTGGGTCAACAATGGTTCGCTCGGCGGCAGCGCGTGGTTCAACTGCTCGAAATTCCACTCTTGGGCGGAGAACGGGTGCGTGTTCACCCCGAACGGCGACAACTGGCAGGGCGCGTGCGCCTGGACCAAGGACTTGATTACGCTCGGCAAGGAGTTCACCGCCCAGGGAGCCGTGGAATTCGCAACGGGCGGACAGGTCGCAAACTGGCCGACGCTCTGCGGCATGCCGGGCGACAACGGGTTCTTCGGCAAAGACACCATTCAATGGAAGCTGGATGGATCCCCCAAAATCTTTGGTTCCAGTGGTAGCACCCGTCCCTCCATGAACTGGAGCGGTAAGTACTACACGGGCATCCTCACGGCCTCGAACTTCACCGTCACAGAAGGAACGACGAGGCCGACGTCCGGTAACGGGTATAAGACCGCCACGACCGCCACAATCGGCGCGCAGATGTGGTCG